>DAIDIT010000204.1 GCA_027451705.1 Pseudomonadota bacterium
TGCCGCGGCGGCGCCGGCGCCCACGGCCGCCCCCTTGCCGCCGGCGCCCCCGCTCGCGCCTCCGCCGGCGACGGCGCCCGCGGTCGCGCCCGACGCGGCGGTCCCGCTCGACGAGCGACCCTTCGGGGGCTACGAGAGCAAGCCCCGGGGACAGGCCGTCGTCGTGACCTACCTCTTCCCGGGCGGACCCGCGGACAAGGCCGGTCTGCAGGTGGGAGACTACGTCGTCGCGGAGGACGGTCGGCCCACCTGGCCGGCGGTCCACCACGCGATCGGGAGTGTCCTGTCCGTCGTCTACGTGCGCGGGGGAGAACGGCGGACGACGTCCCTCCAGGTGGGCAGCGCCGCCTTCCTCGAGCCGTTGTGCCAGGCGGGCAACCCCCAGGCCTGCGGGGCAGTCGAGTTCTTCCGCAGGACGGCCCCCGGAGGGAGCCGCGTTTCGGCCGGCAACGGAGGCGCGGCGCCGACGGTCAGCTCGCAGCAGATCGAGCAGCTTGCGCAGCTCTGCAGCACGGGGACGGTCGACGGCGTCGCGATGAAGCAGGCGCAGCCCGGAGCCTGCGCGGGCGTCGGGAAGGTGCTGGAGTACGGACTGGGTGTCGCGCCCGACCCGGTGCGCGCGCAGCGCTACATGCAGGCGGCGTGCAACATGGGCGTCCAGCAATCGTGCGCCGAGCTCCCGCCTCCCGCCGTCGTCGCGGCCATGCCCGCGTCGCCCTGAACCGGGCGCCCCACCCGAGGCGGTGAATGAGTCGGACCGCGCGGCGTCCAACGTCGCGCGTGGGAGGTTCGACGTGACCGATCCGAAGCCTGGGGTGGCTCTTGCCGTGGCCCTGCTGGTGGTTCCCCTCTGCGCCGCGGACGGCCGGCCGGACGCGAGAGGCGAACGGAGCCGTCCGCCCAGCGGCCCGCGCTACGCCTACCGGCCGTTCACCGCGTCCGAGTGGGCGGCGGGCAGATCGGGCGCGCCGGCGCCGCCCGCACCAGCCTACGGCGGGCCGGCCGTCCCGTGGGCCGTGGGCGAGGCCGAAGGACTTCCGCCGCCGGCGGCGACCGCCAACTGCCGCCGCGCCAGCGACTGCGGCGCCGGAAGCCAAGGCCACGGCGCCTTGTGCGACAAGTCCGAGGGCTTCAGCGACGGAGCCGGTCACAGCGTGGGCCTCTGCCGGGACGCCTGCCGAACCGACGATGATTGCCCGCACGACTGGTCCTGCGAGGACGGCCTCGACCCCGAGAACAGCGCCTGGTCCGGCTGCGTTCCGGCGGAACAGAATTGAGCGGCCCGCTCGACGCGACCGGCGGTGGTATGAACGCTCCAAGGTGATCGACGCAATCGCGGTGCAGGTCGTGGCGGCCGTGTTCGTCGCGACGCTGATCCGCTCGACCCTCGGGTTCGGCGAGGCCCTCGTGGCCGTGCCGCTGCTCGCGCTCCGCATCCCGGTGCAGGTGGCCGCCCCCCTCGCCGTCCTCGTGTCGATCGGGGTCTTCTCTCTCGTCTGCGAGGAAGAGAGAGGTGACCCTTGTGCCAGAAAGTGCTGCGGGATGCGAGTTTCTTTGCGTTCCTGCTGGAAGCCGATCGCGAGATCGCGGCGGAGGCACGGGCAGCGGGCTGCGCGGACTGCGGCGGCGTGCTGCACTCGGCGAGGTTCCGCCGCAAGCCGCGTGGCGGACCGCCCGAGGTCGGGGAGGAGGCGGAGTTGCGTTACAGCTTTTGCTGCGCGGAGGAGGGCTGCCGGAAGCGGAGGACGCCGGCTTCGCTGCGTTTCCTGGGGCGGAAGGTCTACTACGGCATCGTGGTGGTCGTCGTCTCGGCGATGCTCCAGAACCCCATCAAAGAGCGCGCTCGCACTCACTTAACCCGTCACCGGCCCCGATACGTTTTCATCGCCCCGCGGGAGTCGAGTCACGAGAGGAACTGGGCGTCCCTCGGCGGCCGTTCGCAAGCCGGCAACACTTGCCGGCAAACGATCGCCGCGCCCGCGATCGCGACGCCGCGCTTTTCGACGATCGTCTCCACTTCATCGGGCGCAAGCCGACGGCGGACGACCTGATAATCCCCTCCGCGACCGGCAAGCCGCGGAACGTCTTGCAGACGTTGGGGCGCTTCCACGGCGACCTCGACAAGCTGGGCCTGCGCCGCCGCCGGCAGTATGACAGCCGGCGGACGTTCATCTCGCTGGCCCGCGGTGACGGCGCGCGCAAGGACGTCCTGTGCTGGGTGACGCACGGCCCCGAGGGCGACGTCTTCGACGACTACACCACGCTGCCCTGGCCGACGCTCTGCGCGGCGGTGGCCTGCCTGCGCATCGAACTGCGCGAGGGGAGGGTGCTGCCCTTCGCCAAGGCCGCGAATTCTGGAGGGGTGGACGGGGAACTCGTTACAGTGCCCGTTACAGTGGCCTCAAAAGTGCTGGAAACGCAACGGGCACAAGGGAAATCTTGGCGGGGTGTACGGGACTCGAACCCGTGGCCTCCGGCGTGACAGGCCGGCGTTATAACCAACTTAACTAACACCCCAGCGGTGAAGCGCGGCGCAAACTACCTCGGAGGCGCCCGCGCGCGCAAGCGATTCTGCTCAGGGCGCGCAGCTTTCGGACAAGGGGGCGGGGCAGACGTCGGCGGTCTTGCCCTCGCGGCGCCCGTCCATCCAGGCGAGGGTGTCGGCGACGGAGCGGCCGACGATGGTCAGGTGATCGGCAAGGGCATAGCCGCAGGCCTGTTCCGGCGTGCCGTGGGCTTGCAGGCGCGCGGCGATGCAGGCGGTGGTCTCGGGGAGGACGAGGGTGTCGGACTCGCCCTGCACGAGGAGGGCGGGCGCGTCGCTCGTGAAGCTGCCGGGGACGTCCCCGAGCAGCTCCCCGGTCCAGGGGCCGAGTGCGGGGCAGGTCCCGGCGTCGAAGTCGCAGCCCTGCGCTGCGGCCAGGAACGACGGGGTGAGGATCTGGCCGAGCGTCGGCCAGAGGGTCGAGAGGGCGGTGGCGCCGTCGACGAAGCAGTCGTCGTGCAGGATGCCAGGGAGCTGCGCCTCGGGGCCAGGCAAGAGCCAACTCCCGGCGTCCGGCTCGCCGTAGTAGCTCATGTTTCCATAGAGGCCCATCACGAGGAACGTCCCGACCCCGAGGGTGGGAGTCCCGCTCGAGAGGATCTGGCCCATCTCGCGCGGGTCGCCGAGCGCGGGCGCCCACGAGACGCTGCCGAGCAGGGTTCCGCCCACCGACGGGTCGTAGAGCTGGTGGGCGAAGAGCGTGGCCTGCCCGCCCTGCGAGTGCCCGGCGAAGAACAGCTCGCCGGAGAGTTGGTCGGCGTCGAAGCGGCTGTCGTGGAAGTGGAAGGCGGCGCGGACGGCGTCGAGGATGTCGAGACCCTCGGCGGTGCCGACGAGGTAGGGCGCGACGCCGCCCTCGTCGACGCCCATGTTGGTGTAGTCGGTCGCCACGGCGGCGTAGCCGTGGGCGACGATGGGCAGCGCCATGTAGTCGGTGTAGGCGGGGAGGTGGGTCGGGCCGCAATTGGGCCCCATGCCGGTGGTGCCGTGGTTCACGGCGACGAGCGGCACGCCGGCCGGGCCGCCGGACGGCGCATAGAGGAGCGCGCTGACCCGGTGGGGAACGCCGACGGGTCCCTCGGAGACGTACTGGAGGGCGTACAGCTCGTAGCCGTTGCGGACGGTCTGACCGGCCACGAGGGGGTTCGCGGCAAGCGCGACCTGCGAGAACGAGCCGAGGTGCTCGCAGGCGAGGATGCGGCCGAGGTCCCCCGGCAAGGCGATGCCGGCGTCGACCGGCGCCCAGATGTCGATCGACCCGAACTCGGGGCAGATCGCCGCCCCGGCGTCGGGGAGTCCCGCGTCGGTGAGGCCGGCGTCGGACGTGCTCGCGTCCGGGAGGTCGCCCGCGTCGAAGGTCCCGCCGTCGGTGCCGGCGCCCGCGTCGCCCGGGGTCGCAAGCCGCGTGGGGCACCCGCAGGCCGCGAGGCCGAGGCCGCACGCGAGCACGACGAGGATGCGCATGGCTCGGGAGGGTGCGGGCCAGACGGTCGAAAGTCAAGCGGCCGGTCCGGCGGCGGATCAGGGGACGCAGCCCGTCGCGGCGCCCCCGTCGATCACGGCGACGGGGACGCAGCTCTCGTTCGAGGGGCAGGAGGCGGAGGTCTTGCAGGGCGTGAAGCAGAGGCCCCACGCGGCCTGGCTGGCGAGGTCGAAATCCACGCAGTAGCCGCCGTCGCACGCCGTCTTGGAACTGCCACCGCCGGTCGCGGGATTGGCCTGGCAGACGGGGAGGCAGGCGTTCGGCCCGGCGATCGAATTGGGATTGGGAAAGCAAATGAGGCCGGGCGCGCAGAGCGGTTTTCCCCCGGACCGGTCGGAGGCGCAGTCTTCCCCCACCGTCGCGCTCCCCGAGCCGAGGCAGATCCCGCCGAACGTCTTGACACCGTACGGGAGGCAGAAGCCGTCGTCGGCTTTCGTCGAGGCGCAGGGGCCGTAGAAGCTCGTGCCGTTGGCGTTGACCGATCCCGGGCCGCACGGGTTCGGCGCGCAGACCGAGGCGCCGGAGGGGAGCGGGAGGCAGGTGTCGATGGGGTCCTCGCAGTCGCCGGGGAGCGCGCAGCGCTGGAGGCAGAGCGGCATGGTGCCCTCCGACGGGACCTGGGTGCACTGAAACGGCGCTGCGCAGCCGACCTCCGGATTGCAGCCGTCGAACTCGGTGGGCGGCTGGCAGGTCCCGGTCTCCAGCTCGGCATCGGAGCGTTGCAGGCCGGCGCAGGCGAAGCCCCACGATTCGCAGGGATCGCCGGATTGGCCGGCCGGGCCGGTCGCGGCGTCGAGGGTACAGGGCACCTCCGGCGGCGGGCAGACCCCGAAGAGTGTGTACGGGCTGTCCGGGACGCAGAGGCTCGCGCAGCCGGTGCCGGTGAGACCGGCGTCGGCGAGCGCGCAGACCGGCAGGCAGCGCCGCCCCGACTTGCCGAGGCCGAGGCAGGCCTCGCCGGCCTTGCACAGCGCGGTGGTCGCGGAGGTCCGGTCCGTCGTGCAGGCGCCGCCGTCGGCGACGTCTCCCGTGGCCGTGCAGAGCCCGACGATCGAGCCGGTGTCGCTCACCCGCGGCAGGCATTGTCCATCGTCGCCGCTCGTCACCGTGCACGGACCGTAGTAGGCGCCGCCGTTCCCGGTGCCGGGTCCGCAGAAGTCGGTCATGCAGAAGCTGCCGCCGTCGAGGACCTGGACGCAGTGGTCGTCGAGGCTCGGGCAGTCGAGGACGGAAGAGCAAGCCACGAGGCAGTAGTCGCCGGCCTGCCCGGTGTCCACGCAGTCGGCGGGCGGGCTCGACGCGGCGCAGCCGAGCGACGGCGCGCAGTGGCCGTGGGTGGCCGGGAGCTGGCAGCTCCCCGTGGAGACGATGACGCCGCCGTCGAACCCGGTCACGGTGCCGCCGCAGGCGAGGCCATAGGCCTCGCAGGGATCGTTCGGCGACCCGGGGGATTGCGAGGGAGGGACGATCGTACAGGGCAGGCCGAAGGGCAGCCCCGCGTCGGCGTTGCCGCCGCTCGAGCTGCCGCCGCTGGTCGTCGTCCCCCCGGACGTGGTCCCGCCGGAACTGGTCGAGCCCGAGCCGGTCGAACCGCCGGTGCCGGAGGCTCCGCCGGTCGACGAGGACGCGCCCCCCGAGCTGCCGCCCGTACCTGGGTTGGTGATGGGCGTGACCGTGGGGCAGCCGGCGAGGCAAAGCCCGAGCAACCCGACCCACCCTGGCGGCGTTCTCCTCACCTCGATCGGGATCCTACCACGCTGACGATCGGTAGAAATGAAAAGAGGCGGGAGGGCACGTGGCCCTCCCGCCTCGGGTTCGACGTACGGCTCGGGCTAGGAGGCCGTCGGGAAAAGCGGACGGCAGGGCTGGACACCAAGGGGCCGGTGGTTAGGCTGGCGTCATGGCGCGCACTTTCCGACCGTACAGCTTGGATCAGCGGTTGTTGCTGCCCCCCGATCTGCGAGCGTGG
>DAIDIT010000205.1 GCA_027451705.1 Pseudomonadota bacterium
AAGGCCGCCGCGCTGGCGCGCTACCCCGCCCTCGCGCCGCTCGGTCCAGCGCTCCAGGTCGCGGTGGACCGCGAACTCGTGCCGGCGGGCACGCCGCTGCGCGACGGCGCCGAGGTCGCGCTGCTTCCCCCGGTTGCCGGAGGAAGCGGCGTGGGCGAAGGCCGATTCCGCCTCTCCGCCGAGCCGCTGGTCCCCGCGGAGGCAGAGCGGCTCGTCGCCACTCCGGGCTACGGCGGCACCGCGACGTTCCTCGGGACGGTCCGCGACAGCGGCGCCGGGGGACGCGTGGTCCGGCTCGAGTACGAGGCCTACGCACCGATGGCGCTCCGGCAAATGTCGGCGATCGCGGCGCGCCTCGAGGCGGCCCACGGCGCTCGGCTCGCGTTCTTCCACCGGGTCGGCGCGCTCGCGGTCGGCGAGATCGCCGTCGTGGTCTGCGCGGCCGCCCCCCACCGTGGCCCCGCGTTCCGGGCGTGCGAGGAGGGGATCGCCGCGCTCAAGGCCGAAGCGGCGATCTGGAAACGCGAGGTCTACGCCGACGGCGCGATCTGGATCGCGGCGCACGCCTAGCCGCGCTCCGCCGGCGTCGACTCGCGGCGATCGCTCTGCTAGACAAGCCCGCCATGGAATCCAAGCCACACCTCCGCTTCGCGCCCTCCCCGACCGGCTACCTGCACATCGGCGGGGCACGCACCGCGCTCTTCAACTGGCTCTACGCCCGCCGCTTCGGCGGAAGCTTCGTCCTCCGCATGGAGGACACCGACCGCGAGCGTTCGACGCCCGAGTCCGTCCGGGCCATCCTCGACGGGCTGCGCTGGCTCGGCATCGACTGGGACGAAGGTCCCGAAGTCGGAGGCCCGCACGGCCCCTACTTCCAGAGCGAGCGCATTCCGCTCTACCGCGAGACCGCGGAGCGCCTCGTCCGGGACGGCCACGCCTACCGCTGCTACTGCACGAAGGAGGAGCTCGACGAGCGGCGCAAGGCCTTCGAGAAGATGGGCCGCCCCTACAAGTACGAGGGCACCTGCCGCAGCCGCAAGGACGAGCCCGACCGGCCCTTCGTGATCCGGCTGCGCCTGCCGGACTCGGGCGCCGTCCGCTTCGACGACGTCGTCTGCGGAGCGATCCGCAAGGACGTGGACGACCTCTACGACGAAGTGCTCTGCCGGAGCGACTACGTGCCGCTGTACGACTTCGGCTGCGTCGTCGACGATCACGCGATGGGGATCACCCTCGTCGGCCGCGGACAGGAGCACATCAACAGCACCTTCCCGCAGCTCGTCCTGTACGAGTACCTCGGCTTCGCGCCGCCGCGCTTCGCCCACTTCCCGCTCATCCTCGGCCCCGACCGCGAGAAGCTCTCGAAGCGGCTCCACCCCGAAGCCGACGTGATGCTCCACAGGAAGAACGGCGTGCTGCCCGACGCGCTGCTCAACTTCATCGTGCGCCTCGGCTGGTCGCACGGCAACGACGAGGTCATCTCCCGCGAGCAGATGATCGCCTGGTTCGACTTCGACCACGTGGGGACGACCTCCGGCGTCTGGAACCCGGAGAAGCTGCTCTGGCTCAACCAGCAATACCTCAAGGCCGCGCGGCCCGAGGAGCTCGAAGGGCAGTTCGCCGAGCAGCTCCGCGCCCGCGGCTGGCCGGTGCCGGACGGTGGACGGCTGCGCGGCATCATCCGCGCGCAGCAGGAGCGGTCGCACACCCTCGCCGAGATGGCCGACCTCTCCGCCTACTTCTTCGCCGAGCCCGCGCGCGACCCGAAGGCCGCCGAGAAGTTCCTGACCGCGGCGAGCCGCCCGGCACTCGAGCGGATCCGCGACGGCCTCGGCAAGCTCGCGCCCTTCGAGCCCGCCGCCGTCGAGGCGCTGTTCAAGGCGACCGCCGAGGCGCTCGGGCTCGGGCTCGGCAAGGTGGCCCAGCCCGTCCGCGTCGCGCTCACCGGCGGCACGGTCAGTCCGCCGATCCACGACCTCGTCGCGCTCCTGGGCAAGGAGACCGCCCTCGCGCGGCTCGACCGGGCGCTCGCCGAGATCCGGTGATCGAGCCCGGGGAGCTGTCCGGCCCCGGACGTCCCGCCGTCCTGCGCTGGCTCGGCGACGCCGACCCGCGTGCGGCGGCGATCGTCACGGTCGCGACGGCCTGCTACCTCGCCTCCCACTTCGAGGCGTCGGCCGATTTCTTCAACGCCACGCTCGCGGGGCGACTCCACTTCGGCCGGTTCCAGGACATGGCCCCCGACCTGTACTGGCTCGGGTCGAGCAACGTCCTCTTCCTCGCCGTTCCACTCCTCTCCCTCTGGCTCCTGCGGGAACCAATCTCCGAGTACGGGCTCGGCCTGGGCGACCGGCGTACCGGCTTCGCCGTCGCCGGCCTGTTCACCGCGATCATGGTCCCGCTCGCGCTCGCCGCCGCCCACACCGAGCCGTTCCGCGGCCAGTACCCCCTCGACCCCGCGGCCCGCCGCGACTGGGCCCACTTCTGCCTCTTCGAGAGCCTGTACGTCGCCTACTTCGCGGGCTGGGAGCTCTTCCACCGCGGCTTCCTCCTCTTCGGCCTGCGCCGCCGGATCGGCGACCTCGCCATCTTCGTCCAAGCGCTCCCCTTCGCGATGATGCACTTCCAGAAGCCGCAGCCGGAAGCGTGGGGCGCGTTCGTCGCGGGCGTCGCCCTCGGCGTGTTGGCCGTCCGCGCCCGGAGCGTCTGGTACGGCTTCGGCGTCCACGCGGCCGTCGCCTTCGCGATGGACCTCGCGCAGAGCTGGCCCAGCTTGCACCGCTGAGCGGCCGGGCGGCAACGCCCCGGGTCAGCCGAACAGGTGGC
The DNA here is from genome assembly GCA_027451705.1 of Pseudomonadota bacterium. Lineage (GTDB taxonomy): Bacteria > Myxococcota > Myxococcia > Myxococcales > JAKAPL01 > JAKAPL01. Next base: position 2,827 of record DAIDIT010000205.1, read on the forward strand.
CGAGCAGGTTCAGCACGGCCTCGCCCACGACTGCGGGGCCGTGCGGGTTCGCGTGGTAGACGTCGGCGTTGAGGACGCCGAGGCCGGTCGGGGCATCGCCATCGAGCTGGGCCTGCTTGCGGGCGAGCGCGCTGTCGAGATCGGCCAGCTTTCGCCGCTTTGCCTCCTCGAGCCCCCCCGACATGACGAAGCGGAGGGCCCGGCCGAGCTGATCGCGGTCGAACCAGAGGCCGTGCGGCTTGCAGACCTCGATGATGACCCCGGAACGCTCGCCGAAGTTCTTGCGGTTCATCAGGACGTGGCAGTCCGGGCACGGCAGGTAGCGCACCGGCGCCATCGGACCCGCGGGCGCCTCGGGCGCTGGCGGGACGAGGCCGGTCTCGAGGAGCACCGCCTGCCGGTCGCGGTCGGCGACGACGCGCTCGAAGGCGTGGGCGTCGACCCAGAGGCCGCCGCAGGCGTGGCATTCGTCGAGCAGGGTGTCGGAGACGACGTGCGCGGTCAGGTGGTTGAGGGCGGCGGGCTGGCAGCGCGGGCAGACGCGCTGGCCCTCGCCCGCGGGCGCGGGCGCCGCGGCGTCGAGCTCCGCGCCGCAGTGCGGACAGAAGCGGTTGCCCTGGAAGGCGCGGCCAAAGCAGCGCGGGCAGGTGGCGGTCGCGAGCGGAGCATGGCAGTAGCCGCAAGCGGCCGCGCCGGGGTCGCAGGCCGCGCCGCACTTCGGGCAGCGGAGCACGCCGGCCGCTCCCCCCGCCTTCGGGACGGCGAAGACGGTCCGGCAACGGCAGCGGACGCGGGTCCCGGCCGGACGCGGGGGAATGTCGTAGCGGGTGTGGCAGCCCGGGCACTCGACGATCACGGCGCCATTGTACGCCAGCCCGGGGCAGGTCGGGGCCAATCTCTGGTTGTCGAACGCCTCCCGTTCCTTCGCGAAGGCCTCATCGACGTCAACGAACCTGCCAGATTCGTCGAGGAACCGGCCCGCTTTGCCGACGGACGCATCCACCCGACCCATGAACGCGTCCGTCAACGCCCGGGACGGCCTCGGCGCTCACTGCGCCCGGCGCGTGCCGGGGACGCCCTCCCGCTGTCGCCCGGGCGAACGTGGTACAAGTGAGGGGATGGACGACGTCTCCGCCCTGCAGCGGCGCTGCGCCAAGCTCGGGTCGATCCTGGACATCGCGCGCGCACTCGCGGTGGAACGCGACCTCGACACGCTGCTCGGGATGATCCTCCAGGCCGCGGCCAGCGTCGCCGAAGCCGACCGGTGCTCCATCTTCGTGCTCGACGCCGAGCGGGGCGAGCTGTGGACCCGCCTCGCCCACGGCGCGGAGCAGGAGATCCGCACCCCGGTCGGGGTCGGCGTCGCCGGACACGTCGCCGCGACCGGCGAGGCGATCAACCTGCCCGACGCCTACGCCGATCCCCGCTTCAACCGCGCCGTCGATCAGGCGACCGGCTACCGCACCCGGAGCCTGCTCACCGTTCCCATGAAGCGCGCGGGCGGCGGCGGCGACCAGATCGTCGGCGTGCTCCAGGCCCTCAACCGGATCGACGGACAACCTTTCAACGGGGACGACCAGGGGCTCCTCGAGGGGCTCGGCGGCCAGGCGGCGGCGGCCATCGACAACGCGATCCTCCACCAGGAGATCCAGCGGCTGTTCGAGGGCTTCGTGCACGCGTCGGTCGTCGCGATCGAGTCGCGCGACCCGACGACCGCCGGACACAGCGAGCGGGTCGCCCGGCTGACCATCGGCCTCGCCAGGCAGCTCGAGCGGGTCGAGCACGGGCCGTACGCGCGCCGGATCTTCAACGCGGAGCAGATCCAGGAGATCCGCTACGCGGCGCTGCTGCACGACTTCGGCAAGGTCGGCGTCCGCGAACACGTCCTCGTCAAGGCGAACAAGCTCTACCCGCACGAGCTGGAGGTGCTCGAGCAGCGCTTCGCCCTGATCCGGCGAACCGCCGAGCTCGAGTCGTGCCGGCGCAAGGTCGCGCTCCACGCCGCGGGCGGGCCCGACCTCGCGGCGCGGCTGGCAGACGAGGACGTCCGGCTTGCGGCGGAGCTGCAGCGCGTCGACGGGCTGCTCGAGTTCGTCCACACCTGCAACCGACCGAACATCCTCGCGCAGGGCGGCTACGAGCGGCTCGCGGACGTCGGCGCCCTCACCTACCCGGCGGCCGCCGGAGAGTTGCGCCCCTGGCTGACGCGCGCGGAGATCGATCGCCTCTCGATCCCCAAGGGCAGCCTCTCCGACGAGGAGCGGCGCGAGATCGAATCGCACGTCACCCACACCTACCGCTTCCTGAGCCAGATCCCGTGGACGCGGACGCTGCGGCGCATCCCCGACATCGCGTACGGCCACCACGAGAAGCTCGACGGCCGGGGCTACCCGCGCAAGCTCGACCCGGCCGAGATCGGGATCGAGACGCGGATGATGACCATCTCGGACATCTACGACGCGCTGACCGCCAGCGACCGCCCCTACAAGAAGGCGGTTCCGCACGAAAAGGCGCTCGACATCCTGGCGGCCGAGGCGAAGGCCGGCCAACTCGACCAAGAACTCTTCCAGGTCTTCGTCGAAGCCGGCGTCCCGGCCCGCGCCCTCGCGCCGCGGTAGCTCCGCGCCGGGCGTTATACTCGCGCGATGCCGCAGTGGTTCGACCGGGACTTCTACGCCCAGCCCGCGGAGCGGGTCGCACGGCAGCTCGTCGGGGCGCAGCTCGTCCGCAACCTCTCGGACGGGCGGCGCGCCATCGGGCGAGTCGTCGAGACCGAGGCCTACGTGGGGCCCGAGGACCTGGCGTGCCACGCCTCGCGCGGCCGGACCGCCCGCACGGAGGTGATGTTCGGGCCGCCGGGCCACGCGTACGTCTTCCTCGTCTATGGGGTCCATCACTGCCTCAACGCGGTGACCGACCCCGCGGGGCACGCGGCGGCCGTGCTGATCCGGGCGCTCGAGCCGCTCGAAGGTGTCGAGGGCTCGACTCGCGGCCCAGGCCTGCTTTGTCGCGCCTTCGGCGTCGACCGGCGCCTGAACGGCATCGACCTGTGCGGAGACGTCCTCCATTTCCGGCCCGCCGCCCCGGCCGGGAGAGTGGTCGCGACGGCACGGGTGGGCGTGGACTATGCGGGCCGCTGGGCGCGGCGACGCCTCCGCTTCCTGGAAGCCGGGAGCCCGTGGGTCTCGGTGCCTCCCCGCAAATAGCGTTGAGAACGTCCGTCGCTCGGGAGTACTTTCACGGCAGCGATGTCGCACCCGCCCAAGATGCCGGAGCTCGGCGTCCCGCCGGACGCGCGCTTCGGCCGGAGGACCCTCTTCAAGGGGGCGCTCTGGACAGCCGCCACGGCCGCGTCCGGTGGCCTGCTCTACCGCGCCTGCTTCGGCGCCGGACCGGCCGGACCCGGCCTGCGGGCCCTGACCGAACCGGAGTACCTGACCGCGGCCGCGGTCGCCGACGCCTACTTCCCGAAGGGCGAGTATCCCGTCAGCGCGGAAGAGGCAGGGGTCGCCCGCTACATCGACCGGTACGTCTCGGAGATCCCCCGGGAGAAGGGGCGCCTCTTCAAGCTGCTCCTTCGCTCGATCGAGTACAGCCCGGCCGTGACCATCTACAGCCTCACCCGCTTCTCGCGGCTGCCGCTCGGGGCCCGCCAGCGGGTCCTCGCGGGCTGGGAGCACAGCCGGCTCTACGCACAGCGGATGGCACACCGGGCGATCCTCTTCGCGTGCGCCAGCGGCTACTTCGAGGACGACGCGGTCCTTCAGCAGATGGGCTGGGGCCTCGGCTGCATCCTGTCGCCGCGGGAGCCCGGGGAGATACGGTGAGCCCGGCGCCCGGAGAGGTCGTCGCGGGGCACGAGCGGCGCCCGCAGGACGGCTCGCCGCTTCGGCTCGAGGCCGACGTCTGCATCGTCGGCACCGGCGCCGGCGGCGCGGCGGCGGGACGGGTACTCGCTCTGGCCGGAGCGCGCGTCCTCTTCCTCGAGGAGGGGCGCGCCTTCAGGCCGGAACAGTTCATTCCCAAGCCGTCGGTCGCGTACCGCAATCTGTACCAGGAGCGGAACACGCGGGTGATGGAGGGCAAGAGCTTCATCCCGCTGCCCGGTGGCCGCGGCGTCGGAGGATCGACCCTCGTCAACTCGGGCATCTGCTTCCGCGCGCCCGAGCGGGTGCGGCGCCGCTGGATGTCCTTCGGCCTCGAGTGGGCCGCGCCGGGCGAACTCGACGAAATCTACTCCGAGATCGAGGCGCGGATCGGGGTCGCGAAGACTGACCCGACGCAGGCGCGGGGCAACAACCTGATCTTCCGAAAGGGCGTCCAGGTGCTCGCCGAGCGCGACCCGGCGGCGTTCGGCCTCCCGCCCGGCGAAGTGGCCCCCGGGACCGTCCCCGGCGACTTCATCTCGCGCAACGCGCCGGGCTGCGTGGGCTGCGGCGTCTGCCAGCTCGGCTGCCCGACCGGCGGCAAGGCGAGCATGGACCTGACCCTGATTCCCGACGCCGTCGAGCGCGGCGCGGACGTCTACACCGGCTGCCGGGTCGAGCGGATCGAGCAGGAGCGCGGCCATTGCCGCGGCGTCGCCGGGACCCTCCTCGGCCCCGACGACAGCCCGGCCGGCCGCTTCGAGGTGCGGGCCGCGAAGACCGTCGTCTGCGGCAGCGCCGTCGGCACGCCGATGCTCCTGTGGCGGAGCGGCCTTTGCAACCGCAGCGGACAGGTGGGCCGCAACCTGCACGTCCACCCGGGAACCGGGACGGTCGCGTTTTTCGACGAGGAGATCCGCGTCTGGGACGGGGTCACGCAAGGCTACTTCGTCGAGATGGAGGACGAGGGCATCACGATCGAGACCTTCTCCGCCACGCCCGAGACGTACTACACGGTGGCGCGACGCAACGTGGGGCCGGACCTGCGCAAGATGAACCGGATGGCCTCCTGCGGCGCCATGATCGCCGACCGCAGCGCAGGGACCGTCCGGCCGCTTCCGGACGGTCGCGCCGAGATCCAGTACAGCCTGATCGGCGAGGACCGCCAGCGGCTGGTCGACTCGCTGCGCTTCATCTGCAAGGTCTACGCGGCCGCGGGCGCGACCGAGCTCTACTCCGGGGTCATCGGCGAGCCGCTGGTGAGGACGATCGACGAGGCGCTGCGGCCGCTCGACGCCGACGTCCCGCTGCACGCGCTCAACGTCTACGCGAGCCACCCCCAGGGAACCTGCCAGATGGGCGTCGATCCCGACGAATCGGTCGTTCGGCCCGACGGCCGGACGCACGACGTCGACGGCCTCTACATCGCCGACGGCAGCCTCTTTCCGGAGGCGCTGGGGGTGAACCCCCAGCTCACGATCATGTCGATGGCGACCTGGATCGGCCGGCGGATCGCGAAGGCCGGCTGAGGGCCCGCTCGCCTCGGGCGACGTCGACGACGAAGTAGTCCTCGCCGCGGCCGTACTCGGTGGGCCCGCGCCAGCTCTCGTGGAAGGCCGCGCACGTGCCGGACGGAGAGAAGCCCCAGAGCGAAACCTCGTGGACGCGCCCCCCGGCGAGCACGGTGCGGTGCAGGACCCGCCGGCCTCCGCCGTCGCGGCGCGCGAGCGCGACCACCGCGGCGCCGTCCTCGATCCGGGCAGAGAGGACGAAGCCGCGGTCCAGCTCCGGGGGCGCTGGACGGGGGTGGCGATCGAAGCGGAAGTCGCGAAGGTAGTTCTCCGCGTCGGCGACGCGCGCGGGATCCGCGAGCGCGAAGCTGTGCACGACGGCGCCGGTGTCGCAGCGGACCACCCGGAGGACGGGCACGCCCGCGCCCGAGCTCGGCGACGCGTAGGCGAAGAGGCGGGAGTCGCCGCTGAACCCGGTGAAGCGCGCGGGCGGGCCCAGCCCGGGTACCTGCGCGAGCAGGGCTACGGCGAGAAGCGGAGCCATCGAGGAGAAGCTAAGTCCCGGTGCCGCGCGGGCAGCTCCCCGGTCCGCCGTCGGCCGGCGCCGGCACGCAGGCGCAACCCTGGGGGAAGCCGTTGCAGACCGAGCCCACCCCGCAGTCGGGATCCACCTGGCAGCGAAGGAGGCACTCGCCCGAGTGGCCGCCGTTCTGGCCGCATTGCGCGCTGCAGATCCCGTTGCCGGAGCAATCGCCGTCGCCGCAGCACGGCGCGTGGGTGCAGGCCGCGAGGAGGGCGGCGGCGGCGAGCGCGAGGAAGCCGGAGCGCATCAGCGGACCTCGCCCGCCCGCGGGCCGTGGACCGCCGCCTCGGAAACCCAGCGCGAGAGCGGCCGCGGGCCGCCGTCCTCGGGATCGAAGCGCTCGGCCAGCGCGGTCAGCTCCCGCGTGAAGCCGCGGACCTGCTCCCGCAGGGAACGCGTCAGTCCCTCCGCCAGTTCGCAGCCGTACGTCCGGCAGCCGAACGGGCGGACGTCGTAGACCGTGCAGCGGCGGCCCTCCCCGTCGAGGAAGCGGCAGCCACCGTCGGGACGGGGCGGCGGGAGCCGGCCTCCCAGCTCGGCGACGCGCCGGGCGAGCGCCTGCCACTCGACGTGCCACAGGTACGGCTCGCGGCCGGTCTGCGCGAACTGGCAGCAGCGCGCCCGGTTGGGACAGGAGAAGCCTCCGTGGGCGCGGTCGACCCGCGCGAAGAGGGCCGCCAGATCGGCGAGCGCCTGGCGCGTCGGATCCGCGAAGCGCCTCACGCGACGACCCCGAGCGCAGCGAGCGCGGCCTCGGTGGCCGCGGCCCCCACGTGAACGACGCCGGACGCCCCGAGCTTCACGATGGCCTCCACGTTCTCCGGCAGGTCGTCCACGAGCACGCATCGCGCGGGCTCGAGCGCAAAGCGCCGGAACAGGAGCCGATAATACTCCGGATCGGGCTTGGCGCAGCCGGCCTCGTACGACAGGTGGAAACCGCGGAAGCGGCCGAGCAAGGGCAGCCGCGCCCGGACCCAGGCGAAGTGGAGCGGATCGGTGTTGCTCGCGAGGATGCAGGGGTGGCGCTCCGCGAGGCGGGCCACGAGCCGCTGGGTCTCGGGCAGATCCTCGAAGATCCCGCACCAGGCGTCGCGGACCCGGGCCGCGCCGACGGACAGACCGCACGCCGCCTCGACCCGGGCCACGAACTCCGCCGCGTCGATCCGGCCGACGTCGAACGCCGCCTTCGCCTCCCCGAGGATCGGACCCTCGAGCGACTCGGCGGACCGGCCCGACATCGCCGCGAGCCGTTCGATCGCGCGGCGCGGCTCCGCGCGCAGCAGGACGCCCCCGAGGTCCACGAGGAGGGAGATCCCATCGCCGGGTCCCCTTTCCTTCACGCGGGCGTACGGGCGACGAGGAGCTTGAGGTACCGCGTCTCCGGCGCCCCGAGCAGCGTCGGGTGATCGCGCCCGGCGCCTCGGCGCTCGACGATCTGCAGCGGCCGCCGCGCGTCGTTGGCCGCGGCGAGCACCGTGTCCTCGAAAAGCTCCGGGCCGACGTGGTACGAGCAGCTCGCGGTGATCAGGGTGCCGCCGGGCTCGAGGAGCTGGATCGCCCGCAGGTTGATCTCCTTGTAGCCGCGCAGCGCCGGCTCGAGCTTGTCCTTCGACTTCGCGAACGCGGGCGGGTCCAGCACGATCGTCCGGTAGCGCGCGCCGCGATCGATCTCGTCGCGGAGGAAGTCGAAGGCGTTCGCCTCCCGGACCTCGACGTTGCCGGCGCCGTTGCGCGACGCGGCCTCGCGCGCGTCGGCCGCCGCCTTGGTCCCCAGCTCGACCGCGACGACGCGCTCCGCCCCCCGCGCGAGCTGGAGCGCGAAGCCCCCGGCGTAGCAGAAGCAGTCGAGGCAGCTTCCCGCCGCGTAGGTCCCGGCCGCGAGGTGGTTCTCCTGCTGGTCGAGGAACGCCCCCGTCTTCTGTCCGGCGACCGGATCGGCGAGGAGCGCCACCGCGCCCTCGCGGTATTCGACCAGGCCCGGCTCCTTTCCGCGCACGACGCCCTTGCGCTCCGGCAATCCCTCGAGCGCCCGGCTCCGTACGTCGTTGCGCTCGACGATCGCCGACGGGGAGAGCCTCTCCTGGAGCACGTCGAAGATCGCCTCGCGCAAGGCGTCCATCGCCGGGGTGAGCGCCTGGACGACCACCACGTCGCGGTAGCGATCGACGACCAGCCCCGGCAGCAGGTCGGCCTCGCCGTGCACGAGCCGGAGCGCCTCGGCACCCGGGAGGACGGTGGCCCGCAGCGCGAGCGCGCGGTCGATGCGCGAGGCGTAGAACGCGCGCCCGATCGGCTCGTCCTCGCGCGAGAGGAGCCGCAGGGCGATCTTCGAACGGCCGGAGTAATGGGCGAGGGCGACGAAGTGGCCGCGCCCGTCGACCACGCGCACGGCCCCTCCCGCCGGAAGGTCGGGTGTCCGCGCGAGATCCGACCGGTAGATCCACGGGTGGCCCCCGCGTACGCGGTCGGCGCCGCGCCGCGACAGCACGGCGACCCCGGCCGGGGCGTCAGACGGCGACGGCGTCGCCAACCACGACCTCCGGCCGGCCGTCCGGCGAAGCCGCGACCCGGCAGGCGGCCAGCCGCGGATCGTGCTCGAAGAAGAGGATCCAGCGCCCCGCGAGTGCGCGCGACAGCAGCGCCTTCTTCTCCTCGACGCAGACGAGCGGCCGCAGGTCGTAGCCTATGATCCAGCTCGGCCGCAGATGCGCCGCGGTCGGCACGAGGTCCGCGCAGTAGACCAGCGTCTCGCCTCCGTCTTCGATCCGCACGAGCTGGAGCGCCGTCGTGTGCCCCTCGCTCGGCGCGACGTGGATGCCGGGGAACAGCTCGACCTCCCCGTCGACGAGGTTCAGCCGCCCGCTCCGCCCGAGCAGCTCGAAGCTGTCAGCGAGGTAGCTGCCGGCGTCGCGCTCCGTCGGCTCCCGCGCCCACTCCCAGTTGCGGCGCTGGAGGTGGTGCGTGGCGTTCGGAAACGACAGCTCGAGGCCGCCGCCGGCGGCCCGCCGGGTCGTCCCGCCGGCGTGGTCGAAGTGCAGGTGCGTCAGGATCACGTCGGTCACGTCCGCGCGCGAGAGGCCGACCTCGGCGAGGCTCCCATCGAGCGTGGTCCGCGCGTGGTCGAGTCCGTAGAGCCCGGCCTGCTTCTCCGACCACTTGTCGCCCATCCCGTCGTCGATCAGGATGCGGCGCGCGCCGTCCACGACGAGCAGGCAGCGGAGCGCGAGCCGGATCCGGTTCCGGTCGTCCGCCGGAAACTGCTTCTCCCAGAGCGGCTTCGGCACGATGCCGAACATGGCGCCGCCGTCGAGCGCGAACGTCCCGTCCGAGATCGCGTGGAGCTGGAAGCGGCCGAGCGCCCGCATCCCGCCTCAGGCTCCGGCCAGCGCGGTCTCGAGGTCCGACCAGAGGTCCTGCCGGTCCTCGATGCCCACCGAGAGGCGGATGAACCCGTCGGCGATCCCGAGCCGCTCCCGCGTCTCGCGCGGCACCGAGGCGTGGGTCATGATCGCGGGGTGCTCGATCAGCGATTCGACCCCGCCGAGCGACTCCGCGCAGGCGAAGATCCGGACGCGCTCGAGGAACCGGCGCGCGGGCTCGAGCCCGCCCTCGATCACGAACGTCATCATGCCGCCGAAGCCCGACATCTGCCGCCGCGCGAGCGCGTGCTGCGGGTGGCTCGCCAGCCCCGGCCAGGTCACCCGCTCGACCTTCGGGTGGCCGAGCAGCCGCTCGGCCAGGTACGCCGCGTTCTCCGCGTGGCGCGCCATCCGCACCGGGAGCGTCTTCACCCCGCGCAGGACCAGGAATGCGTCCATGGGACCGGGCACGCCCCCGACGGCGTTCTGGAGGAAGTAGAGGCGCTGCGCCAGCTCCGGGTTGCTCGTCGCGCAGAAGCCGCCGACGACGTCGGAGTGGCCGTTGAGGTACTTCGTCGTGCTGTGGGTCACGACGTCCGCGCCCAGCGCCAGCGGCTTCTGGAAATACGGCGTCATGAACGTGTTGTCGCCGATCGTGAGCGCCCCCACCTTGCGCGCGATCTCCGCGCAGGCGCCGATGTCGATGATCTTCATCATCGGGTTGGTCGGTGTCTCGATCCAGACGGCCTTGGTCTTGCCGTCGATGGCGGCCTCGAGGTTCGCCGGGTTCGCGAGGTCGACGAAGCGGAAGTCGAGGCCGGAGCGGCGGAAGACCTTGTCGAAGAGGCGAAAGGTGCCGCCGTAGACGTCGTCCGAGCAGACGATCCGGTCGCCCGCGTCGAACAGGTGCATCAGCGCGTCGGCCGCCGCGCAGCCGGAGCCGAAGGCCAGGCCGAAGCGCGCGCCCTCGAGGGCGGCGAGGCAGTCCTCGAGCGCCTGCCGGGTCGGGTTCTTGGTCCGGCTGTACTCGTAGCCCTTGTGTCGACCGGGCCCCTCCTGCGCGTAGGTGCTCGTCAGGTAGACCGGAGTCATGATCGCGCCGGTGGTGGGGTCCGGCCGCTGGCCCGCGTGGATCGCCAGCGTGTCGAAGCGCGGCCCCGACCCGTCTCGGTGTTCGCCCATTGGGTGTCTCTCCTCCGGCGCGCCACTCTAGCACCCCCCGCACCGGCCGCGCACGGGTTCCTCGCGAGGCCCGCGTGGGCAGCACGGTTCCCACCGTCGGAACGCCGCCGCCCCGACGGCCGCGCGGATGGCGCCGACTTTGCGCCGCAGGCCTCGGGCCCCGGCCTTGCAAGAGGGTCGGGGACGGGCGCGAAGGCGCGGGGGAGATCCATGACGGGCATGCGGGCCATCGGGGTGTCGGCGGGGCTTCTGGCGCTGTTGGGACTTGCGGGAGCGGGATGCTCGGGCGGCACCACGCTCGGCCTCTACAGCCCCCCGGACGCGGGGCTCCTGCCGGACGGCGGCCTGCCCTCCCCGGTGATCCGCCCGCTTCCCGGCGGCCTGCCGCGGCCCGGCATCTCCGGGACGGCGCTCGCGGGAGCCGATGCCGGAACCGACGGTGGCGTGCTTCCGGCGGGGGACGGGGGCACGCCGGGTCTCCCGGACGCGGGCGTCCCGCCCTCCGGGACGCCCGACGCCGGCGACGCGGGCGCGGCCGTCGGACCTTCCGGCGACGCCGGTGCGGACGACGCCGGCAACGGCGGCGGAACGGTCGCCGATGCCGGCAACGGCGGCGGACCGACCCCCGACGCCGGTTCCGACGCCGGCAGCGCGACGGCGGGAGGCGGGTCGGATGCGGGCGGAGGTGGCTTTCCACCGGCGCCGTGGCCGACCGCGCCCGTCACGGTCTATGGCGCAGGCCAGGGGATCCAGGAGATGCCGGTGGTGGCGGTCCAGCCCGACGAGGCGGACAACCTCTGGGTCGTCACCCACGAGGCGCTCTACCTGCTGCGCCCCGGTGCGGCCGCCTTCCAGCGCTACGACGATTCCGACGGCCTCCACGTCGGCCTCGCGCTCCAGCCCTACGGCATCACCGGCGTCGCCGGCGGCGCCCCGGACCAGGCGTTCGTCGGCTACGAGGGCTGGGTCGACGGCACCCCGACCCTGGACACCCAGGCCGAGAAGGACATGGGCAAGTTCGACCGCGTCGACCTGCAGGCGGACGGCTCGCTCGCCGTGACCCGCTTCAACGTCTACGACACCAACGACATGACCTACTGGGAGAACCGCTCGGTCCGCCGCTTCCTCTACGACCACAGCTTCCATCCCGGCACGCTCTACGTCGGGATGAACCACGGCGTCGACCGGGTGAACGGCGACGCCTACGCCGACCACATCCACGTGCAGAACTGCACCGGGAGCTGCGCGGTCAACCCCTCCGAGCAGTGCTTCGCCGAGTGGCGCGGCCTCGCCCTCGACGCCCAGGGCAACCTCTGGATGGCCGACGAGTTCACCGCCGGCGAGATCGGCTGGACGCCGGTCCTCCTCGACTGGATCGACAACGGAAAGAACCCGTTCATCAACGCCTTCGGCGATCCCTATCCGCCGTTCCCGCCGGTCTTCGAGCCGCCGGCCGAGTGCGACTCGGTCAACATCCGCGCCGACGCGGTGACGCCCGACGGCCTCGTCTGGTTCGCGAGCGGCTTCCAGTGGAGCCCGGGCACCGACCCCGAGTACGGCATCGCGAGCTACGATCCGTCGACGCAGAACTTCGCCTACTACGACCCGATCGCCCTCGGCTTCGGCACCAAGGACCTGATGGACATGGTCGCCCTGCCCGACGGCCGGCTGATGTTCGGCACCGCGGCGAACGGCATCGTGACCTGGAACCCGAAGACCCTCGCGGTCTCGACGACCACCACCGCGAACGGCCTGCCGAGCGACTCGATCGGGCTCATGTACCTCGTCCCGTGGGTCTCGCCGCCCGCCGTCTTCGCGGCCACCGACGGGGGCGCGGTCCTGCTGCGCCCCTGACGCTCAGTGGATCTCGGCCCAGTTGCGGCCGATGCCGACCGTCACGGCGAGCGTCACGTCGAGCGGGCCCGCGCCCTCCATCGCCTCCCGGGCGAGCGCGGCAACCCGCTCGGCCTCGGCCTCGGGCGCCTCGAAGATCAGCTCGTCGTGCACCTGGAGGATCATCCGCGCCGCGAACCCGCCCTCGCGCAGCGCCCGGTTGGCCCGCAGCATCGACCGCTTGATGAGGTCCGCGGCCGTGCCCTGGATCGGCGTGTTGACGGCCATGCGCTCCGCCGCCGATCGGACCGCCGGGTTGCGGCTGTGGATGTCGGGCAGGAGCCTCCGCCGCCCGTAGAGGGTCGAGACCGCGCCCTCGGCCCGGGCGCTCTCGATCGTCCGGTCGAGCCAGGCCCGCACGCCCGCGTAGCGCGCGAAATAGCGGTCGATAATCGCCTGCGCCTCCGCCTGCGGCAGCTCCAGCCGCTGCGCGAGGCCGAAGGCCGACTGCCCGTAGGCGATGCCGAAGTTGATCGCCTTCGCCGTCCGGCGCATCTCCGCCGTCACCTGCTCGGGGGGCACCGAGAAGACCTCGGCGGCCGTGCGGGTGTGCACGTCCTCGCCGCGCGAGAACGACTCGCGCAGCGCCGCGTCGCCGGAGACGTGGGCGAGGACGCGCAGCTCGATCTGGCTGTAGTCGGCGGAGACGAGCCGCGCCCCCTCCCCCGCCACGAACGCGGCGCGGATGCGGTGCCCGAGCTCGGTGCGGGTCGGGATGTTCTGGAGGTTCGGGTCGGACGACGAGAGCCGCCCCGTCGCGGCGATCGCCTGGTTGAAGGTCGTGTGGACCCGGCCGTCGCGCGGGTCGATCAGCCCAGGCAGCGCGTCCAGGTAGGTCCCCTTCAGCTTCGCGAGCGAGCGGTGCTCGAGGACGGCGGCCGGCAGCGGGTGCTGGGCGGCCAGCTTCTCCAAGACCTCCTGGTCCGTCGACGGCCCGGTCTTGGTCCTGCGGACGACCGGCAGCTTCAGCTCCTCGAAGAGCACCTGGCCGAGCTGGCGGCTCGAGGCGACGTTGAAGTCGTGCCCGGCGAGCTCGCGGATCCGCGCCGCGATCCGCTCGAGCTGGGCCGAGACCTCCGCGGAGAGCGCCTCGAGCGCGGCGCGGTCGACCCGCACCCCGACCCACTGGAGCTCCGCGAGCACGGGCAGCAGCGGCATCTCCAGCTCCTGGAAGAGCGGCCCGAGCCCCTGCTCCTCGAGCGCCGACCAGAGCGGCCCCCGCAGCCGCAGCGCGGCCTCGGCCTGCGCGCACGCGGCGGGGGCGTCCTGGCCCGCCACCAGCACCGGAAGCGTGGGCCCCGCCCGCGCGGAGGCGGCGGCGATCGGGGGCGGCGCGACCCCGAGCCGCTCGCGCGCGGCGTCTCCGAGCGGATGCTGCTTGCCCGGGTCGAGCAGGTAGCTCGCGAGCTCCCCGTCGAAGTCGAGGCCGCCCAGCGTGACCCCGAGCTTGCGCAGCGCGGTCCAGGCGCGTTCGAGCCCGTAGCCGACCTTCGGGACGGCCGGGTCCTCGAGCAGCGCGCGGAGCGGCTCGGCGGCCGCCGGAAACGTCGGTCCGAGCGGGACGTAGAAGGCACGCGCGGGGTCGCCGCAGGCGAGCGCGAGCCCGCGCAGCTCGGGCAAGGGGCCGCCGCCGGCCGCGTCCACGTACA
>DAIDIT010000206.1 GCA_027451705.1 Pseudomonadota bacterium
CCGGCGTGAGCGTGATGCGCGGGACGTGTGGCTCGACGGTCGTTGGCGCGGCCGCGGCGCGGACCCACTTGGTCCTCTCCGAGAGTGCCGGGGAGTTGGGGAAGAGCGACGCGATGTGGCCGTCCTCGCCGAGGCCGAGCAGGCACATGTCGAGCGGCTCCTCGCCGAGCTCCTCCCGCAGGAGCTGCTCGTACTCGGTCGCGGCGGCGTCGCCGTCGCCGGCGCCGCCGTCGGGACCCAGGACGGCCGCGGGCGCGGCGCGCAGACCGTCGAGGAAGGTCCGCCGCACGAGGCCGAAATTGCTGCGCGGGTCGTCGTCGGGCACGCGCCGCTCGTCGACGAGGCAGAGGACGGTCCGGTCCCAGGGCATCCGCGCCTCGTTGGGGGGCGTGCCGAAGGCGCGGTAGAGCCCCTCCGGCGTCTGGCCCCCCGAGAGCGCGAGGGCGAAGCGCTCGCGCGAGACGGCGGCGGTCTCCGCGGCGGCGAGCACGCGGCCGAGGGCGCGGGCGGTGAGGGACTCCAGGCTTGGGGCGACGTCGAGCTCCGGCAACATTAGATTGGCTTCCTCCAGGTCCGGCCGTCGCGGGCGATCAATTCGTCCGCCTCGGCAGGTCCCCAACTCCCACAGTCGTACGGCGACACGCGCGGCTGGGCCTTCCAGCCTTGCAGGATGGGATCCATCAGCCGCCACGAGGCCTCGACCTCGTCCTCGCGCGTGAAGAGAGTCGCGTCGCCGAGGATGCAGTCGAGCAAGAGCCGCTCGTAGGCCTCGGGGGCCTGCTCGCCAAACGCGGCGCCGTACCGGAAGTCGAAGGTCACCTCGCGGAGCTGCATCGCCTCGCCGGGGACCTTGGCGGCGAAGCGGATCGCGATGCCCTCGTCGGGCTGGATGCGCAGGATGAGGGTGTTCGGACGGTCGGTGCCGGTGTCGTGACCGAAGAGCGGGTGCGGGATCGACTCGAAGTGGATCGCGATCTCGGTGAGCCGCCGCGCGAGCCGCTTCCCGGTCCGCAGGTAGAACGGCACGCCGGCCCAGCGCCAGTTGTCGATGGAGAGGGCGAGCGCGACGAACGTCGGCGTGGTCGAATTGGGCGAGACGCCGGGCTCGCCGCGGTAGCCGGGCAGGTCCTTGCCGCCGAGCTTCGTCGCCCGGTACTGCCCGCGCACGGTATAGCGGCCGACCTCGTTCTGGGCGATCGGCCGGATGGCGCGCAGCACCTTGACCTTCTCGTCCCGCACCGCGTCGGCGTCGAAGGCGGCCGGCGCCTCCATGGTGGTCAAGGTGAGGAGCTGCATCATGTGGTTCTGGACCATGTCCCGCAGGACGCCGGCCTCCTCGTAGTAGCCGCCGCGCCCCTCGACCCCCAGCTCCTCGGCCGCGGTGATCTGCACGTGGTCGACGTGGCGGCGGGAGAGGAGCGGCTCGAAGATCGAGTTGGCGAAGCGCAGCGCGAGGATGTTCTGGACGGTCTCTTTCCCGAGGTAGTGGTCGATGCGGTAGACCTGCCGCTCGTCGCAGGACTTGTGGACGATCTCGTTGAGAGAGCGTGCGCTCGCGAGGTCGCGGCCGAACGGCTTCTCGATGACGACGCGGCTCCAGGGCGCGGTGGTCCCCTTGCGCAGAAGCCCCGAGGCCGAGAGGTTTCCGAGGATGATCGGGAAGACGCTCGGCGGGGTCGCGAGGTAGAAGATCCGGTTCCCGCCCGCGCCGGTCCGCTTCTCGTCCGCCTCGAGGCAGGTCTTCAGCTTCTGGTAGGCCTCGAGGTTGCCGAAGTCGCCCGTGCAGTAGCTCATCGACTTCGCGAAGCGGTCCCAGACGGCGGCGTCGATCGGCGTGCGGCGCGAGTGCTCGGAGACGGCCTCCTTCATCTCGGCGCGGAACTCGTCGTCGGTGTAAGGCGTGCGCGAATAGCCGACGAGGCCGAAGGGGGAGGGGAGCGCGCCGTCGAGGGCGAGGTTGTAGAGCGCCGGCACGAGCTTGCGGTGCGCGAGGTCGCCCGAGGCGCCGAGGATGACGATCGTGCACGGCTCGGCCGAGCGCGCCGGCTGGTCGGCGTGGACGGTCTGCCCGACCGTCGGGGCGATGTAGGGGGCGCGCTCGCTCACTTCTCTACCTTCATTGCGTGGCCGCCGAACTGGTTGCGCAGCGCCGCGATGACCTTGGCGGAGAACGACTCGGGCTGCCGCGACGCGAGCCTCGCGAGAAGCGAGGCGGTGATGACGGGGGCGGGGACGTTCTGGTCGATCGCCGCCTGCACGGTCCAGCGCCCCTCGCCCGAGTCGTCGACGTAGCCCTCGATCTTCGCGAGCGCGTTGCCCTCGGTCCCGAAGGCGCGCTCGGCCAGCTCGAGCAGCCACGAGCGGACGACGCTGCCCTGGTTCCAGAGGTGGGAGATCGCGCGCAGGTCGAGCGGGAACTCGGACGACTTCAGGACCTCGAAGCCCTCGGCGTAGGCCTGGAGCAGGCCGTACTCGATGCCGTTGTGGACCATCTTGACGTAGTGGCCCGCGCCCGACTCGCCGCAGTAGAGGTAGCCCGACTCGGGCGCGAGGGTGCGGAAGATCGGCTCGGCGAGGTCGAAGGCGGCCTTCTCGCCGCCGACCATCAGGCAGTAGCCGACTTGAAGTCCCCAGACGCCGCCGCTCGTGCCCGCGTCGAGGAAGCGGATCCCCCGCTCGCGCAGCTTGGCGGCGCGGCGCTGGCTGTCCTTGAAGTTCGAGTTGCCGCCGTCGATGATCACGTCGCCCCGGTCGAGCCGGGAGGCGACGTCGTCGATCACGGCCTCGGTGATCCTGCCCGAGGGGACCATGACCCAGACGACCCGGGGCGCGGGGAGCTTCTTGCAGAGCGCCTCGACGGTTTCGGCGGCGGTCGCGCCCTGGGCGGCGAGCGTGCGCCCCTTGGCGGCGTCCTGGTCGAAGACCACGACCTCGTGGCCCCCCTTGAGGAGCCGCAGGGTCATGTTCATGCCCATCTTGCCGAGTCCGACGAGTCCGAGTCGCATGGAGCTTTCCTTTCAGGCCTTCGGCAGCGCTTCGCCCGCCGCGCGCAGCAGGAGCTCGAGTCCGGCGACCGCGTCCCGGCCGAGGTCGCAGCGCAAAACGCGCGGGCTGCGCTGCCGCAGGGCGGCGAGGTCGCCGTCGGCCTGCGCGGCGATCAGCCTGCCGAAGCCGTAGGGCGAGCCGGGGATTTCGACCTCCGCGCCCGGGGCCTCGGTGAACTGCCAGAAGGTGCCGATCTGGGGTCCGCCCTTGTGGAGCTGGCCGGTCGAGTGCAGGAAGCGCGGCCCGAAGCCGACGGTCGTCGCCAGGTGCAGCCGGTCGCGCAAGAGCAGCCGCAGCGCGCCGAGCGCGCGGGCGACCTCGGGCGTCGGCGCGAGGTAGGCCTGAAGCGCGAGGTAGCCGTCCTTCGGCGCCTCGCGGAGGAACGCCCGCAAGAGCGCGGGCAGGGTCTCGGCGTCGAGGTTCGTCGCGAACGCGGCGACGCCGCCGTCGATCAGCGTCGGCTTCGGCGCGGCCGCGGGGGGCTGGCCGAGGATCCGCGCGGTGTTGTCCTTGCTCTCCTGGACGTTCGGCTCGTCGAAGGCGTCGATCCCGAGCAGCGAGCCCGCGATGGCGGTCGCGAACTCCCAGCGGAAGAACTCGGCGCCGAGGTCGAGGCTGTCGCGCAGCCGGACGGTGACGGCGGGCCCGGGCAGCGCGCCGTCCGTTCCATCGCCGAGGGCGAGGCGGACGAAGAGGCGGTCGGGACCGTAGACCCCGGGGCCGCCGACGGGCTCGCCGTCGATCGGAACGACGCCCTGCCCCTCCTTGCCGGTGCTCTCGGCGAGGAGCTGCTCGGCCCAGGCGCCGAAGGACGCGAGTGCGGGCGGCGCCACGATCGTCGCCTTGTTGCGGCCGGCGCGGGCGGCCTCGCCGAGGGCGACGCCGAGCCGGAGCCCCGGGTTGTGCGCGGGGTCGGGGTCGCGGCAGGCGCGCGCCATCCGCAGCGCGCGATCGAGCAGGTCCCGCAGCGGGACGCCGAGGAGCGCGGCCGGGACGAGGCCGAAGAGCGAGAGGGCGGAGTAGCGGCCGCCGATGTCCGAGGGGTTGAGGAAGACCTCGCGGAAGCCGTTCTGGCGGGCGAGCTTCTCGAGGCCCGAGCCGGGGTCGGTGATCGCCGCGAAGTGGGCGCCGGCGCGCGAGGCGCCGACCGCGGCGACGGTGCGCGCGTGGAAGTGGCGGAAGAACGAGAGCGTCTCGAGCGTGCCGCCGGACTTGCTGGAGATGAGGTAGAGGGTGCGGGCCGGATCGCAGGCGGCCTCGGCGGCACGGACGGCGCCCGGCGCGGTCGAGTCGAGGACCCGCACGTCCAGGTAGCCCTGGGCCCTACCGAAGGTCTCGCGGAAGACCTCGGGCGCGAGGCTCGAGCCGCCCATGCCGCAGAGGAGCGCGTGGGTGAAGCCCGAGGAGCGCAGCGCCGAAACGAAGGCCGACAGCCGCGGCAGCTCGCCGAGCATCTTCTCCGGCACGTCGAGCCAGCCGAGCCTGCGGTGGACGACGGCCTGGTGCTTGGGGTCGCGCTTCCAGAGCGCGGCGTCGCGGTCCCAGACGCGCGCCGCGAGCCGGTCGCGTTCGGCGGCTTTCAACCCGGAGGCGACCGCGCCTTCGAGCGGCCCGAGCGCGAGGTCGGTCGGGCCCGGTGGCGGGAGCGCGGCGTCC
The DNA here is from genome assembly GCA_027451705.1 of Pseudomonadota bacterium. GTDB lineage: Bacteria > Myxococcota > Myxococcia > Myxococcales > JAKAPL01 > JAKAPL01. Next base: position 4,702 of record DAIDIT010000206.1, read on the forward strand.
GCGGCGCGGAGCCGCTCGAGCTTCTGGGCGAGGCTCTTGCGCAGCGAGACGATCGAGGCGGTGAATTTCGCGACGCCGTCGCGCTGGAGCTGCTCGCAGAGCTGGTCGAGCGAGATCCCGCCGCGCTCGAGCCGCTCGATCGCCTCGCGCGCGAGGCCGACGTCGGCGGTCAGCCGTTGTGCCGCGTTGCCGTGATCCGCGTACGCCGCGATCGTCTGGAGCGGCACCGTGTCGACCGTGTCGGGGCCGGCGAGCGCCTCGACGTACTTCACGTCGGGCTCCTTCGGATCCTTGGTGCTCGTCGAGGCCCACAGGACCCGCTGCGGCCGGGCGCCGCGCTTCGCCAGCGCCTGCCAGCGGCCGTCCGCGATGAACGCGAGGTAGCGCTGGTAGGCCATCTTCGCGTTGGCGATGCCGATCCTGCCGCGCAGCTCCGCGAGGTCGGGCTTGCCGGCGATCTGCGAGTCGCAGAGCGTGTCGACGCGGGAGACGAAGAAGCTCGCGACGGAGGCGAGCCGGTCGATCGGCTGGCCCGCCGCGAGCCGCGCCTCGAGCGCGTCCATGTAGGCGAGGGCGACCGCCTCGTACTGCCGCACGGAGAAGAGCAGGGTGACGTTGACGTTGATGCCCTCGGTCAGCGCGGTGCGGATGGCCGGGACGCCGGCCGGGGTGCCGGGGATCTTCACGAGCACGTTCGGCCGCTCGATGGCGTGCCAGTAGCGGCGGACGGCCTCGATCGTGCCGGCCGTGTCGTTCGCGAGCTCCGGCGAGACCTCGATCGATGCGAAGCCGTCGCGCCCCTCCGTCCGCTCGTAGGTCGGGCGGAGGAGGTCGCAGGTGCGCTGGATGTCCCCGAACGCGAGCCGCTCGTAGACGTCGTTGGGGGCGAGCGAGGGGTCGTGGGCGAGGCTCGCGAGCGTCTCGTCGTAGTCGGCGGTCTCGGCGATCGCCTTCTCGAAGATCGTGGGATTCGCGGTCACCCCGGTGACGTTCTCCTCCTCGACGAGCCGCTGGAAGTCGCCCGCGAGCAGCCCGCGCCGCATGTCGTCGAGCCAGAGGCTCTGCCCGAGCGCCGCGAGCGCCGCTGTCCGTTGGTTGATGGGCATCTGCAATCCTCCCGCCGAAGGCCGGGCCATCCTGTGGACGCGCCCGCCCGAAGTCAACCCGAAACGTCGGACGCGGTGCGTCGCGCGCCGTGGTGCGATGGATGACGGATTCGATGGCCGCATGACGCGCCGCGCAAGCGAACGGTTTCGGGTGGTTGCAGCGACGCTTCGATCCCGCGCGCAGAGAGACTCGGTGCGCGCAAAGAGTCTCTCTGCCCGCGATCCGAAGGCTTCCGCCTGCCGACAGAAGGACGCTGTGCCCGCGCAGAGACACTCTGTCGGCGCAAAGAGTCTCTCTTTCCGCGATCGAGAGCCTTCGGCGCGCGTGCCGCAGGGTTCCGCGCCCGCACGGGGACCCTCGACGCGCGAGCAGAGGCCTTCCTTGCGCGCGCGATCCCCGAGCGTGCGCGGCCGAAGGACGTCCGACCGCGCACGCTCGGTCTCTTCGCGCCGGCGGAGACCTCTCGCGCCCGCGCAGAGACTCTCGCGTCGCGGTCACGCGAGCAACGCGCGCAGGCTGGAGGGCGGATCGTCGCCCGCGAGCGGCTCGCCGTGGCAGAACCACATCCGCCGCGGCTGCTCCCGGGCGACCGCGTCGAGCGCGAACGCCCGGTAGGCGGCGGCGTCCCCGACCGCGAGCCGGGTGAACGTCTTGCTGACCGTGAGGCCCGGGATCGCCTTCGGGGAACGCCCCGAATGGCCGCGCCCGGCGCAGGTGCTACGCCCAAAGAAAGTCGGCGGCGTACGGGGCGAGGCGGCGGTCGTGCGTGACGAGGGTCAGGCGCTCGAGGATCGACTGTGCGACGAGCATCCGGTCGAACGGATCGCCGTGATGCGGAGGAGCCCGGCCGTCACTCGGACCTGCCGGCGAAGGCGTTCTCAATCTCCTCGGGCAGCGGAGCGTCGAAGTCGTCGGCGATGAAGATATCGCCCTTCGACCCGCCCGGCCGACGGCGCCTCCTCCCCCCGCGCAGCGGCACGAGCTTGGCCATGCCGTGCCCGGCCTTGGCGATGATGATCTCCTCGCCCTTGGCCGCTCGGTCGACGAGCTTCGAGAGGTCGGTCTTGGCTTCGTAGAGGTTGTAGACGTGCTCACTCACCTTGGTTACCCTTGACCAAGTATGTCGCCCCGGCAAGGTCGTCGCAAGCCCTGGCCGCGTTCGGCCCGGCCACGACGGCAGCCTGGGTGGCCGCCGGGCGGTTGACGGGCGGGTGGAGGCCTGCCTAGTCTTCCGGCGCCGTGGGCCGCCGGACCACCGGGATCGTGGGAGGCATCGCGCTGGCGCTCGCCGCCGGCTGCGGACGCGCCGCCCCGCTCGCGGGACTTTCGGGCGACGGCTTCCCGACCGACGGCGGGGCCGCACCGGACCGCGCCGCGCAGCCCGACGCGGACGCGGGACTTCCGGCCGACCGCGACGAAGGATCGGGCCCCCCATACCCGATCGTCCTCGCGCACGGCTTCTCGGGCTGGAGCCAGATTGGCCCGCTCGACTACTTCTACGAGGTGCCGGGCCTCCTCCAGGAGGACGGCCACGACGTCCACGTCGCCGAGGTCTCGCCCTACGCGGACTCGTTCACGCGCGGAGCGCAGCTCCTCGCGTTCGTGCGGCAGGTCCTCGCGCAGACCGGGGCGGCGAAGGTCGACATCGTCGCCCACTCCCAGGGCGGCCTCGACGCCCGCTTCGTCGCCAATGCCCTGCCCGACCAGGTCGCGGTGGTGGTCACCATCGCGACCCCCCACCGCGGAACCGCGGTCGCCGACGCCGCGGTGTCGGGCCTCGGCGGCGTGAACGGCCCGGCGGCGTCGGTCCTCGATTTCCTCTTCGGCAGCCAGAACCCGGGTGGCGGGACGTCGCCCCCGGGGCTTCTCGCCGCGATGGAGCAGATGACCGCCGCGGGCGCGGCGGCCTTCGACCGCAAGGTCACCAACGGGCCGGGCGTCGCCTACTTCTCGATCGCCGGCCGGAGCAGCGACGCGGCCGGCGGCGGGCCGTGCCAGGCCGACGTCGCGGAGCCGGGCTTCATCGCCCGCTGGGACCCCTTCGTCGACCCGATCAGCCCGGAGCTGGCCGCGGGCGCGGCGATCCTCGCGGGCAACCCGCTCGACCCGACGCCGAACGACGGCCTGGTCGCGGTTCCCTCGGCCCGCTGGGGCACGTTCCTCGGCTGCATCCCCGCCGATCACCTCGAGGAGATCGGCCAGATCCTCGGCCAGTCCCCCGGCCCGGGCAACCCGTTCGACTGGCGCGACTTCTACCGCGGCCTCGCGAACTGGATCGTCGCGCAGGGCTTCTGATCAGGGTTGGTTGTTGGAGAAGACGGCGAGCGGGTCGCCGTCGTTCTGGATGGGGTTCCCCGTCAGCTCGTTGTCCGAGACCATCACCCGGTCGACCTTGCCGTTGTTCGCGACGTGGATCGAGGTGCCGATCGCGTCGATGAAGAAGTTGTCGTGGATCATCGCCCGGCCCGAGAGGATGTCGATCGCCGGGTCGGCCGGGTTCCAGCTCCTCAGGATGCGCGAGTCGGAGAGCGAGAGCAGGCCGCTGCCGGGCTCCCAGCGGACCGCCTGGTTCCACGAGCCCCAGAACGACGCGCCGCGGACGTCCAGCTCGGCCTCCCCGATCCGCCCCCAGATGCCGATGTGCTGGGTCCCGCCGCCGGCGTTGGCGAGGTTCAGGTTGCTGATGTGAACGGCGTAGGGCTGGGTCCACTGCACGTCGAGACCGACGTCCACGTTGTCGAAGTCGATGTCGCTCATCTGGCCGTTCATCGATCCGTGCGGCGTCTGGACGAACTGCGCGCCGACGGAGTAGCCCCACGAGAAGACGTCCTCGATGACCTCCCAGTCGGTGCGGCCGAGCTCGAAGGTCACGGCGTTCGCGCTCTGGTAGGCCTCGACGGCGGCGGCCTGCGTCCAGAAGGGCCAGAAGTGGACCTGCCGGATGCGGCCGATGTCGTAGCACTGGTCGACGGAGATTCCGGTGCGCAGCGGCTGGCCGTAGACGCCGCGGACGAAGTGGCGGCCGGACGGGTTCGTCGCGAGGTCGATGCCCTGGTAGCTGTTCACGAGGAGGGTGTCGAGGACCGTGACGTTGTCGCCGCCGCCCCCGCGGATGGTCCACGGGTAGGCGACGGGCGGGTTGGTCTGGGTCTGGTTCGGGTAGTAGACGGCGACTCCCTCGAGCGTCGACGTCGAGCCCTGGAGGGTGATGAACGGCGTGCCGGCGGCGTTGCCCGCCCCCTCGACCGCGAGGAGCGTCGTCCCTTTGTCCTGCGCGTACGCCTCCGGGCCGCGGAAGACGCCGACGAGCGCGGTGTAGGCGGGGACGGAAAGGTGGGTCGCGACGTAGTAGTTGCCGGTGGGGAGGAAGACGATCCCGCCGCCGGCCGCGCCCGCGTCGTTCAGCGCCTGCTGGATCGCCGCGGTGTCGTCGGTCGAGCCGTCGCCGGCCGCGTCGTAGGGCGCGTTGCGGACGTTCAGGTAGCCGAGGCTCGCCCCCGTGCCGCCGCCGCCCGGCGGACCCTGGGGGCCGACAGGGCCGGTCGCGCCCGTCGGTCCGGTCAGTCCCTGGGGGCCCGTCGGGCCGGTCGCGCTGGCGCCGCCGGCCGCGCCGCCGGTGGGGCCGGTCGGTCCACGCGGTCCGGCCGCGCCGACGCCGGGCGGCCCCGGCGGACCCTGATCGCCCGTCGGTCCGGTGGGACCCGCCGGGCCGGTGGACCCGGCTGGACAGGCCGCGAGCAGGGCGGCGAGGAGAGGGGCGAGGGGCGCGCGCATGCGTGGCGTTGTCCCGCGCCCGCCCGAGTCGGTCAAGCCGACCGAGCGGCCGCCGCTCTAGCGCTGGACCTTGATGTTGAGGTTGCCGTGTCCGGCGGCGCCCCAGAGGCGAACCCACATCCCCATGTACATCTCGGGGCCGCGCGCGGCCGAGACGTCGCCGAGGTCGAGGATGTCGGTCCAGCCGAACCAGCGCAACATCTGGGTGACCGTCGCCTTGGCGTCCTTGTCGTTGCCGGCGACGAAGACGGTGTGATCGCCGCCCGCGAGGGCCTTCGGGTTCACCATCACGGTGGCGGCCATGGTGTTGAGGCTCTTGACCACGCGGAGCGACGGGAACGCGGCCTGGATCCGCTCGGCGTTGCAGCGGTCCTGGCTCGCGAGCACGCGCGGCGGCATCCCTTTGGAGAAGTCGAGTTCGTTCGAGGTGTCGACCAGGACCTTCGCGCCCAGCTTCCCGGCATTGGCCATCTGCAAGGCCTCGAGCGTCACCTGGCCGTGGACGGCGGCGATGATCAGCTCGCCGTGCGCGGCGGCCTCCTCGAAGGAGACCACGCGGGCCTTCTTCACGCGCGCGAGCCATTCGCCGAGCGAGTCGGCCATGTTCTTCTTCTCGTCGAGCTTCTTGGGGTCGCGCGTCCCGAGCGCGACGTCGTGCCCGAGTTCGACCAGCTTCGCGCCCAGCGTCTGTCCGACGACTCCCGAACCGATGATCCCGATCTTCATGGCGGCACCCCTTGGCGAGCGCCCCTTAACCCACGCGCCCGGGTTGGCGTCAAGCGTTCCCTGGGGGCGTGCGTTTGCCGGTCGGGAGCGTTTCGTGCCAGACTTTCCCGCGTGACGGAGGGCGCGGCGGTGGAGGTGGCGTCGGTGGGACCGGGCCGCGCGGCGAAATGGGGGCTCGCCGTCCTGACCTTCGTCAACCTGTTCAACTACCTCGACCGATTCGTGGTCGCCGCCCTCGTCGAGAGCCTGAAGAAGGCTCCGTCGCTCCGGCTCACGGACGCCCAGGCCGGGCTCCTCATGTCCGGCTTCGTCGTCGTCTACATGATCGTCTCGCCGATCTTCGGGGCCTTCGGCGACCGTGGCGCGCGGCCGAGGCTGGTCGCGCTCGGCGTCGGGATCTGGAGCGTCGCGACGATGCTCGGCGGCTTCGCCCGCGGCTTCGGCAGCCTCTTCCTCGCCCGATCGACGGTCGGCGTCGGCGAAGCGGCCTACGGGACGATCGCCCCGGCCCTGCTCGCGGACTACTTCCCGAAAGCGCTCCGCGGCCGCGTCTTCGCGGTCTTCTACGCGGCGATCCCGATCGGCTCGGCGCTCGGGTACGTCCTCGGCGGCCTCGTCGACGCGCGCTGGGGCTGGCGCGCGGCGTTTTTCGTCGCGGGCGGACCGGGCCTTCTTCTCGCGCTCCTCACCCTCGGCATCCCCGATCCGCCCAGGGGATGCAACGACGCTCCGGGCGAGGCGCCGCCGGTGTCGTGGCGCGCCGCCTACGCCGCGCTGGCGCGCAACGTGCCCTACGTCGTCACCGTCGCGGGCTATGCGGCCTATACGTTCGGTCTGGGCGGTCTCGCCTTCTGGATGCCGGCGTTCCTGGAACGTGTGCGCGGCGTGCCGCAGGCCGAGGCGACCGTGCAGTTCGGCACGATCGTCGTGATCACCGGCTTCGTCGGCACCTTCGGCGGCGGCTGGCTCGGCGACTGGGCCCTGCGCTTCCGGCGCCAAGCCTACCTCTGGGTCTCGGGGCTCGCGACCCTCGCCGCCGCGCCGTTCGCGCTCGTCGCCCTGCGCGCTTCGAACCCGGCGGTCGCGACCGCCGCCCTCGTCGCGGCCGAGCTGCTGATCTTCGCCTCGACCGGGCCCATCAATTCCGCCATCGTGAACATCGTGCCCGCCGAGATGCGCGCCACGGCGGTCGCGGTCTCGATCTTCGCGATACATGTCTTCGGCGACGTGCCTTCGCCGCCGCTCGTGGGCGCGCTCTCCGATGCGACCTCGCTCTCGACCGGAGTGCTGATCCTGCCGGCGGTCTTCCTGCTCGCCGGCCTCGTCTGGACCATCGGTGCGGCCGTCGGCGATCGGCGCGGATGGGCGGCGTAGGTGTCCGCCCGGGCCCCTTCGGCGTGGATGCGGCGCCCGCTGGTCGGCCTCGCCCGGCTGATCCTGCGGCTCTTCTTCGAGCGCGTCGAGGTGCTCGGCGAGGGGCGCGTTCCGGCCCATGCGCCGGTCGTCTTCGCCCTCAACCACCCGAGTGCGCTCGTCGACCCGACCTTCATCCTCGCGCTCGCGCCGCGTCCGGTCTCGTTCCTCGCGAAGGAGCCGCTCTTCCGGATGCCGGTCATCGGCGCGATGGTGCGCGGCGCGGGCTGCCTGCCCCTGTACCGTCCGAAGGACGGCGCGGACCCGGCGAAGAACCGAGCGACCTTCGAGCGCGCGCGGGCCCTGCTCGCGGGAGGCGGCGCCATCGCGCTTTTCCCCGAGGGGACGAGCCACGACGACCCGCGGCTCCGCGACCTGAAGACGGGACTCGCGCGCATCGCCCTCGGCGCGGCCGAGGCCCTCGCCGCCTCCGGCGGGCCGCCGCTCGCGATCGTCCCCGCCGGGCTCACCTACAGCGACAAGGGGCGTTTCCGCAGCCAGGCGCTGCTCTGCTACGGGCAACCGATTCCCGTCGCCGCGGCCGGGCTCGACGCGCAGGGCGAGCCGCCGCGCGACGCCGTGCGCGCGCTGACCGGGCGCGTGGCGGCCGGCCTCGAGGAGGTCACCCTCCAGGCCGAGCGCCGGGAGACGCTCGACGCGATCGCGTGGGCCGAGCGGATCTACGCCGAGGAGGGGACGACCGACCTCGCACGTCACTTCGATCTGCGGCGGCGTTTCATCGAGGGCTACGCCACGCTGCGGGCGCGCGACCCCGGGGCGCTCCTCGAGATCGCGGAGAAGGTGCTCTCCTACGAGGGCCAGCTCGCCGCGCTCGGCCTCGGGCCGACCGACCTGCCGGACGCGCCGCCCTCCTGGCCCGCCGCGCTCGGAGGTGTGGGCCGGGCGCTGCTCGCGCTCGCGGCCGCGCCGCTCGCCGCCGTGGGAGCGCTGCTCCACCTGCCGGCCTACCGGCTCGTCGGGGCGGCCGCCTCGCGCATCGCGGGCCCGGAGGTCGACGTGCTCGCGACGGCCAAGGTCTTCGCGGCGATGGCGTTCTACCCGGCGACCTGGATCGCCGCCGCGGCCCTCGCCGGCGCGCGTTTCGGGCTCGCCGCGGGCCTCGCAGTCCTCGCCGCGGCACCGCTGTCGGCGCTCGCGGCCCTCGTCCTTCGCGAGCGCTCGCGGGCGCTGCGGGGCGGCCTCGTCGCCTTCGGGCTCGCGATCTTCCGGCGCCCCTACTACGAACGGCTCCTCGCCGAGCGCCGGGCGATCCGGGAGGCCATCCTCGCCCTGGCCGCGCGCGTTCCGGGCGACGCCGCCGGGCCGACCCAATCGGCACCGGCCGCCTCCGCCGTTTCGCGTTGACAGCCGAAATGGAATGCGCCTATCGACGGCGCGCTCGCACTCCCGCGAGGCAAGGAGGGCCGCATGGTCAAGAACACCTGGGTGGCGGTCGTCGCCGCTGCTGCGCTGTCCGGCTGCATCTACGCGAACTACGATGTCCCGCTCTCGTTCCGCAGCGAGACCCGCTACGACGTCGGCAACGTGCCGCCCGCGGGCGACGCCCACGGCGAGGCCTGCGCCCACCAGCTCCTCGGGATCGTCGCCTGGGGCGACGGCGGCTACGACGCGGCGTACAAGGAAGCGCTCGCGAAGAGCGGCGCGACCGAGCTGTTCGACGTCCGCTCCGACAGCCGACTCTTCAACATCCTCGGCATCTTCTCCCAGAGCTGCACGAACGTCACCGGCAAGGTCGCGAAGAAGTAGCGGGCGCGCCATGCGACACACACTTCTACTCGCGGCACTCCTCGCCGCGGCACCGGGCTGCATCTCGCCCTTCGCCGCCGCGTCGCGCGCACCGGCGGCCCTGCTCCCCGAGGTGCCGGGAACCACGGGGCTGCCGGGCGGCGGCTACGCCAGCGGCGGCATCCAGGCGATCGGCAACCTCGCGGCGCCCCCGTCGTCGACGGCGAGCGCGCACGTCGCCCTCGGTCCCGCAACCGTGGGCCTGAACTTCAACACCGGCCCGCTCGGCTACATCACCGAGACCGGGATGGACAGCCGGGGGCTCACGCCGATGCCGGGCGAGATCCGCGGCGAGGCGTGCGCCACCGGCATCTTCATTCCCCTCGCGGCCGTCGCGAACTACCTCGGCCTCCAGATCCCGGACCTCGACATCTCGTGGGGCGACGGCGGCTACGAGGCGGCCGTCGAGAATGCCTTCACTCCGGGCGTGACCGCGATCGCCGACGTGCGCGCCGACGCGCACGTCTTCAGCGTCCTGTCGATCTTCGGCCAGCGCTGCACCGTCGTCCACGCCCGCGGCTACAGGTAGTCACGGGGCGATCACGAGCGGGTCGCGCACGGCCTCCTCGTACCAGCTCCGCGGATCGAGGATCTTCAGGGTGCTCGTCTGGTCGCGGACCTCCGCGCCCAGGGCGAGCGGGCCGCTCGTCAGCAGGATCTCGCCCCGCTTGCGCTTGCCCTCGATGCGCAGCCGCCCGCGCGCGTCGAGCAGCTTGCCGGTCGCCGCGAAGCGGTCGATCTGGATGAGCCGCCTGCCGAGGGTGAGCTGCCCGTCGGCCTGCAACCCCTCGAACGACAGGATGCGGTGCAGCCAGGCCGGGATGCCGACGCGGGTGCCGTAGAGGTCGAGCAACGGGAGGATGTCGCGCGCCTCGGCGTGGATGCGGCCGCGGAAGAACGGCTCCTCACCGAGGAAGGCGCTGCCCGCCTCGAGCGCGAAGCGTCCCCACCAGCCTCCGCCTTCGCCGAAGGTCGAGACCTTGGCGTTGTCGATCGCGAGCGTGCTGCCGCGGAGATCGACGGCGGGCTTGCCGGGGTCGACGCGGCTCAGGTCGGCGTGGAGATCCCAGTCGAAGACCGCCGGGTGTCCGGTCAGCACGACGTGCGTCGCCCGTCCGCCGAGCCGGACGGCCTCGCTCCGCCGCCCGGAGGCGTCGCGCGTCAGACTCGCCGTGAGCGTCGCCTCGCCGGAGCCGATCTGCAGCGCCTTGGTCTTGGGGAGGTAGTCGCGGAGAAGCCCGAGGTCGGGGAGGCGCGCCCGCCCGGCGTCGGCCGCGACGGTGAAGCCGCGGGGCAGCGGCCACGGCCGCGACCCGGGCAGGACGATCGTCGCGGTCGCCCCCTCGCCGAGGAGGAACGGCGCCGTCGCGGAGGGACCGGCGATCGCATACGGGCCGAGCGACGCGTGGATCTCGGTGCGCCGGCCGGCGCCGTCCT
>DAIDIT010000207.1 GCA_027451705.1 Pseudomonadota bacterium
GCGCCTCCGTCGCGACCGCGGTCCCGCCGCCCTCCGCGCTGCCGCCCCCCGCCTTCGACTCGGCGGTCGTCTCGGGCCTCGGGGCCCGCAACATCGGCTCCGCCGAGACGAGCGGCCGCATCGCCGCGCTCGCGGCCCACGTCGACGGCGGGAAGACGACGCTCTACGTGGGGACCGCGAGCGGCGGGGTCTGGAAGTCGGAGGACACGGGCACGACCTTCCGGCCGGTCTTCGACCGCGAGCCGGTCCAGTCGATCGGCGCGATCGCGATCGATCCCTCCCACCCGAAGACGGTCTGGGTCGGCACGGGCGAGTCGTGGACGCGCAACTCGGTCTCGATCGGCGACGGGATCTACAAGACCACCGACGGCGGCGAGAGCTGGCGCAACGTGGGCCTTTCCGATTCCGAGCGGATCGCGCGCATCGTCGTCAGCCCCACCGACGGCGACGTCGTCTACGCCTGCGTGCCGGGTAAGCTCTGGAGCGACAGCGACGCGCGCGGCGTCTACCGCACCGAAGACGGCGGCGCGACCTGGAAGAAGGTCCTCGGGGGCTCGAACCTCTCCACCGGCTGCTCGGGCCTCGCGATGGACCCGAAGGATCCGAAGGTCCTCTTCGCGGGGATGTGGGACTTCCGGCGCAAGGGCTGGACCTTCCGCTCCGGCGGCGACGGCCCGACCGCCCCGAGCGGCAGCGGACTGTGGCGCACCGCCGACGGCGGCGACCAATGGACCGAGCTCACCGCGAAGACCGCGCCGGGCATCCCGCCCAAGCCCTGGGGCCGCGTCGAGGTCGCGATCGCGCCCTCCGACCACGACGTCGTCTACGCGCTGATCGAATCGCCGCACTCCGCGCTCTACCGCTCCTCCGACGGCGGCAAGAGCTGGGAGGCGCGCGACCGCAGCCAGATGATGGTCTGGCGCCCCTTTTACTTCGCCCGCCTCGTCGTCGACCCCCACGACCCGAACCGGGTCTTCAAGCCGGACGGGACGCTCATCGTCAGCGAGGACGGCGGCAAGAGCTTCGCGAACACCGGCGGCGGCGCGCACGGCGACTGGCACGACATCTGGATCGATCCGACGAACGGGAAGCACGTCGTCGGGGGCGACGACGGCGGCCTCTGGACGTCGTGGGACGGCGGCAACCGCTGGTGGAAGATGGGCAACCTGCCGGTCTCGCAGTTCTACCACGTGGCCGTCGACGGCCGGGATCCGTTCGAGATCTACGGCGGCCTCCAGGACAACGCCTCGTGGGTCGTGGATTCGGTCTTCCCCGGCGGCATCACCAACGAGCGCTGGCAGAAGCTGGGCTTCGGCTGCGACGGCTTCTGGGCCCTGCCCGATCCGTCGGATCCCCGCGCCGCGTACGTCGAGTGCCAGGGCGGCTTCATCCTCCGCGACGATCGGACGACGCAGGTCGCCCGCGACATCCAGCCGCAGGCCCGCTACGGCGAGAAGCTCCGCTTCAACTGGAACGCGCCCATCGCGACCAGCCCGACCGACCCGGCGACCCTCTACCTCGGCGCGCAGTTCCTCTTCCGATCCCGCGACCGCGGCGGCCACTGGGACCGGATCTCGCCCGACCTGACCACGAACGACCCGGCCAAGCAGAAGCAGGAGCAGTCGGGCGGAGTCACCGTCGACAACTCCTACGCCGAGATGCACACGACGATCTACGCGATCGCCGAGTCGCCGAAGGACCGCGACCTGATCTGGGTCGGCACCGACGACGGCAACCTCCAGATCACCCGCGACGGCGGCGCGCACTGGAAAAACGTCGCGGGCAACGTCCCCGGCCTGCCGCGCTTCTCCTGGGTCTCGTCGATCGAGCCGAGCCGCTTCGAGGAAGGGGTGGCCTACGCGACCTTCGACCGGCACACCTTCGGCGACATGGACCCCTGGGTCTACGAGACCCGCGACTACGGGAGCCACTGGAAGCGGATCGGTGGGCCGGGGCAGGGCATCCGCGGCTACGCCCACGTCGTCCGGCAGGACGTCGAAGACCCGCACCTCCTCTTCCTCGGCACCGAGTTCGGCCTCTGGATCACCGTCGACGGCGGCGCGCACTGGGCGGACTTCGAGGGCGGCCACTTCCCGAAGGGCGTCGCGGTGGCCGACCTGGCCATCCAGCCGCGCGACGGCGCGCTCGTCATCGGCACCCACGGGCGCGGGATCTGGATCGTCGACGACTTCTCGCCGCTGCGCCGGCTCTCCGGAAAGCTCCTCGGAAAGCCGATCGCGCTCGTCCCGGCCGCGCCCGTGCAGCAGCGGATGCCGATGATCGACGGCTGGGTCCAGGGCGACGCGAGCTTCGTCGGCCCGAACCCGCCCGCCGGGGCCGTCGTCACCTACTACCTGCGCGAGCGGCACCTCTTCGGGCCGCTCGAGCTCGAGGTCCTGGATTCGAAGGGGAAGGTCGTCGACACCCTGCCGGCGACCGGACGCCGCGGGCTGAACCGCGTGGTCTGGCCGATGCAGCTCCCGCCGCCCCACGTCCCGAAGGCGGCGGCGGTGGCGTTCGGCTCGTCGCAGGGGCCGCGGGTGCTGCCCGGCGTCTACACCGTGCGGCTGACCGAAGGCACCCACGTCGCGAGCGCGAAGCTCGCGGTCGACCTCGACCGGCGCGCGCCCTTCACCCTCGCGGGGAGGAAGGCCCAGTACGACGCCGCGCTTCGGGTCGGCGCGATCTTCGACCGGATGACGGCGCTCGTCGGGAAGATCGAGGCGGCCTCGGCGTCGGCCGAGGCGCGGGCGAAGGCGCTGCCCGGGGGCGACGCGCTCGCGGGCAGGCTCCGGGCGCACGTGGCGGCGCTCGAGGCGCTGCGCGGCAAGGTGGTCGCGACCAAGGTCGGCGGGGCCATCACCGGGGAGCTGCGGCTGCGGGAGTACGCGGACGACGTCTACACCGCGCTCCTCGTCTGGGAGGGGCCGCCGACCGACGACCAGCTCGCGCGAATCGACGTGCTCGACCGCGAGCTCGGCGACGTCGAGCACGCCTACGAGGACAAGCTCGTGCCCGAGCAGAAGGCGCTCGACGCGGAGCTCCGCGGCCGCGGCCTCCCGCCGCTCGCCGATCGGGCCGACGATCGCCCCGAGGTCGCCGCCGCGCTGCGGTGCACGGACTCCCCGGGCGGATGCGCCGAGACGACGCAGGCCGCCGCGGCCGACGAACGCTAGCCCGCCGGGAGCCTGCCCGTCGCTGCGTCGAAGGCGCCGGGGCTCGCCGGGCGGCCCCTCGGAGGTCGAGAGGAGCCTCGTGGGGCGCGCCTTCGGGTCGAAGGACTCCCACGCGGTGTTGATGTGGCGTGCTCTCGCGACGACTGGCTTCCATTTCGAGCTCGCGTGGCAGGTTCTCTCGTCGAACGCTTGCCACTTTGTATTCGTGTGGCATGCCCTCTGGCTGAATGCTTGCCATCTCGGTTTCGCATGGCACGTCCCCCTGCTCAATCGCTGCCACACGAGGTTCGAATGGCACGAACCCTGCGCGAGCGTGAGCCACGGGAGGCCTTTGGCTTGCCCATTGCGCCCCTTCGGACCCTCCGGTACGGTCCTCGCGACGCCCACGGCGTGGAACCCATCCCCACGCGAGCCGAGGGTGGGCCAGAGGAGGTTTTGGTCGATGCGCAGCCTGCCGCAGATCGTCCTCGACGCCCGCCATGCGACCGGCCTGTGGACCGCGCCGGACCTCGCGAAGTTCCTCGGCTGCTCCGCGCACACCGTCTACCGAAAGGCGCGGAGCGGCGGCATCGACTTCCTCCCCCACCACCACGCGCTCATCGCGGCCGTCCACCCGCGCAACGCCGCGCTCGCCGCCGAGTACGCCGCGGCCGTGGGGACGACGCTGCAGGCGCTCGGCCTCGGCCCGGCCGAGCCCACCGTGGCCGAGGCGAAGCCCGAGCACGCCGCCCTCGTCCTGAACGCTGCGGCCGATGCGCTCGACCTCGCGCCGCGGCGGGTGCGGCCGGCCCTCGCCGCCGCCTTCGAGACGGTCGCGAAGCTGCACCTTCCGGTCGAGGGGCTCTTGCCCCACTTCCGGGCGGGCGCGAAGGCGAAGTCGGAGAAGCGGCCGCGCTGACGGCGCATTGACAAGCGGTGTCCCCTCGTCGATTCTCCGCGCCCCATGGCCGAGATCCACGTCACCCTACCCGACGGCAGCACCAAGGCGGCCGAGCGCGGCACCGCCATCGCGGACTTCGTCGCGCAGGCGATCGGCAAGGGGCTCGCCAAGGCCGCGATCGTCGCCAAGGTCGACGGCGAGCTGGTCGACCTCTCGCGCCCGCTCGACCACGACTGCAAGCTCGAGGTGGTGACGGGCAAGAGCCCCGAGGCGCTCGAGGTCGCGCGGCACGACGCGGCGCACGTCGTCGCGAGCGTCGTCCAGCGCCTCTTCCCGGGGACCCAGGTCACCATCGGCCCGACGATCGAGGACGGCTTCTACTACGACTTCGCCCGCCACCAGGCCTTCACCCCCGACGACCTCGCGAAGATCGAGGCCGCCGTCGCGGAGGAGATCCGCGCCGACCACCCGTTCGTCCGCGAGGAGGTCGCGCCCGCGGACGCGATCCGCCTCTTCGAGGGCAAGGGGGAGAAGTACAAGGTCGAGATCGTCCAGGACATCGTCGCGCGCGGCGCGAAGACCCTGACCCTCTACCGCCACGGCGACTGGGTGGACTTCTGCCTGGGGCCCCACGGCCCCTCGACCGGCCGCATCGGCGTGGTCAAGCTCACGAGCGTCGCGGGAGCGTACTGGCGCGGCGATTCCCGCAACCCGATGCTCCAGCGGATCTACGGGACGGCGTTCTTCGACCAGAAGGCGCTCGACGCCCACGTCGCGCGGGTCGAGGAGGCTTCGAGGCGCGACCACCGCAAGCTCGGCAAGGCGCTCGAGCTGTTCATGACGCACCCCTGGGCGCCCGGCGCGGCCTTCTGGCTGCCCAAGGGGACGGTGCTCTACCAGACGCTCTCGGACTGCATGCGGCGGCTGCTCCTCTCGGAGGGCTACGTCGAGGTCAAGACGCCGCTCGTCTTCAACAAGGCGCTCTGGGAGCGCTCCGGCCACTGGGAGCATTACCAGGACAACATGTTCAGCTTCCAGAGCGAGGAGCAGACCTTCTCGCTCAAGCCGATGAACTGCCCGAGCCACATGCTCGTCTTCGGGAGCCGGCGGCGCAGCTACCGCGAGCTGCCGATGCGGCTGCACAGCCAGGACGTCCTGCACCGCAACGAGGCCTCCGGCACGCTCGGCGGGCTCACCCGGGTGCGGCAGTTCGCGCAGGACGACGGCCACATCTTCGCGGCGGAGTCCCAGGTCGGCGACGAGGCGGCGAAGCTCTTCGCACTGCTCGACCGGGTCTACAAGGCCTTCGGCCTCGGCTACGCGGCCAAGCTCTCGACGCGGCCCGAGAAGTTCGGCGGCGACCCCGCGCTCTGGGACCGCGCCGAGGCGGCGCTCGAAGCGGCGCTGAAGAAGCAGGGGTTGCCCTTCGGCGTGTCGCCCGGGGAGGGCGCGTTCTACGGCCCGAAGATCGACTTCGACGTGACCGACTCGCTCGGCCGCAAGTGGCAGTGCGCGACGTTCCAGCTCGACTTCATGATGCCGCGCCGCTTCGAGCTGACCTACGTCGGCGAGGACAACGCCGAGCACGTGCCGGTCGTGATCCACCGCGCCATCTACGGCTCGTTCGAGCGCTTCCTCGCGATCCTGATCGAACACTACGCGGGCGCCTTCCCGACCTGGCTCGCGCCCGTGCAGGCGCGGATCGTCACGGTCGCCGACCGCTTCCTCCCGTACGCGGAGGAGGTGGCCGCGGCCGCGCGCGCGGCGGGGCTGCGGGTCGACGTCGACCCGGGCACGGACAAGCTCGGCGCCAAGATCCGCGAGGCCGAGCTCGCCAAGGTCCCCTTCATCGGTGTCGTCGGCGAGAAGGAGCAGGAGGGGAGGGCGGTCGCGGTCCGCCGCCACGGAAAGGGCGACGTGGGCTCGATGCCGGTCGAGGGGTTCGTGCGGCTGCTCGCCACGGAGGGCCGCCCGCCGTTCGGTGCCCCGCCCGACGGCTCGACCCGTTGACTTTATTCCGCGGATCTCTATCCTAGCGCGCCGCCGCCGGGCCGGCGCCCGGCGCGCACCACTTTTCACGAGGAGACACCCATCCGCGACGCCAGAACGAACCGCCGTATCCGTGCCCGCGAGGTCCGCGTCATCGGGGCCCAGGGCGAGCAGCTCGGGGTCATGACGATCGAGGCCGCCCTGGCCCATGCCCAGGAGGTCGCGCTCGACCTCGTCGAGATCTCGCCGACCGCGAAGCCGCCCGTCTGCAAGATCATGGACTACGGCAAGTTCAAGTACGACGAGAAGAAGCGCGCGGCGCAGGCACGCAAGAAGCAGGTCGTCGTCCAGATCAAAGAGGTCAAGCTCCGGCCCAAGACCGAGGAGCACGACTACGACTTCAAGCTGCGCAACATCCGCCGCTTCATCGAGGAAGGGAACAAGTCCAAGGTCACGATCATGTTCCGCGGCCGCGAGATCGTCCACAAGGACATCGGGCAGAAGATCCTGATGCGCGTCGTCGAGGACGTGAAGGACCTGGCCGTGATCGAGCAGGTCCCGCGGATGGAAGGCCGGCAGATGTTCATGGTGATCGCCCCCAACCCGCGCGCGAAGGCGAAGGCGCCGGGGGCCTCCGCCCCGCCGTCGGCCCCGAAGCCGGCGCACGGCACGGCCCAGGTCCAACCGAACGCGCCGCCGGCCCAGCTCGCGGCGCCGCCGAAGGCCTAACAGAAAGACGAGGAGGCGTATGGGTTACAAACTGAAGACGAACTCGGCCGCGAAGAAGCGCTTCAAGCTGCGCCGGAGCGGCAAGGTCTCGTACAAGCAGCGCGGCGTCCGGCACAACGCCGGTTCGAAGAGCCAGAAGCGCAAGCGGCACCTGCGCGGCACGAGCGTCCTGGTGCTCCGGGACGAGAAGAAGGTCAAGGAGCTGTTCCCGTACGCCCGCTGAGGCGGCTTCCGGGACGGTGACGGGACATCAAGGAGAGGTCGGCCGATGAGAGTCAAGAGAGGCTTCAAGGCGCGCCGGCGCCGCAACAGGGTCCTCAAGCTCGCCAAGGGCTTCCGGGGCCGCCGCAAGAACTGCTACAGGCGCGCGAACCAGGCGGTCGAGCGGAAGCTCGACTTCGCGACGCGGGACCGGCGGGTCCGCAAGCGGAACATGCGCGCGCTCTGGGTCGTCCGCATCAACGCGGCGGCGCGGCTCGTGGGCCTGAGCTACAGCAAGCTCGTGCACGGACTGCTCCAGGCCGGCGTCGCGATCGACCGCAAGATCATGGCCGAGCTCGCGGTGAACGACCCGAAGGGGTTCGAGGCGATCGCCGCGCTCGCCAAGGGCGCCTAGGCCCTGATCGAGGCGCTCCGAGAGCTGCTCGCCCGCGCCAGGCAGGACATCCCGCAGGCCACGGGGCTCTCCGAGCTCGAGGCCGTCCGGGTCCGGCTGCTCGGCAAGAAGGGCGAGCTGTCGGCGCTGCTGCGCGGCATGGGGGCGGTGTCCCCCGCGGAGCGTCCGGCGATGGGAGCCGCGGTCAACGCCGCGCGCGACGAGATCGAGGGGCTCCTCGGAGCGCGGCAGAAGGCCCTCGCGCGCGAGGGGCTCGAGGCAGAGCTGCGCGCCCCCCCGCTCGACGTGACGCTCCCCGGCCGCCGGCCCGACGCCGCCGGGCGCCGCCACCCCGTCTCCGCCGCGCTCGACGACCTCGTCGAGATCCTCGCCCGCATGGGGTACGAAGTCGCGGAGGGGCCGGAGGTCGAGCTCGACTACTACAACTTCGAGGCGCTCAACATGCCGCCGGACCACCCGGCGCGCGACATGCAGGACACGTTCTACGTGGCCACCGAGGGACACGGGCCGACGGCACCGACGGTCCTGCGCACCCACACGAGCCCGGTGCAGATCCGGTCGATGCTCGGGCGGCGGCCGCCCTTGCGCATCTGCTCGCCGGGCAAGGTCTACCGCCGCGACGACGACCCGACGCACAGCCCGATGTTCCACCAGATCGAGGTCCTCTGCGTCGACCGGGACGTGACGCTCGGGGATCTCAAGGGCACGCTCGCGGAGTTCGTCCGCGCCTTCTTCGGCGAGGGCTTCCGGATCCGGCTACGGCCGAGCTACTTCCCGTTCGTCGAGCCGGGCGCCGAGGTCGACGTGACCTGCACCTTCTGCCTCGGCAAGGGCTGCCGCACCTGCAAGGGCAGCGGCTTCGTCGAGGTCCTAGGCGCGGGGCTCGTGCACCCGCGCGTCCTGCGAAACGTCGGCTACGACCCGGAGGAGGTCTCGGGCTTCGCGTTCGGCTGCGGCATCGACCGGCTCGCGATGCTCCGCTCCGGCGTCGACGACCTGCGCCACTTCTTCGAGGGCGACCTGCGCTTCCTGGAGCAGATGTAGATGCGCGTGTCGCTGTCGTGGCTGTCGGACTGGATCGAGTTGCCGCCCGCGGGCGAGCTGGCGGACCGGCTCACGTTCGCGGGCCTCGAGGTCGAGAAGGTCGAGCGGCGCGGCGAGGGCCTCGAGGGCGTCGTCGTCGCGCGGATCCTCGAGAGCGCGCCGCACCCGAAGGCCGACAAGCTGTCGGTGACGCAGGTCGACGCGGGGGGCGAGCGGCTGCAGATCGTCTGCGGCGCGAAGAACTACCGGGTCGGCGACCTCGTCCCGCTCGCGCGGGTCGGGGCGAAGCTGCCGTCGGGGCAGGCGATCGAGGCGGCGAAGCTCCGCGGCGTCGAGTCCGCGGGGATGCTCTGTTCCGAGCGCGAGCTGGGCGTCTCGGAGTCGCACGAGGGGCTCTGGATCCTGCCGCCCGAGCTGACCCCGGGCGCGCCGATCGCCGATGCGCTGCAGCTGCGCGACACGGTCTTCGAGATCAACGTCACGCCCAACCGCGCCGATTGCCTGGGCCACCTCGGCGTCGCCCGCGAAGTCGCCGCGCTGTTCGGGACGCCGCTCCGACCGGCGGCGCAAGGCCACGGCTTCCCTCCCCCGCAACGCGG
>DAIDIT010000208.1 GCA_027451705.1 Pseudomonadota bacterium
CAGGCGCGGGGCACCCAGGGCAAGAAGCAGCGCCTCGCGGTGAGCGGCGGGCAGGCCGAGGTGGCGCTGTACGGCCCGAACGGCGAGCTGCTCGAGGGCAGCACCAAGGGCGCGCCCGCGCCCGCGGCCCCGGCCGGCAACGCGGCCGGGAAGTAGCGGCGAAGGCCGCCGCCCCCCGGGGTGCCCGTACGCGGCCCCGGGGGGCGGCGCGCCGTCAGCGGGCGTTGAAGCAGGCCTCGCTCGTCTGCGCGGGCTGGTCGGTGCCGTAGTGGGCCGGGGCCTCGAGGCAGATCGGGATCGGGCAGCTCCCGCCCGCCTGGCAGGCGCTGCTCGACTCCGAGGCCGTGTAGGTCCCGGTGAAGCCGCCGGTGAAGTCGGAGACGACCGTCTGGTAGGAGCACACCGTGTTCCCCTGCTGGCCGCCGTCGGTGAGGACGTAGCCCGCGTCGCAGGTCTCGATCTGGGTGACCGTCATGCCGAGGGTGTCGCTCGGGTTGGAGGGGCCGCCCGACGACGGGAACTGCACCTGCACGCTCGTCGGGCCCGAGGCGACGACCACGTTGTAGGTGGTCGAGCACTGCCCGGCCGTCGATCCGCACGCCGGGGTGTTCAGGTCGATGTCCGACCAGGTCACCTGGCCCGCCAGGGGATTGGTGACGGGGACGATGGAGACCCCGCCGTCGGGGACCCAGGTGGTGAACATGGGATCGCCGGTGTAGACGACGTGGGTCTCGACGAAGACGCTCGCCGCGCCGTCCCAGACGTGGTTCGGCCCGCCGCAGGCCCCGTTCGACTGGCCGGGGCACTGATCGCCGGGCTTGTAGATCGAGCTGTCGTCGTTGTCGACGAAGGGCTGCGGCATGTCGACGAACGGGTCGCCCGGCGCCCAGTCGCCGCTGCCGGTCAGATCCTGGAACGGCTCCTCGCCGGTGAAGACCGCGATGACGGTGACCAGGCCGTCGCGCGGGTTGAAGGTGCGCGCCTGGCCGGCGCACTGCCCGGCGTAGCTCGGCTCGGGCGGGATCGGCCCGAGCTGCGGCAGCGGATCGACGTCCTGCGGCAGGGCCGAGCCGTTCTCGGACAGGATGTTGGTCGCGGTGCCGGGCGGCTGGGTCTGGGACGACTGGCCGTACGCCGGCGTGCTGACGCTCGAGGTCTGCCAGTTGCCGGCCTCGGAGACGAACTGGAGCGGCACGTCGATCGCGATGGCGTTGCCGAAGCGGTCGCCGAGGTTGACGGTGCAGGTCGTGCTCGCGGAGACGATCGTCGAGACGCCGCAGGGGAGCTGCTTGTCGGTGTAGGCCGGCAGGTTGACCGGCGTGCAGGAGATGCCCGAGTTCTTCACCGAGGGCTGCGTGCCCACGATGCTCGAGGTGCCGGTCGCGGAGATCTGCTGTCCGGCGACGGTGATCGTGGCGACGAGGCCGAGGGGACCGGCCTTCGAGCCGGACTGGACCTGGGCCTGGACGTTGCCCTGGGAGTCGGTCGTCCCGCTCGGCGTGATGAGCGTCGCGGCCTTCCCGGCGTTGTCCGAGGTGTCGATCGCGAAGGTCACCGGGATGTTCGGGACCCCCTTCTGGCCGGTCGGGTCCTGGACCTGGAAGGTGAAGGTGTTGACCGGGTCGACGTCGTAGGAGGCGTGGTACTCGACCCCGAGGAACGGGTGGGCGGTGCCGATGAACTTGATGCCGGCGACCGTGAGCAGCCCGCCGTCGATCCCGTTGCCGCCCACCACGCACGTCGGCGCGCCGCCGGCCGTGCCCGGGGTGCAGACGTCGCCCGGCGGGCACGGGGTGCCGCAGCTCCCGCAGTTGCGGTCGTCTCCTTGCAGGTCGGCGCAGTACTCGAAGCCGCCATCCGCGCAGACCGTGTAGCCCGCGGCGCACGTCTCGGCGCAGCCGCCGTCGTTGCAGACCTCGCCCGAGGGGCAGGCGGTCCCCGTCCCGCCGTCGGTCCCGCCGTCGGCCGGGGCCGCGCAGCCGCCGCAGTTGAGGGTGTCGGTCAGCGGGTTCGTGCAGAGGCCGCCGCAGAGCAGCTCGCCGGGAAGGCACGAGGCGGCGCAGCTCCCGTTCACGCAGAGCTGTCCGGCCGTGCAGGCCGTCCCGCCGTCCCCCGCGCAGCCGCCGCAGTTGGCGGGATCGGTCTTGATGTCGCTGCACGCGCCGCCGCAGAGGATCTGCGATCCCGGGCACGCGCTTCCGCCCGACCCGGAGCCGGAACCCGAGCCCGAGCCGCTGCTGCCGTGACCGCCGCTGCTCCCGCTCCCGCTCCCACTTCCGCCGCTCCCGCCGCTGCTGCTCACGGAGGGGCCGGGCCCGTTGTTGTTGCCGGTCGAGCAGCCGGTGACGAAACCAAGGGCGACGGCAACCGCGACGGCGAGCGAGCGCATGGAGAGCCTCCAGGGAATCGATTGCCAGTTATCACCGGCAAGCCGCACCCGCAAGCGCGGCCGCGCGGCGTTCAGCCGTCGACGTCGTCGTCGCCGCCGCCGGTGGCGACGGCCTGCACCGAGCCGGTCGAGTCGATGCCGTTCGCGCGCAGCAGGCGGCGGAAGTTCGAGCGGTCCATCCCCGCGAGGCGGGCGGCCTCGGAGAGGTTGCCCTCGGTCTTGCGCATCAGCGCGCCGAGGTAGCGGGTCTCGAAGGCGTGGAGCGCGCTCTGCTTGGCCGACGCGTACGGCAGGTCGGAGAGGACGAGGGCCTCGGGCGCGAGCCGGTCGGGGGACCGGGTGATCTGCGGCGGGAGGTCGGTCGCGACCAGGCGCCCGCGGCCGGCGGAGAGGACGACGGCGCGCTCGATCGCGTTCTCGAGCTCGCGCACGTTGCCCGGCCAGCGGTAGCGGCGCAGGAGCGGCAGGATCTCGTCGTCCAGCGCCGGCGGCGCCTTCTTCGCCCGCGCCGCGGCGCGCCCGACGAAGTGCTGGACGAGCGCGGGGATGTCGTCGGCGCGCTCGCGCAAGGGCGGCATCCGGATGGCGATGACGTTGAGCCGGTAGAAGAGGTCGTCGCGGAACTTGCCCTTGGCGCGGGCGGCTTTGATGTCGACGTTGGTCGCGGCGACGACGCGGACGTCGACCTTCACGACGTCGTTCGACCCGACCTTGCGGACCTCGCCCTCCTGGAGCACCCGCAGGAGCTGCACCTGCGCCGGCGCCGGCAGGTCCGCGACCTCGTCGAGGAAGACCGTCCCGCGGTTCGCCGACTCGAAGAGCCCCTTCTTGACGCCCACCGCGCCGGTGAAGGCGCCCTTGACGTGGCCGAACAGCTCGGACTCGATGAGGCCGGCCGGCAGCGCCGAGCAGTTGATCGCGAGGAACGGGAGCGCCTTGCGCGCCGAGCGGAGGTGGAGGGCGCGCGCGACCAGCTCCTTGCCGGTGCCGCTCTCGCCCTCGATCAGCACGGTCGCGTCCGACTGCGCGACCGTCTCGATCATCTGGTAGATCTCGCGCATCTGGGGCGTGCCGCCGACGAGGTCCTCGAACTGCTCGCGGACCTCGAGCTGCGCCGCGAGCGCCTGGTAGCTCTCGCGCAGCCGCTTGCGCTCCGCGGCCTGGCGCACCGCCAGCTCGACGACCGACACGTCGTCGAACGGCTTGGTGAGGAAGTCGTAGGCGCCGCGCTTGACCGCCTCGACCGCGGTGCGCACGTCGCCGAAGGCCGTCATCATCACGACCTCGGTCTGCGGCCTGCGGGCCTTCAGCTCGGCGAGGAGGTCCATGCCCGAGAGCTTCGGCATCCGGATGTCGCAGAGGACGACGTCGGGCGACTCCTCGTCGACGATCCCGGGCGCGAGCGTCGGGTCCTGCACCGCCGCGACCCGGTGGCCGCCGCGCTTGAAGAGCACCTCGAGCGCGCGCAGCACCCCCTCGTCGTCGTCGACGATGACGAGCCGGATCGGCGCGTCCGGGCCGGCGGGCTCCGGCATAGCTGGGGCAGGGGTGGAATCGGCCGGCGGTTCGCTCATGTCCGTGGGAGCCTATCCCGGAGCGGCGTAGCGGGGAAGTAGCAGGGTGGCGGTGGTCCCGGTCCCGGGCTCGGAGGCGATCTCGATCTGCCCGCCGTGGGTCGCGGCGATCCGCTCGGCGATGGTCAGGCCGAGGCCCGCCGCCGGCGTCGCGCCCTCGGCCTTGGTCGTGAAGAACGGGTCGAAGATGCGGTCGCGGATCTCGGGCGCGATGCCGCGGCCGCTGTCCGAGATCGAGAGGCACGCGGTCGGGCCGCGGACGGACGTCGCGACCGAGATCCGGTTCCGCGCGCCGGGCTCGAGCGCCTCGAGGGCGTTGCGGAGCAGGGCGCTCACGACCTGCTGAAGCTCCTGGAACGAGCCCCAGGCGCGGGGCGCGCCGGGGTCGAAGGACGTCTCGACGTCGGCGGTCGCGCGCCGGAGCTCGGGCGCGAGGAGGGCCAGGGTCTCGCGCGCGAGGTCGCCCAGGTCGACCTCGGTCGGCTCGGCGTTCGTGGGGACGCCGAACTTGACGACCGCGTCGATGACCCGCTTGCAGCGCTGCGCCCCCTGCTCGATGAAGCGGACCGCCTCGAGGTCCTCCTCGGACAGCCGCGCCTCCCGCAAGAGGATCTGGGCGAACGAGAGGATCGTGCCGAGCGGGTTGTTGATCTCGTGCGCGATGCCCGCGGCGAGCTGGCCGACGGCCGCCATGCGCTGCACCTTGAGCAGCCGCCGCGCCAGCTCCAGCTCGTGCGTGCGGCGGTCGGCGAGGCGACGCAGCTCGTCCGCCTGGGCGGCGAGCCTTCCCTGGCGGCTCTCCTCCCGCAGGGCGGTGACGAGGTCGAGGTGGTCCCACGGCTTGAGGAAGAGTCGGTGGATCGCCCCGCGGTTGATGGCCTTGGCCAGCGCCTGGATGTCCGCGTGGCCCGTCAGGAGGATCCGCCGCGCACCGGGCGCGCGGCGGCCGACCTCCTCGAGGAACGTCAGGCCGTCGGTGCGCGGCATCCGGTAGTCGGAGACGACCACGTCGACGCCGCCCGGAAGGCGCGCGAGCGCGTCGGCCGCGTCCGTCGTCGTCTGGATCTCGAAGCCCTCGGCGCCGAGGGAGCGATCGAGCGCCTTGAGGACGTGGACCTCGTCGTCGAGGACCAGCACGCGGGGCTTCGGCTCCGGGCGTTTGGCGCCCGCCTCCGTCTCGCGCGCCGGCGCCGGATCGGCCATGGCCCGAATCGTACACAAACTGGCGTTCACATGCACCGCACAAACGCTCGATCGGGGCCCGGCACCCCAGCGGGTCCGCGGGGACCCACCCCCAGGACGCTGGCGCGGGCACGCGCGGCCAGGAAATCCGGCCGTTTCCGCGCGGCCGGGCCTGGCACGTCGCTCGCATTCCCTCCGCTCGACGGGCCAACCACCCAACGGTCCCGCGAGGAGCCCCGCCATGGAACGCAACACGCTGATGATCGTCGACGACGAGGAGAACGTCCGGCGCGCCCTGGCCCGCGCCCTGCGCGGCGAGGGTTACGACATCCGCTTTGCCGGCAGCGGCCGGGAGGCGCTCGACCTGCTCGCGCAGGCCCCGGCGGACATGGTCATCTCGGACCACATGATGCCGGTGATGACCGGCCAGGAGCTGATGCGCCGCATCCGGCAGGAGCACCCGGACACGATGCGGATCATGCTGACCGGCTACGCGGACCTCGAGATGGCCATCTCGGCCATCAACGAGGGCGAGATCTACCGCTTCCTCACGAAGCCCTGGGATCAGATCGAGCTCCAGGTCACCGTCCGGCTCGGATTCGAGCGGCTGAACCTCGAGCGCGAGAATCGCCGGCTGCTCGCGACGGTGAAGCGGCAGTCGGACTACATCCGGGCGCTCGAGGCGGAGCACCCCGGCATCAGCCGGGTGGAGCGCGACGGCGCCGGCGCGGTGGTCATCGAGGAGCGCGAGCTCGCCGAACAGTTCGCGCTCACCCTGGGGATGCGGGCGGCCTGACGTGGAAGCCGCGGCCGAGATGCTGGTCCTCGCGCCGCCCGACGGCGGCGGAGGGCCCCCGGCGTCCCCCGACGCCGTCCGCAACTTCGTCGTCGTCGCGCGGGCGAAGAAGGAGTGGGAGCAGACCGTCGACGCCATCGACGACCCGATCTCGCTGCAGGACGGATTCGTGGTCCGGCGCGCGAACCGCGCGCTCGCGGTCCTCGGCGAGGTCGGGCTGCGCGACGTCCCCGGGCGCCGCTGCCACGAGCTGCTCGCCGGCAGCCCGGTGCCGTGCCCGGGCTGTCCCCTCGCGGCCAAGGGCCCGCCGGGCGGCGAGGCCCGGGGCGAGGTGACGACGCACGACGGGCGGACGTACGAGGTGTCGGTCTTCCCGCTCGTCGGATCGCGGGACGGCTGGATCGCCCGGCACCGCGACGTGACGCTCGAGCGGGCGACGGCCGCCGCCTTCCACGCGCAGGAGCGGATGGCCGCGGTCGGCCGCCTCGCCGCGGGCGCGGCGCACGAGATCAACAACCCGCTCAGCTTCCTCATCTCGAACCTCGCGAGCCTCGGCCGCGACCTCGAGCGGCTCGACGTCCTGTCGCGCGCGGTGAGCCGCGTCCTCGACCTCGCCGAGGGCGGCGCCGAGCACGGCGCGCTCGAGGCGCTCGGCCGGTTCCGCGGCTCGCCGCACCTCGAGGCGCTCCGCATGCTCGCGGCCGACGGGCCCGACCGCATCTCCGAGGCGCTGCTCGGCGCCCAGCGCGTGGCGGGCATCGTGCGCTCGCTGCGCAGCCTCGCGACGGAACGGATCGGAGAGCTCGCGGTCGTCGACGCGACCGACGCGCTCGAGCGGGCCCTGCGGCGGCTGCACGAGGAGCGCGGCTGCGAGCCCCACCCCGTGGAGTGGGGCGAGCGGCACCCGCTGCCCGTGCTCGGCCAGCCGCAGGGTCTCGACGAGGCCTTCTACCAGGTCTTGCGAAACGCGCTCCAGTTCAGCCCCGAAGGGATCCCGGTCGAGCTGTCCGGCCGGCCCCGCGAGGGCGTCGCGGTGCTGCGGATCCACGACCGGGGGCCCGGCATCCCGGCCGAGGCCCACGAGCGCATCTTCGAGCCGTTCTTCACGACGCGCGCGCCGGGCGAGGGCCTGGGCCTCGGGCTGACGATCGCCTACGGGATCGTCCGCCAGCACGGCGGGCAGATCCGCGTGGAGTGCCCGCCGTCCGGCGGGACCGTCATCGAGATCTCGCTACCGCTCCGTCCCGCGGCCGAGGGCGGCGGCGACGGCGGGGAAGGGCACGGCTCCGGCGCGTAGGCAGGTCGGGCGCGCGCCGTCCAGCCGCACGACGGTGCTCGGAAGACCGCCCGGCGTCGGTCCGGCGTCGAGGACGAAGGCGAGGCCCGCGCGCAGGCCGGCGTCGAGCGCGGAGGCGGACGACGGCGCGGGCGCTCCGGCGAGGTTCGCGCTCGTCGCCGTCACGGGCCGGCCGAGCGCCGCGGCCAGCGCCTGCGCCCACGGGTGGCTCGACCGGCGCAACCCGACCCAGCCCTCCGGGCGCAGCGGCTCGGGAAGCTCCGGCCGGGCGGGCAGCACCAGCGTCAGC
>DAIDIT010000209.1 GCA_027451705.1 Pseudomonadota bacterium
TCGGTCCGGGCGGCACGCGGGAGAAGGACGTCACACTCGCCATCGCCCGCAAGCTCTCGCGCGACCTGACCGCGGCCGGGTTCGAGGTCCTGCTGACCCGGGACGGCGACCGCTTCGTGCCGCTCGAGCGGAGAACGCAGTTCGCGAACGATCACAAGGCCGACCTCTTCATCTCGATCCACGCGAACGCCAACGTCGACCGGACGCAGCGGGGCGTCGAGACTTACTTCCTCGACGTCACCAACGACCGCTACGCGATCCGCCTCGCCGCCCGGGAGAACCAGAGCACCGAGCGCAGCATCTCGGACCTCCAGCTCATCCTCGCGGACCTCGCGACCAAGTCGAACACCGAGGAGAGTCACCGGCTCGCGGCGCGGGTCCAGCGATCGCTCGTCGCCGCCCAGGCGGGCAGGGTCCGCGACCTCGGCGTCAAGCACGCGCTGTTCTACGTCCTGCTTGGCGCCAAGATGCCGGCCATCCTGGTGGAGACCGCCTTCGTCAGCAACCCGAAGGAGGAACGGCGGTTGCGCTCCACGGCCTACCAGGGCGCGGTCGCGAAGGACATCGCGTCGGGGGTCCTCCACTTCGTCCGGGATCGCCGCGAACTCGCCGGGCTATAAGATGTCCGCGGCATGGACGAAGCCCACAGGACCGCGCCCGATCGCTCGCTGCCGGAGGCGCCGGGCGACGACGGCGACGCGGCCCTCGCGCGGCTGCCGCCCCTACCCCGCCTCGAGGAGGGCTGGTACCGCGCATTCTGGGCTGACGGCACGCGTGCGGTGGCGGAGCTGCATCGCGGAGGCGCGAGCGGCCGGACCGTCGTCCGCTTCCAGAGCTCCCTCGCGGACCGGCTGATCGCGGGGCTCGCCGAGGCGGCAGGGCTCGGACCCGACGTCGCGCTCGCCGCGCAGGGCGGTTACGGGCGCCGCGAGTTGTCGCCCTGCTCGGACATCGACCTCCTCCTGCTCTCGGACCGGCCGGCGCCCGAGGTGGACCGGCTCCTCTACCCGCTCTGGGACCTGCGGCTCGACGTCGGCCACGCGGTCCGCAGCGTCGCCCAGGCGCTCGAGCTCGCCGCCTCCGACCACGTGACGCTGACTGCGCTCCTCGACGTGCGCCGGCTGCGCGGCGGCGAGCGGCCGTTCGCGCGGCTCGAGGCCGGCCTGTCGGATCTGCTGCGCCGCGAGGGCGCACGCTTCATCGAGGAGAAGCGATCCGAGCTGCTCGCCCGGCGCCGCCGTTTCGGCGACTCGGTCTACCTCCTCGAGCCGAACGTGAAGCAGTGCGAGGGTGGGCTGCGCGACCTCCAGACCGCCATCTGGATCGCGGCCGTCCGGTTCCGGCTGCACGGGCTTCGGCAGCTCCTCGCCTCGTCGATCCTCGCCCCGAGCGCCGTCGCGGAGGCGATGCGCGCCCGCGACTTCCTCTGGCGCGTGCGCAACGAGCTGCATCTTCTCGCAGGCCGCGAGGACGACCGGCTCGGCTTCGACCGCCAGCTTCAGGTCGCCCGCGCGCTCGGCTACGAGGACCGCCCGGAGGGGCTCGCCGTCGAGCAGTTCATGCGCCACTACTATCTGGCGGCGGCCGCGGTGAAGCGCGTCGCTGACGGACTGATCGAGCGCTGCGCCGAGCCGCCGCCCGCCCGCCGGATCCAGGAGGTGCCGGTCGACTCCGAGTTCAAGCTCTGGGGAGGGAAACTCACGCCGGCCCGCGGCGACCTCTTCGACGCCGACCCGACCGCGATCGCCCGGGCGTTCCTGCTCTCGGCGCGCCTGAACGTCCCGCTCTACGGCTATACGCGCGAGCTGATTGCCCGCGCGGTTCGGCGCGTCGACGACACGGTGCGCGCGGACCCGCGGGCGGCGCGGGCGCTCGCCGATCTGCTCGGCCTACCCGACACGGACGGAGCGTGGCTCGAGCCGATGCACGAGCTCGGCGCGCTCGGCGCCTTCCTGCCGGAGTTCGGCCGCGTCACCGCGCTCACGCAGCACGACGTCTACCACGTGTACACGGTCGACGTTCACCTGCTATTCGCGCTCCGGAGGCTCTACGCGCTGCGCCGCGGCGCGCTCGTCCGCGAGCAGCCCGAGCTGACCCGCCTCGCCCTCCAGATCGAGCGGTGGCGCGCGCTCTGTCTCGGCGTGCTCTTCCACGACGCGGGCAAGGGCCAGGGCGGCAACCACTCCGCCCGCGGCGCCGAATTGGCGGAGCGCGTGGCGCGCCGGCTGGGGCTGGGAGAGGCGGAGGTCGCCGACACGGCGTTCCTCGTCCGTGAGCACCTGACGCTCTCCCACGTCGCGCAGCGGCGCGACCTCGGCGACCCCGAGCTGATCCGGAGCTTCGCCGCGCAGATGGGGAGCGCGCAGCGGCTCGACATGCTCTACCTGCTCACCTACGTCGACGTCGCGAGCGTGGGGCCGCAGACCTGGACCGACTGGAAGGCCCGGCTCTTCCGCGCGCTCTACGATGCTGCGCGCGAGCGACTCGCCGGCCCCGAGGCGCTGGCGGGCGCCGAGGCGAAGCGTCTGCCCGAGCGGCTGCGCCGGACCCTCGCCGGCGCGGGCCCGGAGGTCGACGCCTTCCTCGCGCAGATGCCGGAGCGCTACCTGCGTTCGAGCTCCGCCGCCGCGGTGCGGAGGCACGCGCGCATCCTCCGGAGGCTGCGGTCGGACGCGCCGCTCGTGGCCCGGCGGCTGCGTGAGGGTCCGGCGACCCAGGTCATCCTCTGCGCCCGTGACCGGCCGGGCCTGCTCGCCCTCTTCACGGGGGCGCTCGCGGCGCACCGGATCGACATCCTCTCGGCCGAGGTCTTCTCCAGCCGCGACGGGGCCGCGCTCGACGTCTTCCACGTCCAGGCCGCGGGCGGCGGCCCGGTCGACCGGCGGCGCTGGAGAGCGGCCCGAGAGGACCTGCGGCGGGTCCTGTCCGGTGCGGAATCGCCGCAGGCGCTCCTCGCCCGGCGTGTCCGGCCCTCGCTGCTCGTCCGCCCGCTCCCGGCGGTCGAGAGCCGGGTGAGAATCGACAACGACGGCGCCCGCGACGCCACCATCCTGGACGTGACGGCGGAGGACCGCCTAGGGCTCCTCTTCACGCTCGCCCGGGCCCTGCACGAGCTGGGGCTCGAGATCGCCCTCGCCAAGGTGACGACCGAGGCCAACCGTGCGGTGGATTCGTTCTACCTGACGGAGGGCGGCCGGAAGATCACGGACCCGGCGGCCTGCCTGCGTCTCGAGCGGGCCATACTCGCCGCGCTCTCGTGAGCCGTGAACGGCTGCGCGTCCGGCAGGCTTGCGGCAACGCTCGCCCGTAGAGAGATTGAGCGGAGGGAAGGGCGGCTGCCGGAGAAGGCCGGCAGCGCGGGACCGTCGATTTGCGGCGCAAATCGGAAGCGGCCGGCTTGGCCGGCCGAAGGGCGGAAGCCAACCGGCCGTGGCAAGCGGCGGAGGCGGCCGGCTTGGCCGGCCGACGGGCGGAGGCCGACAGGCCGTAGCAATTGATCGAGGAGATCGACAGATGGCCGACGAGAAGAAGAAGGGCACCATGACCGTCAGCGAAGCGGGTCGCAAGGGCGGCGAGACGGTGCGCAACGAGCGGGGACGGGAGTTCTACGAGGAGATCGGCAAGAAGGGGGGAGAGACCGTCAAGGCCGAGCGCGGCAGCGCCTTCTACGAGCAGATCGGCAAGAAGGGAGGCGACCGCGTGAAGGCCGAGCGGGGAACGGCCTTCTACGAGCAGATCGGCAAGAAGGGCGGAGAGACCGTCAAGGCGGAGAGGGGCACGCCCTTCTATGAGGAGATTGGCCGCAAGGGCGGGCAGAAGGTCCGCGAGCTGATCGAGGAGGGCAAGCGCGCGGGGAAGGCGGCCGCGGCGGAGGTGACGCCCCCCGAGGAGCCTGAGAAGCCCGAAGAATAGGGAGGATTTCGCTCGACCGCGCCGGGGGGCCCGTGCTTTGAACCGCAACGGACCCCTTCGGCGAGGGCTTAGATGGACGGCAATGCGGACGCGGCGCGGCAGCATTCGATACCCATCCTGACGACGTTCGAGGCGCCCCCGGGCACGGCGATCGACCGGATCGTGGGTCCGTGCTGGGGCATCACGGTGCGCTCGCGGAGCGTCGTGGGGACGGTCTGCGCGGGCTGCCAGATGTTTTTCGGCGGCGAGATCTCGCTGCTCACCAAACTCGCCGCCGATTCGCGCAACGAGGCGATGGACCGGCTCGAGCGCCACGCCCGCGAACTCGGCGCGGACGCGGTGCTCGCCATGCGCTTCGACTCGGGCGAGCTCATGCAGAACACCAACGAGATCATCGCCTACGGCACCGCGGTCAAGCTCCGGAAGGTCTGAGGCGTGACCGGCGCCGCCCTCCCATCGCCGCCGGCCGGCGTGCGGCGGCGCGTCGACCGGCTCGCGCGTCGCGCGCACGCGTTCCACCGGTTCGCCCACCACCCGCTCTGCGATCGCTACGCCCCGGAGCTCATCCCGCTCGGGCGGAGGGCGCGGCTCTGCCGGGGATGCGCCTTCACCGCGCTGGGCGCGGCCCTCGGGACCATCACGGGCGCGCTCCTGCCCGCCTGCGGGCTCCCGGCCCTCGCGCTGGCATGGCTCGCCCTCGGGGCGGCGCGCGGACGGCGGCCCGGAAAGCTCGTCACGCGCCTCGTCCCCTCGGCCGGCCTCGCCGCCGCGGCGTCGGCCGGCCTCGCCGCGGACCGTCCGTGGCTGCTCGCCCCCGTCGTCGCCAGCGCGCTCGCCCTCTGGGCGCTCTACCGCCGGCGCGGGCCGTGGCGCCGCCCCTGCGAGGGCTGCCCGGAGTACGGCGCCGCGGAGATCTGCTCGGGCTTCCGGCCAATCGCGCGGCGCGAAGCGGCCTTCCGGCGCCTCGCCTCCTCCTGGCTCTCGACGCGCCGCCCCGCCCCAGGCTAGATCCCGTCACTGGTGACCCCGTACGTGGAAGCCGAGGCCCCGCTGCGCCTCCTGTCGGTGAGGGGCGGAAGCGCGCCGCCGCGCGTCCTGGCCGCCGAGACGGCCGACGGCCACCGCCTCGAGATGGCCGACGCGATGGACGACGACGGCCTCGCCGGCCGGAGGGAGGAGGCCGCGCGGCCGAAGCACCCGTTCGAGTCGACGCCGGACGGCCCGCGTCGCGTCCTGTCGATCTCGACCTCGCTCGGCTGCCCTGTGCGCTGCACCTTCTGCGACGCCGGCGGCCACTACGAGGGGCGCCTGACGGCCGAGGAGATCCTCGCCCAGATCGACCTCCTGCTCGCCCAGCCGGGCCCGGCGGCGGCGATCGACGTCCAACTCACCCGGATGGGCGAGCCTGCCTTCAACCCCGCGGTCCTCGAAGCGCTGGCGTCGCTGCCGGCGCGTTGCGGCAGCAGCCTGGGCGTCTCGGCACTCCTCGCCACCGTCGTGCCCGCGCAGACCGAGGGCTTCTTCGAGCGGCTCCTCGAGTTGGCCCGCGCCTGGCCGTCCGGCAGGCTTCGGCTGCGGATCTCGCTCCACACGACGGATCCCGCGGCCCGCGCCCGCCTGGTGCCGGTGCGGGTACAGGAGGCCCGCGCGGTCGCCGCCTACGGGACCCGCTTCCACGCGGCGAGCGGGGTCCGCGTGGCGCTCGCCTTCGCAACGAGCGAGGCGCTGCCGGTCGATCCCGCGATCCTCCGGCCGCTCTTTGCGCCGGACGACTTCACGGTCCGCCTCGGACCGCTCCACCCGACCGAGGCGGCCGGGCGCGCCCAGATGTCCCCGCTCGCGTCCGCCCGTTCGGCGGCGCTCGCGGCCGCGCTGCGCGCGGATGGCTACGAGGTCGAAGAGGTCTCCGCGAGCGCGGTCGACCTGGAGGTCGGCGCGGCCTGCGGCCAGTACGTTTCCGGGGGCCGCGACCGGCTCCGCCCGCGCCGCACCCGGCTCTAGTCGAGTCCACCCGACACGAACCGTCCGGCTGCGCCGGTTTCGGGCGGGACAGCGAGGGAAGACGAGGGCAACGCTCGCAACGGTTGGGTGAGAAGTGAATCGACCTCGACCTCGACCACAAGTCCGACCGCGACCGGGGGAACGACGGACGAGGGAACCCGGACGAAGGTTGCACACCGTTCGACGGTGTGCTAAGCACCCGGCTCGCCGCGGGTGGCCTGTCCGGAATCGCGGTGACATTTTCGAGGTTCCTCGAAAGTGGGCGCAGCCGGCCCACTTTTTTTATTGGTCCCATGGCCACGACCGACACCCCGCGAGAGACCGCCGCCGATTGCGCCCGACAGATCGCGGAGCCGCTCGCCCGGACGCTCGGCCTCGAGGTGGTCGAGGTCGAGTACGGGCGCGAGGGTCCCCGCATGGTCCTGCGCATCTTCATCGACAAGAGCGGCGGCGTGGGCCTCGAAGACTGCACCGCGCTCTCGCACGCGCTGGGCCCGGCCCTCGACGTGGAGGGCTTCCCGCCGGGCGACCCGACGGGCGGGTACTCGCTCGAGGTGAGCTCGCCCGGCCTCGAGCGGCCGCTGCGCAAGCCGGCAGACTTCCGCCGTTTCGCGGGCAAGAAGGCCCAGGTCAAGACATTCGCGAAGCTCGAGCTGCCGGGCCTGCCGGGGCGGCGCACGTTCGGCGGCACGCTGCTCGGCTGTGACGACGAGCGTGTCGAGCTGCTCGTGGACGGCGCGCGATGCGCAATCCCGCTCTCGGCCATCGCGAAGGCCCACCTCGTGCTGGAGGAGGACGCCTTCGCCGGCCGACGGGCGGAGGCCGGCGGGTCGAGGCACCCAGACGAAAAGACGACCGCCGAACGTTGATCGAAAGCCGTAGCCGAGAAGAGACCCGAAGACAGGAGCGCCGCCATGCAGCCCCAGAACCCCACCGTCAACCTGAACATGATCCTGGACCAGGTCGCCAAGGACAAGGGCATCGACCGCAAGCGGCTCGTCGAGACGCTCCAGGAGATGATGCAGCAGGCGGCGCTCAAGCACTTCGGGATGGAGCGCCACATCGAGGCGACGTTCAACCCCGAGAAGGGCACGGTCGACCTCGCCCAGGCGCTCCAGATCGTCCCCGAGGTCACCGACCCCTACAACCAGATCAGCCTCGATGAGGCCCACCAGAAGGGCATCGAGGCCGAGGCCGGCGACGAGATCCTCATCCAGATCTACTACCTCGACGAGGACGCCGAGGCGGCCCGCCAGCAGGACGAGCGCTACGGCGACATCCTCAAGCTCAAGACCTATCGGCGCGGCTTCGGCCGCATCGCCGCGCAGACCGCGAAGCAGGTGCTCCTCCAGCGCGTCCGCGACGCCGAGCGCGAGCTCGTCTACAACGAGTACAAGGACCGCAAGGGCGAGATCGTCACCGGCATCTCCCGCCGCTTCGAGCGCGGCAACATCATCGTCGACCTCGGCCGGGCGGAGGCGGTGCTGCCCGTCCGCGAGCAGGTGCCGCGCGAGAGTTACCGCGCCGGCGACCGCGTCCAGGCGTTCGTGCTCGACGTGCTGCGCGAGAGCAAGGGGCCGCAGATCATCCTCTCCCGCGCCTCGGTCAGCCTGCTCACCAAGCTCTTCGAGATGGAGGTCCCCGAGATCGCGGAGGGCATCGTGGTCATCGAGGCCGCCGCCCGCGAGCCGGGCGGGCGCGCCAAGATCGCCGTCGCGAGCCGCGACCACGACGTCGACCCGGTGGGCGCCTGCGTCGGCATGAAGGGCTCGCGCGTCCAGGCGGTCGTCCAGGAGCTGCGCGGCGAGAAGATCGACATCGTCCCCTGGGACGACGACGCCGCCCGCTTCGTCTGTTCGGCCCTGCAGCCCGCCGAGGTCAGCCGCGTCGTGATCGACGAGGCCAACCACGCGATGGAGATCATCGTCCCCGACGACCAGCTCTCGCTCGCCATCGGCCGCCGCGGCCAGAACGTCCGGCTTGCGGCACAGCTCACCGGCTGGAAGCTCGACATCAACAGCGAGAGCCGCGTCAAGGAGATGCGCGAGTTCGCGAACCGCTCGCTCGGGGCGCTGCCGGGCATGACCGACCAGCTCATCGAGCTGCTCTACAGCCACGGCTTCCGACAGGCGAAGGACATCCTCGACGCGAACCCGGAGGTCCTCGTGCAGCTCGAGGGCGTCACGCCCGAGGCCGCCGCCGCTTGGCAGGTCGCCGCGGAGCCGCAGTCGGTCCTCGACGCCGAGTAGCTCGCGAAGCTCGACGCCGAGCGCGAGGCCGCCCGCATCGCGGAGGCCCGCCGCCACCCGGACGAGCTGTCGCAGCAGGAGCGGCTCCTGCGCGTGCGGGGCTGCGGCGAGAAGGCCATCGAGCAGCTCGCGTCGGCCGGCTACCACACCGTCGAGGACGTGGTGAAGGAGCAGGACATCATGAAGCTCGCCGACTCGACCGGCCTCGGCATCAAGAAGGCGCGGCAGATCAAGCACTCGGCCTCGCTCTACCTCGAGGAGGAGGCGAAGCTCCGCAAGGAGCTGGACGCCGAGCGCGCCGCACAGGCCGCGCTGGCGCCGTCGTCGCCGCAGCCCGAGGGCGGAGCGAGCGCGTAGGCCTCTCCATCGCGGTTGCTTTCGCCACGGGCGAGGGCTAGAGAGGGCTCCCCCGCCGGAATGCCGACGGCGGGATGGGCGTTTCGGTTTGGATGCAGCGGAGCGTGACGGTCATGGCGAAGAAGCGGGTCTACGAGCTGGCGAAAGAGCTGGGGATGGCCAACAACGAGTTGGTCGAGTGGCTCCACGCCCACGGCTACGACGAGGTGAAGAGCCATTCGTCGTCGCTCGAGGACGGGCAGGCCCAGACCGTCGCCGAGCGCATCCTCGAAGGGCGGCGCCCGAAGGCCGCGCCGCCCGCGGCGACCTCGCCGGGGTTCGTCGTCCGCCGCCGCGCCGCGCCCACCGCCGTACCGGCGTCGGCGACCGCCCCCGAGCCGATGGTCCCC
>DAIDIT010000210.1 GCA_027451705.1 Pseudomonadota bacterium
CCCGGCGTGACGGTCACCGCCACGGACCAGAGCGGCGCCAGCCTGGCGGGCAAGACGCTGCTCGGCGGGCAGCCGATCACGATCACCGTGACCGCATGCGACGACACGGCGCTGACGAACGTGCTCGCGCAACTCTCGGGCGCGTTTGCGGACCAGCGGCAGGCCGTCCCCGCCAACAACGCGGCGGGGACCGGGAGCTGCAAGGGGCTCACCGAGGCGTCGCAGAGCTGGGTCGTCAACGTCCCCGGGGGTGTGCAGGGCAACGAGAGCCTCGTCGCGACCGCGACCGACAGCGCCGGCAACACCGGCGTGAGCTCGGTCGTTACCTTCTCGGTCAACCCGCTGCAGGTGGACGTCAA
Organism: Pseudomonadota bacterium; assembly: GCA_027451705.1. GTDB lineage: Bacteria > Myxococcota > Myxococcia > Myxococcales > JAKAPL01 > JAKAPL01. The sequence goes on from DAIDIT010000210.1 coordinate 360, forward strand.
CTGGATCTCGGCGAACAACGGCGTGGTCGAGCTCGGGCAGAAGCGCCTGCCGCTCAACGGGCCCGTCGGGATCGCGGTCGACGACAGCAACCCGAACGACCCGCTGCTCTATCTGTCCGAGAACGGCGACTTCAACATCGTGAAATACGACAGCGCCCAAGACGCCTACACGGTCTTCGCGAACGCCGGCGCCGCCAACGCCGCACCGGATTTCGACATCGCGCTGGTCGCGGGCAAGCTCTACGTGAGCCAGGACAACGACAGCGTCCTGGGCGGCGGGGGACGGAACGACGCGATCCAGCAGATCGACACCTCGAACAAGTCGGTCACCGTCTTCGCCAGCCCGGCCACGACGGGCGATTTCAGTTTCACGCCCGCGGGGCTCGCGCAGTGCGCGTTTCTGGGGGCCGGCGGTTCGACTCCCGCCCTTCTCGCTCTGGACGACCAGACGAACTTCGGCGGGTCGGGCAACGAGCAGGCGGATTTTCTCGGCTTCGGCACCGGGGCCTACCTTGCGGGCACGCCGAACGTCTTGACCGATCAGTTCGGCCGCAACCTCTCGAACCCATTCGCCGGCGTCGCGGGGACCAACGCGGACGGGAGCTGCGCGACGAGCGGTGCGACGGACGACGTCGCCTTCGCGTCGGACGACAACTTCAACGTCATCTGGTGGCTCGGGCTGAGCCCCTTCAACGCCAAGACGCCGACCCAGGTCGCCCGCGGCGGGCAGAACTGCCGCCTCAACGGCGGGGCGGGCAACAGCTGCGTGAACCAGCCGATCGGCGTGCGCTACTCCGCGGGTGGCCACCTGGTCTGGGCCAACAGCGGCAACGGAACGGTGATGTACGCCGCGGTCTCGGCCGGCTCGGGTGCCGTCACGGTTCCCCCCGCGACCCTCATCCGCGGACTCAACACGCCGGCCGGGGTGGCCTTCGACGCGAACGGCGACCTGTACGTCGTCGACAACCAGGTCGGGACGGGCAACGGCGGAACCGGCGCCGTCTACCGCTTCACGATGGCCAACGGCTTCTAGGCGAAAGCGCGCCGCGGCGGCGCTCGGAAGGCCGGTCTTGACTCGCCTGCTTGGCCGTCTATAAGGTGCCCCCCGTGCATCTCGAACGGCCGGCCGAAGCAGCTCGCCAGCGAAAGGGGCGTCCAGTGACCGAGACGCGAACGCCCGACAAGGTCTGGTTGGACGGCAAGCTGGTGGGCATGGAAGATGCGCGGCTGCCGCTGCTGACCCACAGCTTCCACTACGGCCTCGGCGTCTTCGAGGGCATCCGCTGCTACCGTGGCGAGGACGGCCGGTCCGCGGTCTTCCGGCTGCGCGAGCACGTCCGGCGACTCTGCGACTCCGCGCACATCTGCCTGATGGAGATGCCGTTCGGCGTGGACGAGCTGTCGGCCGCCTGCGTCGACGTCCTGCGCGCGAACAAGATGCCCGAGGGCTACCTGCGGCCGATCGCCTTCATGGGCGACGGAGCGATGGGGCTCGGGGCGGTGAACCCCATCCGGGTCGCGATCGCGACGTGGAACTGGCCCGCCTACCTCGGCGGCGACGGGGTCAAGCGCGGCATCCGGGCGAAGATCTCGTCGCTCACCCGCATGCCGTCGAGCGCCAACATGGTCCGCGGCAAGATCACGGGCCAGTACGTCAACTCGATCCTCGCGAACCGCGAGGCGGTCCTCGCCGGCTACGACGAGGCGATCCTCCTCGATCACGACGGGCTCGTCGCCGAGGGCTCGGGCGAGAACATCTTCATGGTGGTGGACGGGACGATCCACACCCCGCCGCTCACCTCGCCGATTCTAGCCGGCGTGACGCGCGACACCGTCCTGCAGCTCGCCCGCGACCAGGGCATCCCGGTCGTCGAGCGGACGTTCACCCGCGACTCGCTGTACACCGCGGACGAGGCGTTCTTCTCGGGCACCGCCGCGGAGGTCACGCCCATCCGCGAGGTCGACAATCGCAAGATCGGCGAGGGCAAGCCCGGCCCCGTGACCCGGCAGATCCAGGACCTCTTCTTCCAGGCGACCCGCGGACAGCTTCCCCGCTACCACGCGTGGCTGACCTACTTGTAGACGACGGGGCTCCTCTCCTCGGTTACGCGCCGCCCGAGCCGCGCACGATCGAGGAGACCGGGCTCACCCAGTCGTTCCTCACCGGGCTGACCCTCAAGCACCTCTACACCGAGGGGCTCGACGCGGGCATCCAGCTCGCCCACGCCATGCGCCTGCCGTGGGGCGGCGTGATGGACAAGGTCTTCGACTTCCTCGCGCAGGAGCAGTTCGTCGAGCTGCGCGGCGGCAAGGGCTTCGGCCGCGCGTCCGTCAGCTTCTCGCTCACGACCAAGGGGCGCGAGGCGGCGCGCGACGCGATGGCGCGCTCGGGCTACGCGGGACCCGCGCCGGTGCCGCTCTCGCAGTACTCCTCGCAGGTCATCGCCCAGAGCACCGAGCTGCACCCGGTCGACCGGGGCGGGCTCGAGGCCGCGACCTCGCACCTCGTCTTCGAGCCGGAGCTGCTCGACGCCCTCGGCCCGGCGATGACATCGGCGCGCGCGCTCTTCCTTTTCGGGGACCCCGGCAACGGCAAGACCGCCCTCGCCGAGGCGCTCTCGCAGGCCATGGGCGGCACGGTCGCCGTGCCGTACGCGGTCGAGGTCGACGGGCAGGTGATCGTGGTCTTCGACCACGCCTGGCACGTGCCGCTCGAGCAGCTCGCCGAGGGGCCCCAGAGCAGCCTGGACCAACGCTGGGTCCCGTGCCGCCGGCCGTTCCTGGTCGTCGGCGGCGAACTGACGCTCGACATGCTCGACCTCCAGCACAACCGGCACTCCAACGTCTACGAGGCGCCCTGCCACCTGAAGGCCAACGGGGGCATGCTCCTCGTCGACGATTTCGGGCGCCAGCGGGTCGAGGCGAAGGCGATGCTCAACCGCTGGATCATCCCGCTCGAAAAGCGCGTCGACCTGCTGGCCCTCCAGTCGGGCCGCAAGTTCGAGGTGCCGATGGAGGAGATCGTCGTCTTCTCCACGAAACTCGACCCGCAGGACCTCGTGGACGAGGCCTTCCTGCGCCGCATCAAGTACAAGGTTCACCTCGCCGACCCCGATGAGGCAGGCTACCGCGAGATCTTCCGGCGGCTGTGCGAGGCGCAGGGAATCGTCTACGACGACCGGGCCATCGACTGGCTCCTCGAGAACGAGTACCGGCGCAACAACCGGCCGCTCCGCGCCTGCCACCCGCGCGACCTGCTGCAAATATCGAGTGATATCGCGACGTTCCTCGGAAAGCCCGTCGCACTGACGCCGGCCCTGCTCGACCAAGCCCGCGGCCTCTACTTCGCCGCGACGTAAGTTCCTCCACTGCCGGTCTTTCCGCACGGAACCATTGACACTTACATCGGTTTTCGCTAGATTCGCGGCCGCTCGTACGGGGGACGGGCGATCGGCGGCAAGGAGGAGCTTCGGGCCAGTATGCGGCAACGCTACCTCGAGATCGACGACCGGCTGGAATCCTTCCGCGACCTCCAGGAGGCCCACCGCACGTGGGCGCAGGATCTCGCGCAGAAGCTCGAGATGTCGTGGATCTACCACGACCACGCCCTCGAAGGCGTCGTTCTCACCGCGACCGAGCTCGAGCAAGCCCTGTCGGGCGCGACGGTCAGCGATGCGAGCCTCGCCCCGATCTTCGCCGAGATCCGCAACCTCCAGGCGGCGATCGCGATCGTCCGCGCCGAGGCCCAGAACCCCAAGTTCCGCTTCACGGTCACCTTCGTCAAGAAGGTCTACGAGAGGGTGGGGCAGGGGCTCGAGGGGCGCGACAAGGCGATCTACCGCAAGGACATGCCGCTGCACCGGTCGTACTTCCACGACATCGCGGCGCCGGCCAAGATCCCGGACCAGCTCCAGAAGCTGCTCGACTTCTGCTGCACCGCCGAGTTCAAGGAATACCACCCGATCAAGCAGGCGGCGGTGGTCCACTACGGCTTCATGCAGGTCTTCCCGTTCACCGAGAACTCGGGCCGGGTGGCGCGGCTCCTCCAGAATCTGGTACTGCTCCGGTACGGCTACCTGCCCGCCATCATCCATGCCATCGACCGGCAGCGCTACTACGAGACGCTCCGCCAGCCGAACACCGCCCTGCGCGCCCTCGTGCTCGAGGCGGAGGAGAACGCGCTCGAGAACGGCTTCAAGTTCTTCGAGCAGCGGCGTCAGGAGCGCCGGCGTGCGCGCGCGGCGAGCTAGTCTGGCGCTGGCGTGCGTCCTCGCGGCCGGCTGCGGAGGAGGGGGAGGCGGAAGCGACGGGGGCACGGCGGACGGCGGGCCGGCCTTTGCCCCCACCTTCGAGAACGTCCAGCAGCACGTCTTCAAGATCGGCTGCGCGCTCGAGAGCTGCCACGCCTCCGACACCGCGCGGACCGCCGGGGGGCTCGACCTCCAGGCGAACCCCTACCTCGCGTTGCTCGGTCCGGACGGGAAGGGCGCTGTGGCCCAGGACCCGGCCGGCTATCCGTACACTTACAACGGCATGCGGCTCGTCGTGCCGGGCGACCCCGGCCACAGCCTGCTCTACCTCAAGATCACGGCGGCCTCGAGTTGCAAGGGCGGGAGCGGCGCCGAGGCGCCGCCGCAGTCGCAGTGCCCGGACGGCCTCCAGATGCCCAATGTCGCCGGGACGTCGCTCGACCCCGGGACGATCGAGGCGGTCCGCGCGTGGATCGCCGACGGCGCGCCGGGCCCGGCGGACGCGGGCGTGACCGAAGGCGGTGGCTCTGACGCGGGTGCGGACGCCGGCGCGCAGGACGCAGGCGCGGTCGACGCGGGAAATCCCGACGCAGGTCCGGGCGATGCCGGCCTCGCGGACGCGGGCGGCGGCGACGGCGGAACCGTGGACGCGGGCATGTCCGACGCCGGAAGCCCCGACGCGGGGACCGCGGACGCGGGCCTGGCCGACGCGGGCTGAGACGCTCGAAGAGAAGGGCCCTGCGCGGGGCGCCCGCGAGTCGCACTCCGCGCACGACCTCTCGAGGCCCCCCTTGACCACGGGCCTATCAAGCATCATATCGTCCCGCCATGCCCGAGACCGCCCGGATCCTCCTCCTCGCCGGCCCCGCGGAGGCTTCGCTCGTCGAGGCGCTCGCCCGCGACGGGCTGCTCGCCGAACCGGTGGCGAACGCCTCCGATGCCGCCCGCCGGGCGCCGGACTGCGAGGCCGCGCTGCTCACACCCGAGATCGTGTCGCCCGACCTCGTGCGGATCCTGCGCGCCGCC
>DAIDIT010000211.1 GCA_027451705.1 Pseudomonadota bacterium
GTGAGCACGTCTAGGTTTGAGGCGCCCGATTGGACGACCTCGTTTCGACCGAGGCAAGCCACTTCATCTAATCTCTTGCGGGGGAGGGCAGGGTGGGGGTTGCACGCGCGAACCCCGGGTCCACCCCCCACCCGGCCTCCCCCGCCTTGCGGGGGAGGAGAAAGGCTGCCGCTGCCTTGCGGCGGAGGAGAGAGGCTGCCCCCGCCTTGCGGGGGCGGGGGATCGCAGGGACGTCTCACGCCGGCACCAGGAGGCCCTTCTCGAGGCGGCGGACGACGCCGGCGCGCTCGGCGGCGTGCGGGTCGTGGGTCACCATGACGATCGTCTTGCCGAGGTCGCGGTTGAGCGTCGAGAGCAGCTCGAGGATGCCGTCGCCGCTCTTGCGGTCGAGATCGCCGGTCGGCTCGTCGGCGATGAGGATCTTCGGGTCGGAGACGATGGCGCGGGCGATGGCGACGCGCTGCTCCTGTCCGCCCGAGAGTTGGCGCGGGTAGTGGTGGAGCCGCTCCTGCAGCCCGACGACCCGGAGCGCGGTCTCGGCGCGCTGCCGCCGCTCGGCCTTGCCGAGCTTCGTGAGGAGCAGCGGCATCTCGACGTTCTCGACCGCCGTCAGGACGGGAAGCAGGTTGTAGAACTGGAAGATGAAGCCGATGTTCTGCGCGCGCCAGGCCGCGAGCGCGCCCTCGGAGAGCCCGGACAGCTCGGTGCCCGCGACCTGGATCGAGCCTCCGGAGGGGCGGTCGATGCCGGCGACGAGGTTGAGGAGCGTCGTCTTGCCCGATCCCGACGGCCCCATGAGCGCCTCGAAGGCGCCGGTGGGAATGTCGAGGTCGATGCCGTCGAGCACCGGGATCTCCTCCCGGTCACGGCGGTAGACCTTGCGCAGCCCGCGGACGCGGACGATGGCTTCGATCGCGTCGGGGGGCCCGTGCGCCGCTCGGTCTTCGGCGCTGCGGGGCGTCTCTTTCGGTGCCGCCACGTCCATCTCTCTCCTCCTACTTGTCGGTCGGGAGCCGGATGCGATCCCCCGGCTGGATGCCCTCGGGCGTGACGACGACGAGCGTGCCCGCCGCGGGCCCCTTCGTCAGGATCGCCCGGTCGCCGTCGGTGCCGGACGCCGTCACGGGGACCGCGGCGACGCGCCCCTGGGCGTCCACGGTCAGGACGGTCGCGCCGGACGGTCCCTGCACGATCGCGGCGGCGGGCAGCTCGAGCTGCGGGGCGCGGGCGAGTGCTGCCGGATCGGGCGCGCGGTCGAGGAAGCTCACCCGCCCGTTCATCCCGGGGTAGAGCGTCAGCTTCGTCCCCGCGGCCGGCGGCGCGAGGCGGACCTTGGCGATCGCCGTCGCCTTGGCGGGATCGACGTTCGGCCGGACCGAGAAGACCCGGCCCGCGAGCCCGCGATCCGACCAGGCGTCGAGGCGGACCTCGACCGGCATCCCGACGCGCAGCTTGCCGAGGTTCACCTCGGCGACCTCCGCGTCGACCTCGAGCGAGGAGAGGTCGGCGAGCTGCACCGCACCCTGGCCGCCGGCGGTCGAGACGAAGTCACCGGGCTGCGCGAGCACCCGCAGGACGATGCCGTGGAACGGCGCGCGCAGGGTGGCGTCCTGCACGGCGCGGTCGGCCGTGGCGAGGCGCGCCCGGGCGAGGCCGACGTCGGCCTTCGCGACCTGGAGTTGCGCGCGGGCGCCGTCGACGTCGAGCGCCGCGTCCTCGGCGGCGCTGCCCGTGCCGGCGCCGCCCGCGAGCAGCTTGGCCGCCCGCTTCGCCCGGACCTCGGCGGCCTCGAGCGCGACCGCGGCCGCCTGCGCCTTGGCCTCCGCGGAGGCGAGGTCGGCGCGCGCCTGCCCGTCGGCGAGCCGGAAGTCGGTCGCATCGAGGAGCCCGACGGGCTGACCTTCCGCGACCTCGTCGCCCTCCTGGACGAGGACCTTGTCGAGCCGGCCGGCGGTGCGCGGGGCGAGCGTCGCGGTGACCGGCGCGGCGACCGTCCCGGTCGCGACGAAGAGCGGCGGCTCCTGGCCCGGCTGCACGAGCACGACCGGCGCGGTCTCGGCGCTCTTTGTCTCCCAGCGGTCGCGGAACGCGTAGGCCGCCGCGGCCGCGGCTGCTATCAGCGCAACCACGGCCAGCGCGGCGATCCAGCCCGGGCCCGACGAACGCGGCGCGGGGTCGCGCGGGACGTGCAGGCTCGCGAGCTGGCGGGCGAGGTCCGTCTGCGGCGCTGGGGCGGGGGCGGCCATCGGAGCGGACATCATAGTCCAGAGGTTTTACTCGCAGAAGACCCGGACGTGCTCGCCCGCGGGGCCGTCCACGTCGACGGTCAGGTCGCGGAGCTGCTCGACGATGTCCTCGAGGTTCCCGGGCTTGATCTTCGAGACGTCGACGTCGATGCCCTTCTGGTGGAGGGCGGCGTTGATCTGGTCCGAGACCCCGGCCGGGAGCAGCGCCGCGAGCTTGACCCCCGCGCGCAACAGCTCCATCGGCACCCGCACGTTCACCTTGCCGCCCCCGGGGTGGGCGCCGTCCTGGTAGCCCTCGACGAGCACCCTCAGGTACCTCGGGGCCTTCGCCCCCGCGGCCGCCGGCGCGGTGGCGGGCGGCACCTTCGACTCCAGCGCGGAGAGGAGCTGTTCGGCTTCCGCGGCGCCGATCTTGCCCGCGGCGAGCATGTCGAGAATCCGGCGGCGTTCTTCGTTCATGGCGCGACCTCGTCAGTGGACCGTCACGACAATCGGCCGCGCGAAATCGTCCGCGGGGGCGACCTCGACGCGGGTGCCGCGCGTCGAGCAAAGGAGGCGGAGCAGCTCGCTGCCGACGTCGAGCGCCAGCGGGAGCGAGCGCGGCTGCAGGACGAGGAGCGCCACGCCCGCGGCGAGCACGGCGAGCAGCAGGCCGAGGAGCAGGAGCGGCCAGAGCAGGAAGACGGGCAGCCAGAGTCCCAGGCCGTCGCGCTCGACGTGGACGAAACTCGGGGGCCAGATCACCGTCCGAGCGCCTCCGCGGCCTCCGCCGCCGTGATCTCCCCGCGCTCGAGCCGGTCGAGGATCTCGGCGGACGAAGGCTTCTCCTCGACCACGAGCGGCGGCCCCAGGCTCTTTGCGAGCCGGTTGAGCCGGTTCTTGATGGTCGGGTACGAGACGCCGAAGAGCCGCTCCATCTCCTTGATCGACCCATGGCTCTGCACGAACGCCGCCACGAACACCTGGTCTTCCATCGGGAGCTGGGCGAGCGGCGGCAGCTCGAACGCCCCCTCCACGGCGATCCCCGTGTCGACGAGCCGCACCCGCTCGACCACGAACGGCGCGCCCCCTGTCAGAGTGGTCAGGCTCTTCCAATCCGTCGACATGCCGTCACGGTACTACATAAACTCAACTGGTCAATTGATTTTTACAACATTTGTGCGTCAGGATCGTTGGAACGGGACCGCGCACTGGCAAAACAGATGGGTCCGCGCGGAAGTCCAGGGCCAGCCGGCAGCCATGCCCGGCCGCCTGCCGACAAAGCGGCCGCCGGGAGGCCGAAGGTGGGTATAATGGGATCTGCCATGCGGACATCGGTGGCGGCGTTGTTTCTGGCGGCGGGGTGCGTCGTGCGCCCGGTCGTCGTCGCGCCGGCTCCGTACGTCGCCGTCGTACCCGCGGTGCCGGCCGGCCGCGCCGCATCCATCGCCGTGCGCTTCACCGCGGCCCAGGGCTACCGGCCCGCCGGGGTCCGCGACGTCCGGCTCGAGCGGGGCGGCCGGGTCTGGGACGTGCTCGTGCGGATGGGGCCGCCGGCCTGCGGCTGGAACCGAGTCATCGTCAACGCGTTCAACGGCTTCGTGATCGCCTCGCGCCCGGTCGTCTTCGCCTGCGGCTACCTCGGCCCGCCGCCCGGCGCCCCGGTCTACGTGGTCCCGTGAGGCGGCCGGCGCCGTGGGCGGGGGCCCTCGTCGTGCTCGCGGGCTGCGGCCCGATCCATTCCACGCCGGTCCCGGACGGCGGCTGCCCCGCGCCCGCGGCCGAAGCGCCGGCGCTCGCGCCCGTCACGGGCTTTTCGAACCCCGGCAACCTCCAGATGTTCGAGCACGTCCCGCGCGGCAAGCTCTCCGGCGCGCTGGTCGTGGCGCTGCACGGCTGCACCCAGACGGCCGACGCCTACCAGGGGACCGGCTGGTCCGCCGCCGCGGACGCCTACGGTTTCGTTGTCCTCTACCCGCAGCAGACCGCGCTCGCCAACGTCGACCTGTGCTTCAACTGGTTCCTCGAGGGGGACAGCGACCGCGACGGCGAGGCGCTCTCGATCGCGAATGCGATCCAGGGGGAGATCACCGCCCACGCGCTCGACGCGCGGCGGGTCTACGTCAGCGGCCTCTCGGCGGGCGGGGCGATGGCCGCGGCGCTCCTCGCCGATTACCCGAACGCGGGCAGCGACCCTGCGACGTTCCAAGGCTTCGCGGGCGGCCAGATCCTCGCGGGGCTGCCGTTCCGCGCCGCGTGCAGCGGCGCCGGGGCGGACAGTTGCCCGACGGCCGGGCTCGGCCAGTCGCTCGCGGCCATCGAGGGGCAGGTGGTCCTGACGCCGCAGCAGTGGGGCGACCGGGTCCGCGCCGAGAGCCCGGGCAACGGCGTCTGGCCGCGCGTCACGCTCTGGCAGGGCACGGCCGACTCGGTCGTCAGCCCGGTGAACCTGGGCGAGCTCGTGAAGCAGTGGACCGACGTCTGGGGCGTCGGCCAGACGCCCGCGGCGAGCGACACGGTGGACGGCCACGCGCACGCCGCCTACGAGGACGGCAGCGGGCGGGTCGTCGTCGAGAGCCATTCGATCGCCGGCATGGGCCACGGCGCCCCGATCGATCCCGCGGGCGTGTTCCCGGACGGCGCCGCCTGCGGCGCGGCCGCGCCGTACCTGCTCGACGTCGGGAGCTGCTCGGTCTTCCGCGCCCTCGAGTTCTGGGGCGAGGTCCCGGCAAGCGATGCCGGTCTGCCGGCGAGCGCCTGCCCCTGACTCCCTCCCCCGCGACATCGATTCCCTCCCCAGCGAAGCGGGGGAGGTGTGAGGGCGCCAGCGGGGAGGGGTCAGCCCTCGCTGCCGGTCCGCGGGTGGTGGTGGCCCTGCTCGAGCAGCGGGCGCAGGTAGCGTCCGGTGTGCGAGGCGGCGGCGCGCGCGACCTCTTCCGGCGTACCCTCGGCGATCAGCCGCCCACCCGCGTCGCCGCCCTCGGGGCCGAGGTCGACGACGTGGTCGGCGCACTTGATGACGTCGAGGTTGTGCTCGATCACGAGCACGCTGTTGCCGGCCGCGACCAGGCGGTCGAGGACCGAGAGGAGCTTTCGGATGTCCTCGAAGTGGAGGCCGGTCGTCGGCTCGTCGAGGATGTAGAGCGTCCGCCCGGTGCCACGGCGCGCCAGCTCCCGGCTGAGCTTGATCCGCTGCGCCTCGCCGCCCGAGAGCTGGGGCGAGGGCTGCCCGAGCCGCAGGTAGCCGAGGCCGACGTCGTCGAGCGTCTCGAGGATCGCCACGATGCCGCGGTGGACCGAGAAGTGCTCCATCGCCTCGCGGACGCTCATGTCGAGCACCTCGGCGATCGTCTTGCCCTTGTAGCGGACGCGCAGCGTGGCGTCGTTGAAGCGCTTCCCCCCGCAGGCCTCGCACGTCACGTAGACGTCGGGCAAGAAGTGCATCTCCACGAGCTTGACGCCGTCGCCCTCGCAGCTCTCGCAGCGCCCGCCCTTCAGGTTGAAGCTGAAGCGCCCCGGGGTGTAACCGAAGGCGCGCGCCTCGGGCACCGAGGCGAAGAGGCCGCGGACGAGGTCGAAGACCTTCGTGTAGGTGGCCGGGTTGCTGCGGGGCGTGCGGCCGATGGGCTGCTGGTCGATGTCGATGACCTTGTCGAGATTCTCGATGCCCTCGATCGAGCGGTGCTTGCCGGTGGTCGTCCGGGCGCCGTGCAGGGCGCGCAGGAGCGCCGGCCGGACGATCTCGTTGACGAGCGTGCTCTTGCCCGCGCCGGAGACGCCGGTGACGGCGACGAAGAGTCCGAGGGGGAACGTCACGTCGATCCCCTTGAGGTTGTTCTCGGCGGCGCCGCGCACCACGAGCCGCCCCTCGCCCGGCGAGCGGCGGCGCGCGGGGACGGCGATCTCGCGCCGGCCGGAGAGGTAGGCGCCGGTGAGGGACCGCGGTTCGCGCGCGACCTCCTCGGGCCGGCCCTGGGCGACGATCTCGCCGCCGAGCTCGCCGGCGCCGGGGCCGAAGTCGACGAGCCAGTCCGCCTCCTCCATCGTCTCGCGGTCGTGCTCGACGACGACGACGGTGTTGCCGAGGTCGCGCAGCCGCTCGAGCGTCGCGAGCAGCCTCCGGTTGTCGCGCTGGTGCAGGCCGATCGACGGCTCGTCGAGGATGTAGATGACGCCGGTCAGCTCGGAGCCGATCTGCGAGGCGAGCCGGATGCGCTGCGACTCGCCGCCCGACAGCGACGGCCCGGCGCGCTCGAGGGTCAGGTAGCCGAGCCCCACGTCGGAAAGAAAGCCGAGCCGGCTGCGGATCTCCTTGAGGAGCTCGTGGGCGATCGCCTCGTCGTGGGCCGACATCTTCATGCCGCCCAGGAAGGCCTGCGCCTCGCCGATCGTCATCGCGCAGAGGTCGACGAGGCTCTTGCCGTGGAGCAGGACCGCGCGAGAGGTGCGGTTGAGCCGCGCGCCGCCGCAGGCGAGGCACGGCTTGTTCGAGAGGTAGCGCTGGTAGTAGCGCCGCATCCCCTCGCTCTGGGTCTGCTTGAAGCGGCGCATCAGGTGCGGGACCAGCCCCTCCCAGGCGCGCCGGTAGCGCCGCACCTCGCCGTCCTCTTCCCACCGGAACTCGATCTCCGCGCCGCCCGCGCCGCCGAACAGGATGAAGTCGCGCTTCTTCGCCGGCAGATCCCGCCACGGCCGGTCGAGGTCGATCTTGCCGACGCGCGCCAGCTCCTCGACGAGCTCGGCGGTCCAGCCCTCGCCCCGCGACATACCGGACGCCCAGACCTCCACCGCGCCCTCGCGAATCGAGAGCGCGGGGTCCGGCACGATGACGTCGGGGTCCATCTCCGCGCGCGTCCCGAGCCCCTGGCACTCCGGGCACATGCCGGCCGGGTTGTTGAAGGAGAAGTGCTGCGGCGTCGGCTCGTCGAACGAGAGGCCGCAGGGGATGCACGCGAGCCGCTCGCTGAGCACGCGGTCGCGCGCGCGGTCGCCGTCGGCCGAGGCGAGCACGAGGACGCCGCCGCCCTCCCGCAATGCGGTCTCGACCGAGTCGGTGAGGCGCGGGCCGAGCCCGGGCTTCACGACGAGCCGGTCGACGACGATCTCGATGTCGTGCTTGAGCTTCTTGTCGAGCCGAATGCTGCGGCCTGCGGCCTCCGCCCGCCGACCGGCAGCGCCGGCTTCGTCCGGCAACTTCGCCTGGTCGGCCAGCTCGTGCAGCACGCCGTCGATGCGGGCGCGGGAGAAGCCGCGCTTCTGGGCGTCCACGAGGACCTCGCGGTGCTCGCCCTTGCGATCCCGGACGAGCGGTGCGAGCAGGAGCAGCTTGCTGCCGGCCGGCTGCCGCAGGATCTCCTCGACGATCTGCTGCGCCGTCTGCTTGCCGACCCGGGCGCCGCAGTTGGGGCAGTGCTGCACGCCGAGCGAGGCGTAGAGCACGCGCAGGTAGTCGTGCACCTCGGTGATCGTGCCGACCGTCGACCGGGGATTGTTGCTGGCCGCCTTCTGCTCGATCGAGATGGCGGGCGACAGGCCGCGGATCGTGTCGAAGCGCGGCTTCTCCATCTGGCCCAGGAACTGCCGCGCGTACGCCGACAGCGACTCGACGTAGCGCCGCTGCCCCTCCGCGTAGAGCGTGTCGAAGGCGAGCGAGGACTTGCCCGAGCCGGAGACGCCCGTGAAGACGACCAGGCGGCGCTTGGGGATGTCCAGCGAGACGTTCTTGAGGTTGTGCTCGCGCGCCCCGCGGATCTGGATGGTCTCGGCTTCTGCGGACATGAAGAGCGGGAACGATAGCCGTCCCCCCGGCCCGTCGCAACCGTGAGGTCCGCGTTGCCCGGCGACGCCCGTCCTGCTACATCCCGGACCGACGGCATGGCGGCCCTCTGCAACGCGCGCGGCTCCCTGCGGTTCAGCCTCGAGCTGGCCGCGCTCGAGACGCCCGAACTGCCGCGCCGCTCCGAACTTTCGGACCCCGCCGCCGAGAAGCTCCGGTTGCGGATCCTGGGCGAGGCCTCCGCGCCGCCCCGCGTCCTCGGCCGGGTGTCGGTCGACTTCTTCGATCGCCGCGACGAATCCTTCTGGCCCTTCGTGCGCCAGGCCGTCCTCTGGCTCGGGCCGTCCGACGCCACGGACCTCGGCGAAGGCCTCGGGCGACTCTTGCGCGACGAGGTCCCGGGCTTCTCCTTCCAGTCGGCCGGCAAGGAGCTCGCCCTGCAGTGCCTGCGGCTCGAGGCGGCGAGCGCGGCGGCGACCGTCTACGCGATCGAGGTGGGCATCGACCTCGCGCGGCCCCTCGACGAGGCGAGCGGCCCGGGGCACCTGGCCGGCGAGGCGCTCTCGCTCTTCCGCTTCTCGGCCGGCCGGCCGCAGATGGTCGCCTTTGCCCAGTCGCTGCGGGAGGAGTTGGCCGCTCTCCACGGGGAGGGGACGGCAGCACGGAAGTGATCAAGCGCCACCCGGTCCTGGCGCTCGCCGCCTCGAGCGGCTTCTTCGCGACGATGGCCCTGCTCGCGCGGATCGGCGCCGCGCACGGCTTCTCGGCGGCGGAGCTGGTCTTCGTCCGGATGAGCGTCGGGGCCGTGGGCGCCGTGGCCCTCTTCGTCACCGGGCGCGCGCGGCTGAAGCCGAACCGGCCGGGCCTGCTCGTGGCCCGCGGGCTCCTCGGCTCCGCCGCCATCCTGCTCTTCTTTTTCGCAATCACGAAGCTTCCGGTGGGCGAAGCGACGCTGCTCAACTACACGAGCCCCCTCTTCACGACGCTGTTCGCCATCCTCTTCCTCGGAGAGCGGCCGGGCGCACGGCCGATCGTCGGCCTGCTCGTCACGCTCGCCGGCCTCGCGCTGACGGTCCAGTCGTCGGGGGGACCGCTGCTCGCCGCCGGCGTCGCCGCGGGGCTCGCTTCGGCCGTCGTCTCGGGCGCCGCGGTCGCGACCGTCCGCGCGCTTCGGCAGACGGACGGCGCCGCCGTCATCTTCTTCGTCTTCGCGATGGTCGCCATGGCGATTTCCGGGCCGCTGGCCCTGCCGACGGCCCGCCTGCCGATGGGAATCGACGTCGCGATCCTCGTCGGCCTCGGGCTCGCCTCGCTCGCCGCCCAGCTCCTCTTCACCGACGCGATGGGCTACGTGACGGCGGTCGGGGGCGCGGCCGTCTCCCCGCTCACGCCCATCACCGCCTACCTTCTCGGCGCGCTCGTCCTCGGCGAGCCCGTGACCCCTCGGATCGCGCTCGGCATCGCGCTCGCCCTCGCCGGGGTGGCCCTCGGAAGCTGGCAGGGCGAGGTCGCGGCGGCCCCGGCGGTCGACTGAACGCCCAACCCGCCTTCGGACGATTGCGGCCTCGGCGAGCGCGTCCATAGCTTGGCCTCGTTCGGTCCTCTCCGCAGCGGGAGGCCGGGCGGACGGCTGGAGGTGGCGCATGCGTGCGGCACGGGGGCTGGGGTGGGCGGCGGTGGTCGGGACGCTCGTGGCATGTCGGCCGGCGACGATCAGAGCGTTCGACGGTCCGGTGAAGGTCGAGGATCTCGACCTCGGCTACGTGCCCGTCGGCGGAACCGCGAGCGGGGCGATCGACGTGACGTCGTTCTCGCCGGGATCGGTCCAGGTCGTTTCGGCGAACCTCCCCGACGACCCGCCGCCGGGCCTGGTCGTGCAGCTCTCGCCGCCGCTGGCCGTGCTGCCGGGCGGGACCGTCCGCGTGCCGGTCGCGTTCAGCCCGGGTGCTGCGGGCGCGATCGACGTCCCGGTCGCGATCGGCCTCGACCCCTCGGACACGGAGGTCGCGCACGTCACGGCGACCGCCGTCGACGCGACTCTCGGCATCGACCCGGCGGCGATCGACTTCGGCGCGGTCTCGCTCCACTCCCGCGCGGTCCGCTCGCTGGACCTCGCGAACGGCTCGCCCGCGGCGCTCGCGGCCCGGCTCGCCCTCGCCGGCGGCGGCGATTTCGGCCTCGCGACGCCGGAGCCGATCGCGATCCCTCCGCACGGGTCCGCGACCGTGACGCTCTCGTTCACGCCCTCGACGCTCGGGGCCCAGCAGGCGACGCTCGACGTCTCGGCGTGCCCGGGCTGCGCGGTCACCCCGGTGTCGGTGCGCGGCACCGGAGTCGCGGCCGTGGTGACGGTCACCCCGGCCCGCCTCGACTTCGGCGCGGTGCGCGTCGGCCAGAGCAAGTCGCTCGACGTCGTCGTCGCCAACGCGGGCAACCAGCCGCTCGCGCTGCCGGCGGTGACGATCGGCTACGGCGCCGAGGTCTTCTCGGTCGCGCCCTCCGGCGCCTCGCAGGTCTCCGCCGCGGGCTCGCTCACGCTCTCGGTGACCTTCGCGCCGGGCGCCGCGGGCGCGTTCAGCGGCGCCTTGCACCTCGCGACGTCGGACCCCGGCAGCCCGTCGATCGACGTGCCGCTCTCGGGGAGCGCCGGCGCCCCGGCGATCGCCGTCTTGCCCGGCGCCCTCGACTTCGGATCGCAGCCGGTCGGATCGAGCACGGTCCGGCAGGTCCTGATCGAGAACGTCGGCGCGGAGGCCGCTGGGGTGCCGCCCTTGCAGCTCACGGGCCTCCAGCTCTCGGGCTCGGGCGCGCTCTTCCTCGAGGGGCCCGCCCTGCCCTTCACCCTCGCGCCGGGCCAGTCCTTGATCGCGTCGGTCGACTACCTCCCGATCTCGGGCGGCGCCATGCAGGGCACGCTGACCGTCGCGAGCACCGATCCCGCGACACCCACGGTCACCGTGCCGATCGGCGGGGGCGCCCGCGTCCCGCCGCCCTGCCGCTGGTCGGCGGACCCCTCGCCGCTCGACTTCGGACTGGTCGCGCCGGGCCAGTCGATCGAGCTCGACGTGGGTCTCACCGACGTCGGCACGGACGACTGCGTGGTCTCGGGGATCCAGGCGGCGCCGGGGGGCCCGTTCTCGGTCCCCGGCTCGCCGATCGGCCCGCTGACCCTCCACCCCGGCGACGTCTTCGACATCGGCGTGCGGTTCTCGCCGACCACGCCGGGCGAGAGCCTGGGCAGCGTCCAGTTCGCGGTCTCCGATCCGCAGACGCCGGTCGGCCGGATCTCGCTCATCGGGAGCGCCGCCGCCGGCTGCCTGGCGATCACGCCGCCAGAGCTCGATTTCGGCCCGACCGGCGTCGCCTGCCCGGCCCGCTCGCAGCCGGTGAGCCTCACCAACGCCTGCAGCGCTCCGGTGACGGTCGCCTCGGGGCAGATCCAGGGGCTCGCCGCGACCGACTTCGCGATTTCCTCGGGCGCGCTTCCCACGACGCTCGCGCCCGGCGCGACGGCCGCGCTCGCGGTGACCTACGCCCCCTCCCCGAACGAACCGGACCGCGAGCCGGACGTCGCCGCGCTCGAGCTCGACGATGGCGAGGGCCAGCCGCGCACCGTGGCGCTCCACGGGCTCGCGCTCCAGCAGCCGACGCAGGAGGACGACTTCACCCAGCAGACGGCCCCCAAGGTCGACATCCTCTTCATCATGGACAACTCCGGCAGCTTCGGCCCGCAGCTCCAGGCGGTCCAGGACAACGCGGGCGCGTTCCTCGACGCGGCGGTCGCCTCCGGGATCGACTTCCACGTCGGCGTCACGACCACCGGTATCGAGCCGGCGACCGGGAGCTGGACGACCTGCCCCGGGGGCGCCAATGGCGGCGAGGCGGGGCGCCTCTTCCCCGTCGACGACAGCTCGCCGCGGATCCTGACGCCCCAGACCCCGAACCTGGACTCGGTCTTCGGCAACAACGTCGAGGTCGGCACCTGCCACTGGGACGAGCGTCCGTTCGACGCCGCGGTGCTCGCCCTGACGCCGCCGCTATCGACGAGCGCGAAGGCGCCCGGGACCCCCTGGCCCGCGGACGGCAACCTCGGCTTCCTCCGGCAGGACGCCCTGTTGAACATCATCTTCATCCAGGACGACGACGACGAATCGGTCGTGCCGAACGGATACACCGTCCAGAGCTGGGTGGACCACTACGTCCAGATCCTCCGCGGGCTGAAAGGGCCCGGAAACGAGTGGATGATCACCGCGTCGGCCGTCACGGCGGTCCAGGGCTGCAACAACCCCGCCGACCTCGGCGTGCGCTACTTCCAGCTCGTCGGCGAGATGGGTGGCTCGATCTACTCGGTCTGCACGACCGACTGGGGCGGGACGCTCGGCCAGCTCGCCGCCCAGGCGTTCAGCTTGAGGCTGCGCTTCCCGCTCTCGCAGAAGCCGCAGAGCCCGACGCAGATCACCGTGTCCGTGAACGGCCAGCTCGTCCCGGGCGTCGGCCCTTCGGGAGCCGCGAACTGGAGCTACGACGCCTCGACGGGCGAGGTGGTCTTCTCGCCGGGCTCGGCGCCACCCGCGGGCGCGCAGATCGCGATCACCTACCCGACCGCCTGCCCGTGAAGGCCTAGTGGGGGACGCGGCCGGTGAGCTCGGTGCAGGTCTTCGCGTAGAGCCCGCCGAGGATCATCGTGACCGTCCGGTCCACGCGGATGTCGTAGAGCGACGGCGCGCCCGAGGTCGCGAGCGCGGTCTTGTAGGCGGTGTCGTAGCCGGCATCGCCGAGCGCCACGAGCCAGAGGATCTCGAACGCGCAGGCCTCGCCGTGGGCGTCCGGCGCCGCCCCCTTCAGCGGTTCGGTCGGGCTGAAGTACGACTGCGGCAGCGTCACGCCGGCGTAGAGGCAACCCGTGCCGGCGAGGGTCGAGGCGGCCGCCATCGCGAGGGCCCAGCGCTTCATCGGTTCATCCTCCTGGCGCCCGTCCCGCGAGCGGCCGCAGGACGGTAGCCAGCGCCGCCCCGACTGTAAAGCCCGTCGGCGCCGCCGGCCCTCCGTCGCCTCGAGCGACGCTAGGGCGCCCGGAGCCGCTCCTCCACGGCGCGGAAGGCCGAGGGAGAGAAGAGCAGCCCGAGGTGGCCCAGGTTCTGCAGCAGCACGAGGTCGTCGTGGGCGCCGAAGACGCGCGGGACCACGATGGCGTCCGAGCCCGCGACGATGGAGCTGAAGCGGACGCGCGAGGCCCGCGGCCGGCCGGCTTCCAGCCGGGCGAGGAGCTCCGAATCGGGGCGCAGCTCGCGCGCGACGCGGGAGGTCATCCAGTAGGCGTTGTAGGTTCCGAGGTGGGGCGTGCCCAGGGTGATGCAGCGGTCGACGCGCCGCGCGCCCCCGAGCTCCTGCAGGTAGAGCCGGGCGACGATGCCGCCCAGGCTGTGGCAGACGAGGTCGATGCGGCCACCGCGGACCTCGCTGCGAAGGGTCTCGCGTAGGGCGACGGCGGCGGCCTCGACGCCGCGGCCGCCCCGCAGCAGCGGACCGTAGTCGAAGGCGCGGATCTGCCGCACGCCGTGCGCCCAGAGGTAGGCGCGCAGCGGCCAGAGCGAGCTCCGGTTCGCCAGGTAGCCGTGCACCAGCACGACCGTCCGCTGCCCGGCCGCGCGCGCGGTCGGCCGCTCCCGCCGCCGGCCGAGTCCGAACGGGAAGAGGACGGCCGTGCCGGCCCAGGCGGCCAGCTCGCGCGCCACGAGCTCGCCCGTGGACCGATCCGAAGGCGGGAAGTCGCGCGGCGCAGTCACGGCGTGCAAGCCATACGACCCGGAGCCTCCCGGCGCAACTCCGGGCGCCGCAGCGGGCCTTCAGCGGCGGCGGCGCCGGCGGCGGCGCTCGATCGCGGCGGCGCCGCCGAGACCGAGCAGGAGCGAGGCGCCGGGCCCGTCGTTGCAACCGCTCGCGCAGCCCGCGACGCACGGGCTCGCGCACTGGCCTTCGACGCAGGAGAGGCTCTGGCAGGCAAGCGCGTTGGCGCAGGCCGCGCCCGCGGGCAGCGTGGGCTGGCAGCTGCCGCTGCCGGTGTCGCAGTAAAGGTTGCTGCCGCACGCGAACCCGTCGGCGGCGCCGCAGGGCTGTCCCTTGCCCGGCGCCGACGCGCAGCTCCCGAGCGTCCCGGCGTCGGGGTCGGCGCCTGAGCAGATTCCCGACGAGCACGAGGAGGCATCGAGGCACGGGCCGCCGAGTCCGGAGCTGTCGACGCAGGCCCCGGAGCCCCCGGCCGTCGGCTCGCACCAGCCGAAGAGGCAAGCGTTGTCGCTGCCCGGCACGCACCCGGTCTCTCCGGTCACCCCGGCGGGCTGGCAGCTCCCCGACTTGCAGTACAGCAGCGGCGCCACGCAGTCCGAATCCGACGCGCAGGCCGAGTTGACGAGCCCGAGCGCCGTGCAGACCCCGCCGTTCTGGCCGAAGCTACAGGAGAGGCAGCCCTGGCAGTCCGAGCTCGAGGTGCAGGGGGCGCCCGGCGCTCCGGTCCCGCTCCCGCCGCTGCCGTTGCCGCTCGCGGTGCAGGTCCCCGAGGTGCAGCTGTCGCCGCTGACGCACTGGTCGTAGATCCCGCAGGGCTGGCCGTCCGCGACCGGGACCGCGCAGACTCCCGCGCAGCTCGTCGCGCCGCCCGGCCGGCAGTAGAGCCCGGACGCGCAGTCCCATCCAAACGTGCAGCCGCCGCCCTGGGCCACCTGGCCCTCCAGGATCTGGAAGCAGGGGCCGCCGTCGGGCATCCCGACGTCCACGTCCCCGGGGAAGCCGCCGTCGGAGCCGACGGCGAGGAAGAGGTACTGGCTCTGCTGCATGCCCTGCGCGCAGGTCGCGGCGTCGTCCCCGTTCCAGACCGCGCGCCCGGCCGCGAGCGAGGCCTCGATCGCCGCCGCGAGCTGGCTCTGCCCGCTCGTCGGATCGTCGCAGACGGTGGGGCCCGAGCCGTCGGGCCACCCGCCGTCGGGCGCGCCGAGCGTCTGGATCTGCTGAGCGAGGTAGCCGTTGACGAAGCCGATGGCGTTCGCCTGCGACGCGGTCGGCGTCGGGCAGTAGGGCCCGGTCGGCGGCCGAAGCTTCGACCCCGCGAACGAGTCGACGAGGAGGTACTCGAGGCGCGCCGAACCCTGCCAGATCCAGTTGCAGAGCTGCGCCTGCGTCGGCATCCCGGAGGTGGTCCCGCTGGTCGAGCCGCCGGCGCTGCCGCTCGTGCTCCCGGTCCCGCTGCTGCCGCCGCCCCCGGAGGTTCCGCCCGCCCCGGAGGTCGAACCCGACGTCGTCGACGACGCGGCGCCGCCACTTCCGCTGTTCGTCCCGCCGCTGGAGGTGCCCGCGTCGGCCGGACCGACCGGCTGGAGGCAGCAGCCGGCGCCGAAGACGGCCGCGGCGAAGATCCCGATCCTTCCGACTACGTTCGACATGGCTCTCTCCTCATCGAAGGCGGCTGGCCCTGCGCTTGCGGTCCAGCAGGGCGACGGCCCCGCCGAGGCCGAGCAACAGCGAGATACCGGAGTCGGAGCAGCCCTGCCCCGTGCAGGGCCCGGCGCTCCCGCCGGCCATTTGCGGCACGCAGACGCCGGCGTCCGGGTCGCAGGCGAGGCCCGGGAGGCAACCGGCGCCCGCGCAGGGCCCGCCCGCGCCGGACAGGGGCGCGCAGGTCGACAGCCCCGGATCGCAGAAACCGAGCAGGCACGAGCCCGGGCTCGAGATCGCGCAGGGCGCGCCGATCACGCCCGCCTCCGCGCAGCGCCCCTTGCCCGGGTCGCAGTAGAAGTACGGGCCGCCGCAGTCCGAATCGCTCACACACGGAGAACCGGTCATGCCCGGCGGGCCGCAGCGGCCGGCCGGGAGGCAGATCAGGCAGGCGAGGCAGTCGGACGGAGCCCCACAGGACGCGCCGAGACCGCCCGCCGGCCGCACGCCCGCGTCGGGACCGCCGCAGAGTCCCGCGACGCACTGGCTGCCGCCCGCGCAGACGTCGAGCGGCCCGCACGGCTGGCCCTCCGGCACGAGCGGAGCGCAAGTCCCCCCGCAGCCCGCGTCCGCGGAGCGGCAGTAGAGGCCGGCCGCGCAGTCGAACGGGTAGGCGCAGGCGGCGCCGGCCGCGACCTGGCCTTCCAGGATGGCGGTGCAGCCGCTCCCGCCGTCGATTGGCCCGAGCAGAGCGCGCGCCGGCGCGCCGCCCGCATCGGGCAGGTAGAGGTCGAGGAGGTCTCCGGAGAGCTGCATCCCTTCCGCGCACGACCGATCGGCCGCGGCGTTCCAGGCGACACGTCCCGCCGCGAGCGAGTCGGCGATCGCGGCGGGGTAGCCGCCGAAGACCGCGGCGGGATCGTCGCACACGCCCGACCCCGCGCCGTCCGGCCAGCCTCCGTCCGGAGGAGAGAGCGTCACGAGCGCGGCGGCGCGTCCCTCGGCGTCCGCGACGAGCGCCGCCTCCTGCGCGGCGGTCGGCCGGGGGCAGTCGAGGCCGAGCTGGGGCTGGTCCAGGAAGATCGGCATCGACACGAGCTGCGCGAGACGCTGCTGCCCGGCCCACAGGCGCAGGCAGATCGCGCGGGCGTCGGGCGGCCCGGCGTCGGGGAGGGCCACCGCTCCGATCGGCGGCGCGGACGCCTCGCCTCCGGCGTCCGCGGTCGGGCCCGGCGCCACCGCCGGGGCGCACGCCGCGACCCACAGCGCCAGCGGCGCGAGGCGGTTCCAGCGAGGGCGACCAGATTCCATGAACCCGGGGAGCCTCTCCCCGTTCCCGGGATATCCGTCCGGCCGAGCGGCTGTCAATCGCGCCCGCCTGAGAGCGCGGGGCTCTGGCCGGGGCAGAACGGCGGAGCGCTTTTGTCGTATCATCGGCCCGTGCGCCGAACCCAGGCGATCGGGCTCACCCTCGCCGCGCTCGCGGCCATCCTGCCCGCCTGCCCGGGCGACGAGACGCCGCCCCTGCGGCAGTATGCGGATCTCCCGGCGGCGCCGCCGCCCAAGGCCCAGGTCGTCGCGCCGCCCTTGCGCGAGCTCGAGCCGACCGGGCCGCAGCAGTCCGCGATCCCCGCGTGGGCGCTGGCAGAGGGCGCGGACGGAGGAGTGGCGCCCGTCGCTCCCGGCGCGGACCTCCCGGCGCCGTGCGCGACCGGGGCCTGGGCCCGGGCGAAACCGGGCGACTTCGTCGAGTACCGGCTCGACGACGACCCGCCGACCGTCCTCCGCGCGGAGGTGGCGGCCGTCGGGGACGGCACGGTCCTCGTCCGGGCCTCGGCGCGCAGAGCCGATGGCACGCCGCTGCCAATGCCGGGCGGCGGGACGGCCGAACTGATCGTCCCGTTCGCCGCCACGCTCGGATCCTGGCGGCCGCTCGCCAGGGCGGGCAATGTGCACCGGCCGCTCCAGTCCGCGCTCGACGAGGACGCGCTCGTTCTCGGCCGGCTTCCGCATTCCCGCCGGATCGACGACGTCGAAGCGGGCGGCCGGAGCTGGTCGGCCGTCGAGGAGACGCTGAAGCCGCCGCACGGCGAAGGGCCGGCGGTCACCCTCGTCCGGACGGAGGCGACGGGGGCGCTGTACCTGACCCGCGGGATCCTCTCGTGGGAGGCCTGGGCGCCGGGCGCGCACGGCCCGCACCCGCCGCCGGGCGCGCACGAGCGGCTTTCGCTCCGCGCGTTCGGACATGACCCGGCGCCCCCGGGCGTGCAGGGCGTGCTGCGCTACGCGGCCGGCCCGCGCCAGTACGTCCTGCTGTCGACCGAACCGCCGGCCCGCGGCGAGCGCCCGCACGCCGCGCTTCTGGTGACCGCCATCGGTGAAGGGCTCCTCGCGCGCTGGCGCTGCAACCCGGTGCCGCTCGGGCCTCCGCCCGCACCCGCGGCCGATCGCTGCACGCCCACGCCCACGGTGTGGGACCTCCTCGAGGTGCTGCGCGAGCTCGCCGGGCGCGGCGGGGCCGGCCGCTGGGCCTTCCTCCAGCACCAGGGGAAGCCGTCCGCGGTGCCGCTGCGGCTCGGGACCGGTCCGATCGAGGCCATCCAGTACGGCGACGGGCTCTACGCCCGCGAGCCGTGGGCGCAGGAACTCGACGGCGCGCCGTGGGATCTGCGTTTCGGCCAGCTCGCGAGCCCCGACGACCCCGCCGGGCGCGCGCTCGGCTGGTCGGCCTTCTGAGGCGGCGCGGCGCGGCCGAGCGCCTCGCCGGCCCAGCGCAGATCGAAGTCGACGTCGACGCGATCGGCGATGGGGACGAAGAGCAGCTCCGGCCGCGCGACGTGGAAGGAGTCGAGGCTGATCGTGAAGTTTCCGGTCGCGCGGACGCGGTCGGGGGCCTGCCAGGCGAGCGTCACGGGCACGCGCTCGGTCCGGGTGATCCCGTGCACCTCGACTTGCGTCTCGACGGCGACGTGTTCGGTGGCGGGGTAGTGCGAGGGGGTCTGCGGCCTGACGAGGGCGCGGACCACGATGTCCGGGTGCTGCTCGGCTCCGACCGCGGCCCGGGCGTTGGCGTCGCGGTTCGCGTTGCCCGAGGCGAAGTCCGCGAACCGCACGCGCACCTCGGCCTCGATCGAGCCGTCGGGGAGGCGGCGCGCCTGGCCCTGGAGCTTCTCGGCGGTGCCCGTCACGTCGTGGAACGGATGGTGGACGTGGTACGCGACGAGCTGCTTCTCGGCCGGGTCGAGCCGGAAGCCGCCCGGCGCGGCGGCGAGCAGTACGGAGATGAGCGCGGCAACCATGCGGCCCCCCCTCTCGGCGCCCCGGGCGCCCCCGACGGTCAGTCGTCTGTCCTGACCCTAACGACGCGCGGCCCCCCGCGCAAAAGCCACCGAAAAGGGTCCAGATGGGAGGCGCGACCGGGCAACGAGGCAGAGGACCCTCATCGGCGGCCGCGGCCAGCTAGCCTTGACGCAGCTCGATCAGCACGCCTCGGCCACCCTTCGGGTGCACGAACGCGATCTTGCTGCCGCCGGCGCCGACCCGGGGCTTCTCGTCGATGAGCGGCAGCCCGCGCTCGCGCATTCGGGCGAGCGCGGCCTCGAGGTCCGGCACGTCGAGGCAGATGTGGTGCAGCCCTTCGCCGCGCTGCTTCAGGAACCGCGCGACGCCCGAACCCTCGGTGAACGGACAGATGAGCTCGATCCGACCCTGGCCGGTGCCGAAGAGCGCGACGTCGACCTGCTGGTCCGCGACCCGCTCCCGCTCGTCACAATGGAGCCCGAGGACCTCTTCGTAGAAGGTCACCGCGGCATCGAGATCGGCGACCGCGATGGCGACGTGGTTCAGGCCGGTCCGACCCTTCGCCGGCTCGTTCGGATGGGTCACGGGTTCCTCCCGAGGACGGAGATCTTGAGCTGCCCCATCAGGGCCACGGCGTCCGTCTGATCGCCCTGGCCCACCTCGATGTGCGTCGCGTCGGCCACGGGCTGGCCGAAGGTCGGATCGATCGCCGTCCACTCGTTCGTCCAGATCTCGACCCACTCGTGCCAGTAGAGGCCGAAAACGCCGTCGCTCCCCTGCGCGTAAACGAGCCCGTGGACGAGGCGGGCGGGGATCCCCGCCGCCCGGCAGAGCGCGACGGTCAGGAGCGAGTGCTCGGTGCAGTCGCCCTCGCGGCGCGCGAGCACGTCGGTCGCCCGATCGCTCGAGACGCCGTAGGCGCTGTGGACGTGGGCGAAGACCCAGGAGGAGAGGAGGTTCGCCGCCTTGAAGGCGTCGGTCTCGCCTCCGACGACGGAGCGGGCCAGGGCGCGGATCTGCGGGTCGTCGCTCTCGATCTCGGGGGTCGCGACCAGGTCCGCGGCGGGGGCGCTCTCGGGCCGCCGCGCGGTCTTGTCCGGCAGGTCCGCGCGGACCGTCACCTCGACCGCGCCGTCGGGCAGCGCGCGGTAGCTCTGCCGCTCGGGAGCCGGGCGCAGCGACGGCGGGAGACCTTCGATCCGGTAGCGGACGGTCTCGGGGACCACGCCGGTCGGCAGCGGCTGGTCGACCGCCACGCGGGTGAGCGCGAAGAGGTCGACCGTGTCGAGCCGCTTCGCGATCGCCTCGGGCTCGGGGACCGCTCGGAGCGCGCCGCCGAACTCGAGCTGCAGCAGCCGCCCGTCCTTTGCGTCCAGCGAGGCCTCGGCGGCGACCTTGCCGTGGTCCTCGACGACCGCGACCCGGTCGACCGCCCGGCGGACCCCGCCCGCCGTCAGGGTGCCGCGCCCGAGGTACTTCGCCTCCTCGGGCTTGTCGCGAAGCTCGGTGCTGTCGAAGACGAAGCCCTCGAGCGTTCCCTTGCGGGCCGCGGCGAGCCGCGGCAGGTCCGCGTCGTCGACGCGATCCTGGCTCGGCGGGAGCTCGAGCTTCTCGTCGGGCCGGCCGGGCCGCTTGCGGACGAGGTGCACCCCGCGGGCGTCGCAGCGGCCGCTGATGACCTCGTCGCCGCCGTCGCCCTCGTGGATCGCGTCGAAGGCGAC
>DAIDIT010000212.1 GCA_027451705.1 Pseudomonadota bacterium
GGCCGCCAGTCCTGGTTCTGCGGCAGGACCGAGAACGCCCCCGTGTCCGCGAGCCACTTCGGCAGGTAGCGGAACGATCGGATCCAGGGGTTCTCGACGATGCTGTGGGCGTCGTCGAAGTGGAACGCGCCCGCGAGCGCGTTGAGGTAGGCGATTGCGGCGAGCAGGCAGACGAGCGCGATCGGGCCGTAGCGCCGAAGCCGTGGCGAAAGTGTCCAATTCATCGCTGCCGTCTATACCACGGCCTCGGCGTCGCCCCGCAAGCCGGGTGCCGGCATGACCGGGCGGTCGCGCCCATGGGAGGGCGGGCTCCCGTGGGTAGCACTGCGGGCTGCTGCCCATGGCAGCACACGCACGGGCTGCAGCGCAAGCCCGGAGGGTGGCCGGGGCGGGGAGCAGGTGCGGAATGAGCGGACGCCACTGGCCCTGCACACCGCGCCGAGCGCTTGCCTGTTCACTTTAGGTGTGATAGGTTGACCAACACGCAGTGTTCACTGCCGGCACCCCGGTCACGGGGCGGACCCGCAGCGCAAGGGAGGTACCATGAAGGCAAAGCTCTGGATCGGAACGGCACTGAATTTCTTCCTGCTCGGGCCGGGCTACCTGTTCTTCACGCCGAGGAAACTCCTCGGGGCGTTCCTCACCGTCGGTGCGGTGCTCGCGACGTACGTCGAGCAGGTGCCGCTCAAAGGCCTGGCGGACAAGACGCCCTTCGAGGTCATGTTCGTCGCGTTCTTCTGCCTTGCACTCGGCTGCGCGATCGACGGCTACCAGGAGATCAAGCGTTCGCTCGCACCGCCGGCATAGAAAGCCCCCGAAAGGAAGGACGCCATGACACCCGAGACGATCGGCAACCTCCACCTGCTGCTGGGACTCGCGACGTTCGGCGCGATCGCCGCCATCTTCGTCTGGCCCCGACTCAGGACGGCGCGGCGGGCGGACGCCCTCTCGGCGCTGCTCCTCTTCTCGGCGTTCCGTTACACCGCGCTCCAGTTCGTGAACCACGCCGTGGCGCCCAACCTCGCGAGCGGCTTCGCGTCGCCGGCCACGGCGGGTGACGTCTCGGTCGGCGTGCTTGCGTTGATTGCGGCGATCGTGCTGCGGTTCCATTCGTTCGGTGTGGTCCTGGCCTGGCTCTATGCGGTCGCCGGCAGCGCGGATTTCATTTTCGCCGGCAGCCTGGCCGTCATCAACCACGCTTCGGACGGCATCGGCGCCGCTTGGCCCGTTTTCAACCTGGGTGGCCCGGCCTGGATGGTGACGCTGGTCCTCATCTTTGCGACGCTGATCAAGAACAAGAACGTCGCATCCGCGGCGGGCTGAGCGCCGCGAGGGTAACGCCGGGCTTCCGATCGCTGGGGGGTGGCCCGCTCGAGTGGCCGCGGTCGAAGCCGGGGCGTCGCCCAGGCCACGCGAGCGCTCGGGCCGCCTCCTGGGTCATCGGTGGTACAATTCGCGCCCGTGATCGCGCACGACCGCTACACGCTCGACGCCCCGGGGGCCGATCCCGACCTGCTCTGGGCGCTCGCGGCCGACACCAACCGCTCCTCGCGCGCGATGGGTCTCGCGCCCGGCAGATTCCGGCGCGAGGACGACGGCGCGGGGGGCGAGCGGCTTGTCGGCGAAGGGCGCCAGATCGGCCTGCGCATCGCCTGGGTCAGCGGACCCGACTGCTGGATCGGCGGGAGCTGGTACCGCTCGGTCCGCCGCTTCCTGCGCGGCCCCGTTCGGCTCTCGGAGTTCGACTACCGGATCGAACGCACCGGATCGGGCTGCCGGATCGAGGTCGAGCGCCGCCTCGACGGCTCGCCGATCGCGATCGCCTTCGACAGGGTGGTCTCGGGGCCGCGGCTGCGCCGCTATTTCGAGGCGTGCGCCCGCTTCGCCGCAAGGCCGGTTGAGCCGCGGCCGGCTCCCGCCGCGGCGCGCCTCGGCGACCTGCTCGCCCGAACGCCGTCGCCCCTGCTCGCGGGCGGCCGGCATCCGACGGACGAGCGCGAGCTGGCCGTCCGACTCCGACGCCTCGACGGGGCCCGGGTGCTGCCCGACGCGCGGGAGCGGTTGGTCGGCCACCTGCGCGAGGGTGCGGACGAGGAACTCGCCCGGCTCGACCCGTTCGCGCTCGCGGACCGCTGGGGGGTCCCGCGCCGCGAGCTGCTGCGGCTCTTCGTGCGCGCGACCCATGCCGGCCTGCTGCGCCTCCACTGGGGGCTGCGCTGCGCCACCTGCCGCCTCGCTTCGGAGATGGTCACGAGCCTGCGAGAGCTGCCGGACCAGTCCCGCTGCCCGGGCTGCGGCGCGACGTTCGGCTCCGACCTCGACGGCCACGTCGAGGCCCGCTTCTCGGTCGAGCCGGCCCTCCGCGCGGCCTGCGATCAGACGTATTGCACGGCGGGGGCACCGCTGCGGCCGCACGTCTTCGCGCAGCTCGTCGCAGAGCCCGGCCGCCCGATCGAGGCCCGCGCCCGGCTCGAGGGGGAGCTGCTCCTCCGAGTGGGCCCCGAGACGCTCTCGCTCGCGCCGCCCCACCCCGGGCGGCTCGCGATCGCCGTCCGCGGCGGCGAGCCACGCTTCGAGGTCGGGCCGCCGGGCGACGGCGAGACCGAGATCACCTTCTCCGTCGAGGAGGGACGGCCCGCGCTCGCCCTCCTCGAACGGGCCGGCTGGCAGGCCGAGTGGGTCTCCGCGGCGCTGTTGCTGACGCTCCCCGAGTTCCACGAGCTCTTCTCGGAGGAGGCGCCGCGCAGCCGGCACGAGGTCTCCGCGGGCGAGATGACGTTGGTCTTCACCGACCTGCGCGGCTCGACCGCACTCTACGAGCGGGTCGGCGACGCGCGCGCCTTCAGCCTGGTGCAGGACCACTTCGACAAACTCGCCGCGGCCGTCGACGCCGAGGGCGGCGCGCTCGTGAAGACCATGGGCGACGCGGTGATGGCGGTGTTCCAGACCGCGCCCGCGGCGGTGCGCGCGGCGCTCGCGATGCACCGGGCGATCGCCGACAGCGAGGCCGCGGACGAGGGGCTCGTCCTCAAGCTCGGGCTGCACGCGGGGCCCTGCCTCGCGGTCCGCGCCAACGGCCGGCTCGACTTCTTCGGCCAGGCCGTCAACCTCGCGGCCCGCGCCCAGGCGCAGAGCCACGGCGGCGACATCGTCGCGACCGACGCGGTCGTGTCCCACCCGGGGGTGCCGCCGCTCCTGGCGGACACCGCCCGCGAGCCCTTCGTGGCGGTCCTCAAGGGAATCGCGAAGCCCCAGCGGCTCTGGCGCCTCCGACCGCCGCCCACCGGACGCGGGCGCACCACCTCGACCGCCGCCGCCGGTTGACCCCGCGGGCGGCGTGGCATACATCCCCGGGCGCCATGCGGCTGTTCGGGCTCACGGGCGGGATCGCATCCGGCAAGTCGACGGTTGCGCGGATGTTCCAGGCGCTCGGGGACGGCGTCATCGACGCGGACGCGCTCGCCCGCGAGGTCGTCGAGCCCGGCCGGCCCGCGCTCGCGAAGGTCGCGGCCCGCTGGCCGAACTGCGTTCGGCCCGACGGCCGGCTCGACCGCGCCGCGCTCGGCGCGCGCGTCTTCGAGCACCCCGAGGAGCGGCTCGAGCTCGAGGCAATCCTCCATCCCGCGATCCAGGAGGCGGCCCACGCGCGCACGCTCGCCGTCGAGGCCGCCGGAAAACCTTACGCGATCTACGAGGCGGCGCTGGTCTTCGAGAAGGACCTCGACGCCGGGCTGGACGGGGTGATCCTCGTGGCGGCCTCGCCCGAGACGCAGATCCAGAGGATGCGGGAGCGCGACGGGCTCGACGGGCGCGAGGCCCGGCGCCGGCTCGACGCGCAGCTCCCGCTCGACGAGAAGCGGCGGCGGGCGCGCTGGATCGTCGACGGCGACGTCCCGCTCGAAGAGACGCGGCGGCAGGTCGAAGCCGTCCACCGCGCGCTAGAGGAGGCCTCGCGATGAAGGCGACCCACCCGCGCCCGGCGGTGCTCGTCACCGGCTACCCGGGCTACATCGGCAAGCGGCTCGCGGCGCGCATCGCCGAGGGCGAGCGGAACGCGGACATCTACCTCCTCGTCCAGCCGAAGTTCCTGCGCGACGCCCGGCGCTACGCCGCGGCGCTGCCGCAGGGGCGCGGCAACCGGCTGCACCTGCTCTCGGGCGACATCGTCGACATGCACCTCGGGCTCTCCGGGACCGAGTACCGGGAGATGGTCGGCCGGCTGACGCAGGTCTTCCACCTCGCCGCGATCTCCTTCCTCGGCGTCGACGCATCGACGATGACGCGCGTGAACGTCGAGGGGACGCGCAACGTGCTCGAGCTCTGCCGCGACGCGAAGCAGCTCGCGCGGCTCAACCACTTCTCGACGGTCTTCGTGGCCGGCGACCGCGTCGGCGTGATCTCCGAGGACGAGCTCGAGGCCGGGCAGCGCTTTCGCAACCCGTACGAGCAGTCGAAGTTCGAGGCCGAGAAGCTCGTGCAGCGCGCGATGGGCAGCCTGCCGATCACGGTCTACCGGCCCGGGGTCGTCATCGGCGACTCGCAGACCGGCGAGATCGACCGCTTCGAGGGGCCCTACTACCTCGCCATCCAGCTCGCGGTCTCGCCGCTCCACGTGCCGCTGCCGTTGCCGCCCAACGCCGACTGGCCGCTCAACGTCGTGCCCGCGGACTTCGTGGTCGAGGCGACCTACGCGCTCTCGCGCGATCCGCGCGCGGTGGGGCGCACGTTCCACCTCGTCGACCCGAGCCCGATGAGCACGCGGAGGCTCTACGAGCTGCTCGCGCAGCGGACCCAGCGCAAGGTCCGCAGCTTCCCGGCGGTGCCCGCGAAGACCACCGACGCGCTGATGCGGCTGCCGGGCCTCGAGCGGCTCCTGCGCCGCCCGCGCACGACGCTCGAGTACGGGAACCAGATGGTCTTCTACCGCTGCGCCAACACCCTCGAGTTGCTCGACGGCACCGGCATCCGCTGCCCGCCACCGTCGGCCTACCTCGACACGCTCATCCGCTTCGTCCGCGAGACCGCGAGCCGCCGCCGCGACGAGAAGCTCGAGGACCCGCTCGACCGGGCGGCCGCCAAGGACGACGCCACCCCGCCCGGCGGCGCAGCCTGAGGGGTCGCCTTCGCCCTGGATCGCAACCGACCAAGCCGCTGGTCGTCGAAGCGGACGGGCTCCGTGCTCGTCCGCGCGCGACCCGTGTCGCGCCGCACCCACGCGGGACGCCGGAGCATCCGGCCAGTTGACAGGCGCCCGAGGCACGACTAACTGGAACGAACTGCGGATGGGCAGCCGCTCCGCCGGCGAGGAGGTCCCCGTGTCCGAGACCGTCGTCAAGAGGGAGTGTGACCGCTTCCGGCCGATCTACTACGCGGCCGCCTCCGGCGACTTCAACCCGATCCACATCGACAAGGAGATGGGGCAGATGGCGGGGCTCCCCGGCAACATCCTGCACGGGATGTGCACGATGGCCTGGGCCGTCGAGGCCGCCATCGACGCGCTGGGCGGCGACCCCGGCGACCTCGCCCGCGTCAAGGTCCGCTTCAGCAAGCCGGTGAAGATCGACGACACCGTCACCCTGACCCTGAAGCGCGAGGGCAAGCGGGTCGAAATCGCCGCCGTCAACCAGGACGGCGAGGACGTCCTCAAGAACGCCGTGGCCGAAGGCCGCTAGAGGGACACCGCGATGGCACTCGACCCCAAGTTCGTCGGCCGGAGCTACGGCCCTTACACCTACCAGGCCGGCCTCGAGAAGATCCGCGAGTTCGCCGTCGCCATCTCGACCCTCCCGCTCCCGTACGAGCTGGCGCGACAGGAGCCCGCCGGCCTGCGCCCGGTCTACCACGACGAGGCGGCGGGCAAGGCGAGCCGCCACGGCAGCGTGATCGCCCCGCCCACCTTCTGCGTCAACTTCGCCATCGCGCCGTTCCTGCGCGCCGTCCTCGACCCCGCGCTCGGCGTCGACGTCGGAATGCTCCTGCACGGCGAGCAGGAGTTCGTCTTCCACGCGCCGGTCCGGCCGGGCGACACGATCACCACCAACGGGAAGATCGACGCGATCTACGAGAAGGCCCAGAAGGACTTCCTCGTCGTCTCGACCGACTCGGTGAACCAGCTCGGCCGCCCGGTCGTCCATGCGGTCTGGACCGCCGTCATCCGGCGGTGAACCGATGGCCCGGGGCAATCCCGCCCGCATCGCCTGGAGCGTGACCAAGCGCCTCCTGCGCGGCAACGCCTTCGGCCTCGCGACCCAGCTCGCCTACAACTTCCTCTTCGCCCTCTTCCCGCTGCTCATCTGCCTCGTCGCGCTGACGCCGTTCCTCCCGGTGCACGGCCAGCTCGATCGGCTCCTCGAGGAGGCACGCCCGTTCCTGCCCTCGAGCAGCTACCGGCTCCTCGCGCAACAGCTCTCCGCGGTGCTGACGCACCGGCACGGCGGGCTGCTCGGGGTGGGCCTCGCCGCCGCGCTCTGGTCGGCGTCGAGCGGGGTCACCGCGCTCATGTCCGGGCTCAACGAAGCGTACGGCGTCCGCGAGACCCGGCCGTTCTGGAAGGTCCGCGGCCTCGCGCTGCTGCTCACCGTCGGCGGCAGCCTCGCGCTGCTCCTCTCGGCGACGATCGTCGTCCTCGGCGGCCGCGTCGGCCGGCGCCTCTCCGAGGCGATCGGCCTTCCCTCGCTCTACTCGAGTGCCTGGAGCGTGTTCCGCTGGCCCGTCACCGCGATCATCCTGATCCTGGTGCTCGACGTCTTCTACCACTTCTGCCCGAACACCCGGCGCCGCTTCCGCTTCCTCTCGCCCGGCTCGATCGCGGGCTCGCTCCTCTGGCTCGCGAGCGCCCTCGGCTTCACCTTCTACGTGAACCACTTCGGCAACTACAACGCGATGTACGGCTCGCTGGCGACGGTCATCGTCCTCTTGACCTGGCTCTACGTCACCGGCCTCGTCCTCCTCGTCGGCGGCGAGATCGACGCCGCCTACGACTCCAGTGCGTGACCCGCTCCGCGCCTCGCCCGAACGGAAGCGCAAGGTCGGCGAGCACCGGCACGTCGTCGCGCTCGCAGATCGAGAGCAGCCCGCGAAGGACCGACTTCTGCAGGTCGGGAGCACCAGGTTCGCCGAGTGGGTATCCGAGCGGGAACGGGACCGCGACCGCCCGGGGCGGGCGGACCCGGCGGGTGATTTCCGGCAGCATCGTTGCCGAGACGGTCGTGATTCCCCGCCGCTCGAGTTCCGCCTGAACCAGGCCGACCGCCTGGTGGCAGAACGGTCAGACGGGCACGAGCAGGGCGACATCCACGTGGTCTTCGACGAGGATGTCCGCCGCCTCGGGTGCGGTCCTTCTGACGAGCCGTCCCGGCGCGGTGATCGAGCCCATGAACGAGAGGTGCCGCGGCGCAATCTCGCCGATCTCTCCGCCACCCGCCAGCTCGCGCAGGGGATCGAGAGGCAGCGCGAGGTTTTTGTCCAGGGCAATCCCCGCGTGATCGAAGGCCTCGCTGCGGTGGAACTCGCCGAGCGACTGCACGTCGGACCGGGCCGAGATGATCCGGAACGAGAAGTCGCCGCCCTGGAGATGCTCGTCGAACGAGGGCTCCCCCGGAGGGACGAGACCCGCCGTCGTCACGAGCGCGACACGGCACCGCGCCATCGGCTTGTCGAGCCGCGCGAGAGGAACCGGATCGATCCTGCGCCACGGATAGACGCGCAGGGTCGCCCGCAGCCACAGTGGAAGCTCTTCGATCGCCGCCATTCAGCGCGGGTTCCCGTAGAGCGCCGCGAGCCACCTCGGCGGGACGCCGAGGCGGGAGAGCAGCGGGAAGACGTTGACCAGGAACGTGTACCAGGCCGGCCGGGCCAGGAAGCGCCGCCCCGAGACGCGGACGCTCGCCGTGAGGATCTCGATCCGTCCGAGCCTTCGAAGCCGGCGGCCGAGCTCGACATCCTCCATGAGCGGCAGATCGGGGAAGCCCCCCACCGCGCGGAACGCGTCCGCCCGGACGAAGAGCGCCTGGTCGCCGTAAGGGAGGCGCGCGTAGCGCGACCTCAGATCCGCGAGGTGCAGCCAGGGCGCGGCGCGGCCGTCCTCGGCGACGGTCCATGTGCGAAAGGCACCCGCGGCGACGTCCGGATGGGCGAGCGCCGCCTCGACGTGCGCGAGAGCCTCGGCCGGTAGACGCACGTCGGCGTGGAGGAAGAGCAACACGTCGCCGGTCGCTGCGGCGGCGCCCGCGTTCATCTGCGCGGCGCGCCCACGCGGGGCGGTCAGAAGCCGCGCACGGGCGTGGGCGCGGACGAGGCCGACCGTGCCGTCGCGGCTGCCGCCGTCGACGACGATGATCTCGTGCGGTCGCATCTTCTCTAGGGCTCGAAGCTGCGCGTCGATGCGTCGCTCCTCGTCGAGCGCCGGCACGACGACGCTGACTCGAGGAACGAGGAGCCGGGCCGTCTCCGGCGCCCCAATTTCGCCGCGCCGGAGCAACCCCTTCAGCCGCACGAGGTCCTCGCCGCGATCGACGTCGAACCAGGGCTCGATGAGCCGCACCGCGAGCCCGCGCGATTGCAGCCGCGCGCGCGTGGCGGCGAGGGTCGTCGAATCGCTCCACGGCAGCCCGTCAAGAAGCCCCTCCGGGCAGTGCCTGAGGCCGAGGAGGTAGAAGCCTCCGTCATCGGCGGGACCGAGCACCGCGTCCGACGACCCGAGCGCGTCGCGCGCCTGGATCAGCAACCGCTCGGGCAAACCCGGCGTGTCGGCGCCGAGCGCGATGGCCCCGTCCGCCTCGGCGAGCGCGCGGCGAAGGATGCGCTCCATCCGCCGCCCGAGGTCGCCTTCGCCCTGGAGCCAGATCTCCGGCTTTGTCTCGAAGAACTCCTCGCGAAGCGGTTCGGTCGCCGCGAGCACCGCGCGCGCCCAGGGCACGCGGACGGCGGCAGCCCAGCTGTCGCGGAGGAACGCACGGGCGAGCGCGACCGCGCTCGCGTCGCCGACAGCCGCCGCGAGGCGCGTCTTCACCTCGCCGGGCCGCGGCGGCTTGGCGAAGAGACAAAGGACACAGGTCATCGGCGCCACCGCAGGATCCGTTCGAGCAAGCCGTAGACGCGCGGCGTGAGCTTCGTCCGAGCCCACTGGTCACCGAGCTTCTTCCAGGCTTCCGCCTGCGTCGGGTACGGATGGATCGTGGCGCCGACGGTGTCCATCGACAGCCCCGCCGTCAGCGCGAGCGACATCTCGCAGATCATGTCGCCCGCGTGGCCTGCGACCATCGTCGCGCCGAGCAGACGGCCCTTCCTGTCGACGTGTACGCGCGCGAAGCCCGACGCCTCGCCGTCGAGCACGGCGCGATCGACCTCCCGGAGCGGCACCGTCAGGGTCGACGCGCCCCGCTTCTCGGCCTCCCCGCGCTCGAGCCCCACGTGGGCGATCTCGGGGTCGGTGTAGGTGCACCACGGAATGACCAGCGCACTCGACTTCCTGCGACCCCAGAACAGAGCGTTCTGGAGGGCAATCCGCGCCATGGCGTCGGCGGCGTGGGTGAACTTCCAGGCCGAGCAGATGTCGCCGGCCGCATAGACGTGCGGGTTCGTGGTCCTCAGGGACTCGTCGACCCGGACGCCGCTCGGACCGAAAGCGACGCCGGCCGCCGCGAGATCGAGCCCCTCGACGTTCGGCACCCGCCCGACGGCCACGAGGATTTCGTCCCCCTCGACCTGCTCGGACTTGCCGTCGCGTTCGAACGCGACGACCTTTCCGCTCGCCGTGCGCTCGACGCGCAGGAGCTTGGCGGCGAGGCGCATCTCGATGCCTTCCTCGGCGAACCTCCCGCCGAGTACGGACGCGGCGTCCTCGTCGTCCCGCGGGAGCAGCCGCGGCCCGCGGTCGATGACCACGACCTCGCTGCCGAAGCGTCGAAAGAGCTGCGAGAGCTCACAGCCGATCGGACCCCCGCCGATGACGACGAGCCTGCGCGGCCGCGCGGTGAGCGAGAAGACGGTCTCGTTCGTGAGAGGGCCGGCCTCGCCGAGGCCGGGGACGGACAGCGCCCCGGCCCGCGCGCCGGTCGCGACGATCGCCCGCGCGAAGGAGAGCCGCTCGCTCGCGACCTCGATCGAGTCGCGCGCGACGAAACGGGCGTCGCCGAGGAACACGTCCACGCCCATCTCGGCGAGGCGCCGCGCGGAGTCGTGCGGGGCAATTTCGGCGCGCAGCCGGCGCATCCGCCCGATCGCCTCCGCGAAGCCAAGCTCGACGCCCCCGACACGAACGCCGAACGCAGGCGCCTCGCGGACGGCTCGGACGGCGCGAGCGGCGCGGAGCAGTCCTTTCGACGGCACGCAGCCGAAGTTGAGGCAGTCGCCTCCGAGGAGGTGCCGCTCGACGAGCGCGACCTTCGCGCCGAGCCCGGCCGCGCCCATGGCGGAGACGAGCCCGGCGGTTCCGCCGCCGATGACGACGAGGTTGTAGCGGCCGTCGGGCGTCGGGTTCTTCCACGCCGGAGGGTGCACGCTCTCGACGAGCGCGCGATTGGCCGCGTCGTCGGGGAGAAGCAGCGGGGTCGCGGCGGTCACGGGTGGCTCTCGGCGGGCGGGCCGCCGTCGAGTGCCTTGCGGATGGCGTCGTTCGCGCTCTTCGTGAGCCAAATGG
>DAIDIT010000213.1 GCA_027451705.1 Pseudomonadota bacterium
CACCCGCCGCCGCGCCGGTCGTGCTTCCCGCCCCTCCGTTGCCCCCGACCGTTGCCCCGGCCCCGCCCGCCGCCCCGGCGGTGGCCGACGAGGGTCAACCCGCCAGCGGCGTGGTCGTGAAGGAGACGACCGTCCCCATCCCGTCCGCGACGCCCGCGAGCGCCGGCGCCCGCGTCGGCGACGCCGCGACCGAGCGCGACACCTCCGGGAGCCTGGGCGCGGTCGGCCTCTACCACGTCGAGGCGGCGGACGTCGGCCCCAAGGACGTGCTCCGGCTGGGCCTCTACGGCCAGTACTTCAACAGCAACTACGTGGGCATCCCCTTCCCGGTGAAGAACACCTCCGACGAGCGGGGTACCGGGATCCTCAACCTCGCGTTCGCCCCGCTCGACTGGCTCGGCTTCTACGCCGGCACGCAGATCTCGACCACGGTCAGCGAGGGCGCGGGCGCGACCAGTCCGGGCTTCCAGAGCGAGGTCGGCGACTTCTGGATCGGCGCGACCGGGGCCTGGCACGTCGTCTCCGGCCTCTCGCTCGGCCTCGACGTGCGCGGCTACGGCTACGGCGCCGTCGGCAGCTCCGGCGCGGGGGCCGGCGCCTTCCAGCCCACCGGACTGCTCACCTACGACTTCGTCAAGAGCCTCCATTTCCCGGTGCGGCTGCACCTCGACGCCGGCTTCTTCTTCGGAAACCTCGGCAACCTGACGACCACCAACACCTCCGGGCAGCCCATCCAGCTCCGCGCCGCCGAGCAGTTCGCCTACGGCTACACCCCCTTCGACGAGTTCCGCGGCGCGGTCGGCATCGAGGTGCCGCTCCCCTACGTGACGCCGTTCCTCGAGTACGAACTGGTCGCGCCGTTCACCGGATCGACGCCGCTCGTCGGTCCCGACCAGGCGCCGGTCAGCTACGCGAGCGCGCTGCCGAGCGACTTCGACGTGGGCGTCCGCGTCACGGCGTTGCGGGACGTCTCGTTCCTCGCGGCCTTCGACGTCTCGATGCAGTCGCAGGTCGCGCTCGGCGTGCCGATCCTGCCCATCTGGGAGTTCTTCCTCGGCGTCTCCTACAACTGGGATCCGATCTCCGTCGGCGAGATCCGCACCACCGAGACGACGAAGACGATCGAGCACAAGGTCGCCGTCCCGGAGAAGCCGGGCCGCGTCGACGGCACGGTGGTCGACGCCGCGACCGGCAGGCCGATCGCCAACGCCATCGTGACGATCGTCGGGACCGAGCTGCCGCCCGTCGCGACGACCCCGATGGAGGGCCACTTCCGGACCTATGGGCTGCCGGAGGGGCCGATCGACGTCCAGGCCTCGAAGGACGGCTACGACGCGGCGACCGCACACGCGGTGGTCGTCAAGGGCCAGATCGCGCAGGTGACGCTGACCCTCAAGCCGCGCATCCAGAAGGTGCCGCTGCGGGTCACGGTGCACACCGCGCGCGGCAAGCCGCTCGCGGCGCGCGTGACCGTCGAAGGGCCGAAAGGCTTCCGGGCCACCGTCGACGTGCCCGCGAGTGGCGACGGCGAGGCCACGCTCCCGGGCCCCGGGGCCTACGCGCTCCGGGCGAGCGCGCACGGCTTCCTCGGCAAGGCGGCGAGGCTCGACGTCGCGGCGGGCGGAAGCCCCGAGGAGGACTTCACGCTCTCACCGGCGCCGCGGCGGACCGTGCTGATCATCACCAAGGACAAGATCCGGCTCAAGAAGCAGATCCACTTCGCGACGAACAAGGCGACGATCCTGCACGACAGCGACTCGATCCTCGCGGAGGTGGTCGACGCGATCATCAACCACCACGTCGAGAAGCTCCGGATCGAGGGGCACACCGACAACGTCGGCAGCAAGGAGCACAACCTCGCGCTCTCCCAGGAACGCGCCGACGCGGTGATGCGCTACCTCGAGCGGGCCGGTATCCCCGCGGACAAGCTCGAGGCCGTGGGCTACGGCGACGCCCGTCCGGTCGCGCCGAACCTGACCAACCGCGGCCGCGCGCTGAACCGCCGGGTCGAATTCGACATTCTTTGAGATCGGGGGCCCGTGCGCTGCTCGGCCTTGGGCCTGCGCTGCTCCGATGCCCCCGCACCCCGCGCCCTCGGTCGGGCTCCTCCGGCCTCCCTCGGGCTTTCGAGCCGAGTGATCGCCTGGTTCGTCCTCGCGGTGGTCCTCGCCGCGTGCGGCGGCACGTACCTGTGGGCGCTCGCGCCGGGCAGCGGCGCCGCGCCGCCGTTCGGGTCGGACGCCGCGGTGCCGGTGCTGATGTGCAACGACCCGCGCTTCGACCTCTTCCACCTCTATTACTACGGACAGGACCGCTTCGGCGCCTGGCCCTTCTGGGCGGCCAGCGCCGCAGGCAAGCTCCTGGGCTTCGCCTGGACCCCGGCGGCCCTGCACGTCTGGCTGACCCTCTGGCTCCTCGCCGGCGTCGTGCCAGCGGTGCGACTCGGCGGGAAGCGGCCGGTGCTCGGCGGGCTCGGGTGGCTCGCGATCGTCGGCTTCCCCGGGGCGGTGCGCTACCAGCTCTCGGACCTCGCGCAGCCCTACGCCTGGCAGCTCCCGGCCCTCGTCTGGGCCTGGTGGGGGCTGCGCCGCTGGGCCGAAACCCCGCGGCCCGGCCGCGCGGCCGCGGCGTTCGTCCCGGCGCTGCTCGCGGTCTGGACCTCGACGCTGAGCCTGCCGCTGCTCGTGGCGCTCGCCGTCCTGGAGGCCTTCCGTCACGAGGCGCGTCCCGGTTGGCGCGGCGCCGGGCGCGCCCTCCTGCCGGTCCTCGCGGCGGGAACGACCGAGCTGGCGATGCGGATCGCCTACCACCGCGCGGGCCGGCGGCTGTACGGAGATCCGTTCGTCACCCGCATCCACCTCGACTGGGGCCACCTCGAAGGCAACTTCGTCGCCGTGGGGCGGCGGCTGCTCGCGCCCGACGGCTGGCCGTGGCTCTCTCTGGCGATCGCTTTCGCGGCGGTCGCGATCGCCGCCTGGCGGTCGTCGAGGGAAGACGGCGAGCGGCGCGACCTCTCGGCGCTGACGCTCGGGATGGCGCTGCTCTCGCTGCTTCCCATCCCCGTGCTCGTCGCCGTCAACCACGTCCGCGTCAACTTCTTCTACGACCGCTACTTCACCCCGACGCTCGGCTTCGCCCGCGGCGCCGCGTGGGCCGGCGCAGCGCTCGCGGCCGCGCTGGTGTTCCGATCCGAGCGGTGGCGCCGGCGCGTCGAGGCCGTCGCCGTCGCGATGCTCGCGGCCGCGCTCGTCGCCGGTCTCCCGCGGCGGTCGCCCGATCCGGATTACGCGCGCCGCAGCGAGACCGCCCGCGCGCTCCTCGCCAAGGCGCCGGGCAGCCCGCTCCTCGACGGTTACTGGGGCAGCTACGTCCTCGCCGCCCTGGCGCCGCCGCGGGCGCTCGTGCCGATCGTGACGGAGGGGGAGCAAAACCGGACGCCGTTCGACCTCCCGGCCCTCCGCTCGGCGCGGACGGTCGTCGTCGGCAGCGGCGGCAAACTCGCGGCGATCCTGAAGCCCCGGCCTCCGACCTGGCTCTGGCAGTACGGCGTCGTCCTGCGGCTCGTCGAGCCCGAGCTGTACGCGTCGGGGCCCGACACCTTCGCGCTCTACCGCAACGCCACCGCCGACGGGTTGCCCTTCGAAGGTCCGGCGGCGCCCTTGTCGCTCGCGAGCGGCAGGCCGCTCGCAATCCGCTTCCGGCCGGTGCGCCAGGCGTCCCTGTTCGTCGAACGGCGCGATCGGCGGGCGCTCGCCCCGGCCGACTTGAAGGTGGCGGCGGGCGCCGGGGTTCCGGTGCGGGTCGAGCCGCTCCCGCTGGGCTTTCGAATCGAGCTCGGGCCGGCGCCCGTCCCGTTCTCGGCCCTCCAGCTGGATTCGGCCGAGTCCGTGCCACTCGAAGGGCTCTACCTCGCCCCCGGCTGAGTCCGGCCGTCGTGCACTTCTGCCGGCGGTCGTCGCGGGGTTCCGGGCCGGCGCCTCCCTCACCCTGCGATCGCGCGGTCGACCGACGCGCGCAGGCGCGCCATTCCCGTCGCGAAGTCGGACTCGGGCGTCAGCAGGCTCACGACCACGTACGCCTCGCCCTCGAAGTCGTAGAAGTAACCCGGCTGGACCAGCACGCCCTCGCCTTCGAGCAGCTCCAGCGCCCACGCTTCCCCCGTCTGGGTCGCGGGCAGCCGGAGCGGCAGCGTCCACCCTCCGTCGACGTGCAGCGGGTTCGCGCCGGCCGGGGGCGCGAGCAGACGCCGCGCCGTCTCGAGGTTGGCGCGCAGCCGCGCGGCGACGGACGATCGAAACGCCGGGGCGAGCGCGAGCAGGGTCGGCGCGGCGAATTGCACCGGTGCCGAGGGCGAGAGGTAGCTGTCCGCGATCAGCTCGAGCCGGACGAGCGCCGCGTCGACCTCGCCCGTCGGGCCAGAGACCGCGATCCAGCCGAGCTTGAGCTGCGGCAACCCCGCGCACTTCGAGAGCCCGCCGAGCGTGAACGACAGGCAGCCGTCCTGGAAGGCGGCGCTCCCCGCGCGTTCGGAGTCGAC
Source organism: Pseudomonadota bacterium (assembly GCA_027451705.1). GTDB lineage: Bacteria > Myxococcota > Myxococcia > Myxococcales > JAKAPL01 > JAKAPL01. Next base: position 4,538 of record DAIDIT010000213.1, read on the forward strand.
GCCGAGCGCGTGCTCGAAGAAGACCTCGTCGCAGACGAGGGCCAGCCCGCGTTCCGCGCAGGTCGCCGATAGGAAGCGCAGTTCGTCCTGCGAGAGGTACGAGCCCGTCGGGTTGTTCGGGTGGATCGCGACGACCGCGCGCACGTCCCGGTCCACGGCGTCGCGCACCGACGTCCGGTCGACGTGCCACCGCCCGTCGTAGGCGAGCCGGTAGGGGCGCAGCGCGACGCCCGCGAGGCCCGCGAGGTACTCGAAGAGCGGGTAGCTCGGCGTGGGAACGGCGATCCCCTCGCCCGGGTCGCACAGCAGGGCGAAGAGCCATCCGTAGGCCTCGCTGCTCGACGCGGTCAGGACGATGCGGTCGGGGGAGACGGGGGCACCGCCGAGCCCGGCCAGGTGGTTCGCCACCGCCTCGCGCGCCACCCGCAAGCCGCGCGCATCGGGCCGGTAGACCAGCGACCGGGGATTCGCGAGGGCGGCCAGGACGGGTTCGCCGGGGAGGGAGAACCCGGCGGCGGTCGGGTTGGAGAGGGTCAGGTCGAGGAACGGCGCCCCGCCGCGGCGCTCGATGGCGCGGGCGAGCGCGTTCGGCTCCTGCGACCAGCGCAGCCTGCTCGAGAACCTGGCGGACGGGGACATTCGGAGCGCCGTCGGGCGTTGGCAGGGATTTTGCCACGCCGCCGCGCGGAGGTGTAGGATTCACAACCGCATGGCTCCGACCTCGCCCCCCGCGCCCCCGGACAAGCGCAAGGCCTCCCGCCTCAACGCGCCGAAAGTGGTCGTCCGTATCCCCTCGGTCGAACGATTCCGGACGCACTACCTCAAGGACATCTCCGAGGGAGGCCTCTTCGTGAAGGCCGAGAAGGTACTCCCGGCTGGCGCGATGCTCGCGCTCGAGCTGTGGCCCCCGGGCTGGGACCAGGCGCTCGAGGTCGCGGGCAAGGTGACGCGGAGCGTCGACCCCGCGGCGGCGGCCGCGGAGGGCCGGCCGTGCGGCATGGCGGTCCGCTTCGTCAACATACCGCCCGAGGTCGATCAGCAGCTCAAGGCGCTCGTCGAGGAGCACGGCACCGCGGTCGAGGCGCCGGCGGCCGATCCCGTGGGCGCGCAGGTCGAGGCCGTCGTGCGCGAGCTGGCGGCGGCGCGCGAGAAGGTCTCGCAGCTCAACGCCGATCTCGTCGAGGCGCGCGGGCAGTCCGAGGCCTTCACCGAGCAGATCCACAAGCTCGAGCAAGAGGAGTCGGAGGCGCGTGCGGCCACGGCGCGGGCGGAGGGGCAGCGCGACGACCTCGAGCGCCAGCTCGCCGCGGAGACCGCGAGGCTGACGGCGGAGCGGGACGAGCTGCAGCGCCGGCTCGAAAAGGAGACCGCGCGATCGGCCCAGCTCGGTGGCACGAACGCCGAGCTGCAGCGCAAGCTCGAGAAGGAGAAGGCGCGGGCCGACGGCCTCGCCGCGGAGAAGGATGCGCTCCAGCGCAAGCTCGAGGACGCCACGTCCAAGGCCGAGGCCGAGCAGGCCCGGTCGAAGGAGCAGCTCGAGGTCGTCACCGGCGAGTTCGAGGCGCTCACCCGAAAGTTCGCCAAGGAGCGCGAGGAGGCAAAGACGCAGCGCGAGCGGGCCGAACGTCTCGCCCGCGACCTCGAGAAGCGCGAGGCGCGCGAGCGCGGCCTGCGCAGCCTGCTCGACCGGGTCTCGGGACAGGGCGGCGACGCGACCGGGGGCGACGAGGACGAAGTGGTGGTCGTCGGAGGAAGCGACGCGGAGACGGCGCACGAGAAATCCGAGGCGGAGGAAGAGCCGCCGGTCGACGCCGAGGTCGAGGCGGTCGACGCAATCGAGGAGTCGGAGGGCGCCTTCGCGAAGGGACCCGAAGGGCCGGGCGCCGCCCCCGACGTCGATCTCGATTTCGACCTCGACGACCTCGACCTCGACGACCAGACGATCGACGACAAGAAGGAGTCCGCCCCGGCGTCTCCGTCCAAGGCCGCGGCGTCCGCCGAGCCCGACAGCTTCGAGGCGTTCAACGCGACCCTCAAGCCGCGGACCCGGCTTCTGGCGGGCGATCGTCTCTCGGACCACGCCCCGAAGGGCGATCAGGAGAAGCTCGTCATCGAGCTGCTCGGCGCCTCGCCGACCTTCGGGACGCTCATCAGCCAGCTCGAGGGCAGGGTGCCCGAGGACGAACTGCGCCGCATGCTCTGCCTCCTCCACGCGGGCGCGCTGATCGAGCTGCGCAACTAGCCGGGGCCGCGGGCGTGCGGGCGGGCGGATGCCGCCTTATTCTTGGGGCTGCCGGGGACGTCGCCGCCGGGAGTCGCCGGGTATGGAGGCCAACATGGTCCGCGCCGGGGTGATCGACCTGCCGAGCCCGGGAGTGGCCGATCGCCGTCCGCTCTCGTTCGTGGCTCGCGCCCGCTACCGGCTCCGGCAGGGCGGCACCGCGACGGCGCTCGGTCCGCTGCTCGGCCTCTGGCACCGGGCGCTCGATCTCTCCCGCTCGCCGCCGCCCGGGGCCGTCGATGCCGTGCAGCGCCATTTTCGCGCGCTGCTCGCGAGGGACCTCGCGAACGTGGAGGCCGGCCTCTACCCCGCCGAGCTGCTCTTCGAATCCCCTTCGCGCCTCGCGGACCTGCCGCTCGCGCTCGCCGACGTGCCGCGCTTCTGGACGCGCCGGCGCCGCGGCGAGACGCAGGATCTCCCGCCTGCCGCCGCGACCGCCGACCTCCCCGCCTACTACCGGCGCAACTTTCACTGGCAGACCGACGGCTGGCTCTCGGACCGCTCGGCCCGCATCTACGACGTCCAGGTCGGCTTCCTGTTCTTCGGGACGCTCGCCCTCATGCGGCGGATGGCGATCCCGCCGCTCGCCCGGTCGCTGCGCGGCCGGCGCGGCGCCCGCCTGCTCGACGTCGGCTGCGGCACCGGCCGGCTCCTGGGCCAGCTCCGGCGCGCGCTGCCGGAGGCCAAGCTCTACGGCGTCGACCTCTCGGCGCCCTACCTGCGCGAGGCGGAGCGCCACCTGGGCCCGGCCGCCGACGTGGCGCTGCTCGCCGAGAACGCCGAGGACATCCCGCTCCAGACCGGATCCTTCTCGGCCGTCGTCTCCACTTTCCTGTTCCACGAGCTTCCCCACGACGCCCGGCGCCGGGTCGTCCGCGAGGTCCACCGGCTGCTCGTGCCGGGCGGCACCTTCGTCCTCGCCGATTCATTGCAGAGCGGCGATCCCATCGGCGAAGAGATCGCCTTCTACCTCGATCTCTTCCCCCGGCTGTACCACGAGCCCTATTACAAGGGCTGGCTCGCGGACGAAGCCGGCGCGCTCCTGTCGGCCGAGGGCTTCCGGGTCGAGGCGCGCGAGAACCACCTCTTCAGCAAGCTCGTCGTCGCGCGCAAGCCGTAGCCGGCGTTCCCATCTTTGCCCGGCGCCGTCGCGCGCCGGAGTGGTATGGGCACCGCCCGCTGGTCGAACTGGCTTCTCCTCGCGCTGTTCATCGGCGGTGCCTGGCTGTTCTACGAGATCGTCCGGGCATTCCTCCTCGCGGTCGTGATCGGCGTCTTCACCGCCGCGGTCTTCATGGGGCTGGACGAGTGGCTGCTCGGCCGCCTGGGCGGACGGCGCCATCTCGCCGCCCTCTTCTCCACCCTCGGCGTCGTCCTGCTCATCCTGCTGCCGCTCGCGGTGCTCGGCGCCCTCGTCGTGGGCGAGACGCTCGGGCTCCTCTCCTTTGCCCGCGCCCACCTCGGCAACCAGGGCCTCGCGCAGCTCTGGGAGGGGCGGCTCCCGACCGGCGCCGCGCACGCGCTCGAGCGGCTGCTCGGCTGGACGGGCATCGGCGAGGCCCAGCTCGCCTCGATGCTCGCGGGCCTCCGCCGCTGGATCGCCCAGTTCGCGGCCGGCTTCTTCGCCTTCACCTCTCGGACCCTCCTCGACCTGCTGCTCTTCTGCTTTGCGATGTACTACACCTTCGCGGACGGACCGCGGCTGCTCGAAGAGGCCGTCCACATGGTCCCGCTCGAGGAGCGGCACGCCCGCGAGTTCGTGCGCGCCTTCCGGGACGTGGCGGGCGCGGTCCTCTTCGGCATGACGAGCCTCGCCCTGCTGCACGGGCTCGCGGGCGGAATCGGCTACTTCGTCGCCGGTGCCCCCCACGCCCTCGTCCTCGCGACCCTCCAGCTCCTGTTCGCGTTCGTGCCGGTGATCGGGACCGCGCTCCTCTGGGTCCCGGTCTCGCTCGGGTTGCTGCTCGCTGGCCGCATCGCCGCGGGGCTGTTCCTGCTCGCCTTCATGACCGTCGTCTCGCTCGCGCTCGAGCAGATCGTCCGGCCGCAGCTCATGCGGGGCCGCATGGCGCTGCACCCCTTCCTGCTCCTGCTCTCGATCCTCGGTGGCGTCTCGCTCTTCGGCTTCGCGGGCTTCCTCGTCGGGCCGCTCGTGGTCTCGTTGCTGACCGCGGTCGTGCGGATCTACCGCCGCGACTTCGTCGGCTCGCCGCCCCTCGCGCCGGCCGGACACCGTCGCGGTTGAGCGCGGTCAGCCGTGGTAGCGCGCCCGCTTGAGCCGGTGGGCGAGCTTCTCGCCCGCGGGCATGCCGGACTGGACGTGGTCGCGGGCGGCCTTGTCGACGTCGTAGTCGACGCGCCGCTGCTCGACGCTCCAGCGGCCCTGGTCGAAGGTGATCGCGGTCCAGGCCGGCCGCACGTCGCCGTCCTTGGGGTTGCCGGCGCTCGCCACGTCGCAGAGGGTGAGGTCGCCGAGCTTGCGGACGTAGGGGATGTGGACGTGGCCGAAGACGAGCAGATCGGCGTCGGCCTGCTCGCACAACGGCGCTACGACGTGCCGGGGCGCGTCGGGGTCGATCGAGTCCTCGAGGTTCTTCGGGTTCGCGTGGACGAAGCGGGCGCGCCGGCCGCGCTGCGGCTCGCAGGCCAGCTCGAACGCCAGCCCGCCGAGCCGGCCGAGGCGCGAGGCGCCGAGCCGCTCGCGCGTCCAGTCGACGAGCGCGTGCTTCCAGTGGTCGGGCTTCAGCATCGAGCGCAGATCGATGCGGCCCGAGAGGTAGGCGTCGGTGTTGCCCTCGAGCAGCGCGTCCGCCCGGTCGTGCAGCAGGTCCCAGGTCTCGGCGGGGAACGGCCCCTTGAAAACGTGGTCGCCGCCGGCGACGACCAGGTCGAAGGATCCCTGCCGGTCGACGTCCGCGAAGACGGCTTCCAGCGCGCGCAGGTTGCCGTGGACGTCCGACAGCGCCGCGATGCGCATCCCCGCCAGCATAGCAAGCGAGCGGCCAGGCGGCCAGCGGGCCGCGACCCCACCCGGGGTCGCGCCGGTCCCGATCGAGGCTCGAGACGGCTCAGGGGGTCGTCGGCCCGGGGGGCAGGCGGGGCGTTGCCGCGAGGGCGGCCGATGCCTGCGCGGCGAGACCCGGTGAGAGCTCGCGCAGGCGGGGAAGCGATCCGATCAGCTCCGCCACGAAGCGGTCGCCGCGCGCGTGGTAGAGCGCGCGGCCGAGCGCCTGCAGCGCCTCTGCCGTCTCGCCCGCCACCGCCGCCCGCAGCGCCGCGGAGAGGTGGAGCAGAGGCGAGTGGCCGTCGCGCCGCAACGCCCGGCGCAGCCTTCGCCCGCTCGTCCAGAGGACCAGTTCGAGGTTCGTCGCGTCGGTGAGAAAGCCGAGCGCCGCCTGGAGCCAGAGGTGATCGAGCGCGGCGGACGGCTCGAGTCGGCTGCCGCGCCGCGCGAGGCGCCGGGCCCGGCCCGCGAGGATCATCCGCCGCAGCCGGCCCGGCTCGCGACCCGCCTCCACGAGATCGAGCGCGGACGCGACGCAGAGGCGGCGCGCGGGAGCGAGCGCGCCGGCCAGCGGGGCGAAGCGGTCCCGGGCGTTGCGGACCGATCCCTCGGCCGCGAGGGCCGCGACCTCGGCGAGCGCCGGGGCGTCGGCGACGACGGGGGCGAAGACCGCCGCGACGTGCACGCCGCGCAGCCGCTCGACCGGCAGGCCCTCGGCGCGCGCGCCCGCGATCCGAAAGCGGCGGTAGACGAGGAGCGAGACGAGGTACGAGAGGGCGACGAGCGCCGCGGTGAAGGCGCGGTCCATCGACAGGGACGCTACCACGCGGGCCGACGGTCGAGACGGCCGAGCGTTGACCTCGTGCGTCGGCCATTCTACGATCCGGTCCCTCTCTCTTCACGGAGCAATGGCGATGAAGACCCAGACCCAGGCCCTCACCGACGTGGGGCGCAAGCGGCCGCACAACGAGGACGCCTTCCTCTGCGACGACGCCGCCGGGCTCTACATCGTCTGCGACGGCATGGGTGGCCACGCGGCCGGGGAGGTCGCCTCGGCCATGTGCATCGAGGCGGTCAAGCAGGGCATCGCGGCGGGGCGCGCCGACCTCGACAAGCTCTCGAGCGACCCCGGCCCGAAGGCCCGCGACGGCGCCTGCCGCGTCATGGAGCGGGCCGTCCAGCGCGCGTCGAAGGAGATCTACCAGGCGGCGCAGGCCGAGTCGGGCAAGCGGGGCATGGGCACCACCGCGGTCGTGCTGCTCACCGTCGGATCCAAGGCCGTCATCGGCCACGTCGGCGACAGCCGCATCTACCTCCTTCGCGGAGGGCAGGTGCACCGGCTCACCGAGGACCACACGCTGGTGCAGGCGCAGATCAAGGCCGGACTGATGACCCGCGAGGAGGCCGCGGTCTCCAGCGTGCGCAACGTCATCACCCGGGCGGTGGGCATCCAGGAGTCGGTGCAGGTCGACACGCTCGTGCTCGACATGCTCCCGGGCGACCGCTACCTCCTCTGCTCGGACGGGCTCCACGGCTACCTGCGCGAGGAGGAGGTCGGCAAGCTCTTCGGCGACGGCGTGGACCTGCCGGCGGCGTGCAAGCGGTTCGTGGACCTCGCGAACGAGCGCGGCGGCAAGGACAACATCACGGTGCTCCTGATCGCCGCCGAGGGCGCGCCCGCCGTGGCCACCGCCGCGACGCGGGCGGCCGAGGACGCGGCCGCGGACGCCGAGGCGCGCCTGCAGGCCATCCGCACGATGCCGCTGTTCCGCCACCTGACCTACAAGGAGCAGATGGCGGTCCTCGCGGTCGGCCACGCCGTGACGTTCGAGCCGGGCAAGGAGATCGTGGTGCAGGGCAGCGTCGGGGAGGAGATGTTCGTCGTCGTCCGCGGGCGTGTGGGCGTCGAGAGCGGCGGCGTGCAGGTCGCCGAGCTGGGCACGGGCGGCCACTTCGGAGAGATGGGGCTCGTCGACAACGCGCCCCGCTCGGCGACGGTCCGCTCCCTCGACCCGACCCGCTGCATGGTCGTCCGGCGGTCCGATCTCATGGGGTTGATGCGCCGCGAGCCGGTGCTGGCCGTCAAGCTGCTCTGGGCCTTCGTCCAGGCGCTCTCGGATCGCCTGCGGACGGCCAACGCCGAGCTGTCCGAGGCGAAGCAGGAACTGGCCGGGGCGGCGGTCGTGGAAGTCGCGCCCTTCGCCGGGGAGTGAGCGATCGCCCTTTCGCTCTCGCTGTGCGCGCTCCTGCTGGCCGCGCCGGCGGCGCGGGGGCGGGCCGCGGAGGAGGCCGGCTTTGCCGGCCGACGGGCGGAGGCCGCCGGGCCGCAGCATGGGATCGACCACGGCCCGCGCACCGGGCGGCGGATCGCGCTGACGTTCGACGCGTGCAGCGGGCGGCCGCCCGGGAAGCTCGACGAGGGCGTGCTCCACGCGCTCGAGGCCGCGCGGATCCCCGCGACCGTCTTCGTCGGCGGGCGCTGGGCCGAGCAGGACCCCGCGCGGCTGCGGGCGCTGCGGGCCGATCCGCTCCTCGAGGTGGGCAGCCATTCCTACCGGCATCCCCACCTGACGAAGCTCTCCGACGCCGCTCTGCGGCGCGAGCTGCACCGCGCGGTCGAGGCGCTCGTGCGTCTCGACGGCCGCGCGCCCGCGCTGCTGCGCGCCCCCTACCTCGACGCCGACGCGCGCGTCGTCCGCGCCGCGCGGGCCGAAGGTTTGACGCTCGTCGGCGGCGACGTGGCCTCGGGCGACCCCGACCCGAGCTTCCGCAAGGCACGGCTGACGCGCTGGGTGCTCGCGCAGGCGCGCCCCGGGTCGATCGTCATCATGCACATCAACGGACACGGCTGGCACACGGCCGAGGCGCTGCCCGGCATCATCGACGGCCTGCGCAAGAAGGGCTTCACGTTCGTGACCGTCGGCGAGCTTCTCGGTCTGCCCGCCGGCCGTTGAACCGGGCAGGGTTGCCGAGGCCGCCCGTGGTAGGGTCGTCCGGCGATGCGGCACGGACCGAGCCGGACTTCGAGCCTGGTGGCCTTCCAGCGCGCGCTCGCGGACGGCGGCATCGGCGAGCTACCGGACTTCGCCGATCCGACGGCGCTGCCGCTCCTGCCGGCGGGCTGGCGGCTCGCCGCCCGCGCGCTGATCCGGCTCGGGGCGGGACGGCCCGAGGCCTTCCGCCGCTACGTCGAGCGCGCGCAGGACCTCGTTCCGCTGCGGACCCGGGTCATCGACGGCGCCTGGCACGACGCGCAGGCGGGGGGGATCCGGCAACTCGTCCTGCTCGGGGCGGGCCTCGACGGGCGCGCCTTCCGGCTCGACGATCTCGGGGACAGCTCGGTCTTCGAGGTCGATCACCCCGCGACGCAGGCCCACAAGCGCGCCCGTGCCGCGGCGCTCGCCGGCCGGGCCCGCCGCCACGCCTTCGTCCCGGTCGACTTCGAGCGCGAGGGGCTCGAGGGGCCGCTCGCCCGCGCGGGACACGACGCCGGCCGCCCGACCTGCTGGATCTGGGAAGGGGTGACGCCGTACCTGACCCGCGCGGCGCAGGAGGCGACGCTTTCGGGGATCGCCGCCCGCTCGTCCGAGGGCAGCCGCCTGGTGATCGAATACATCGAGCCCGTCCGGACGGCGGCGCTCGCCGGGACGCGCGTGCTGGTCCGGCTCTTCGGCGAGCCGTTCGTCGGGATGATCTTCCGCGACGAGATGGCCGCGCGGCTGCGGGCCCACGCCTTCGAACTCGTGGAGGACACGGGCCCGTCGGAGTGGCGCCGCCGGAGCGGGCTGCCGGACCGCGGCCTCGCGCCGCTCCCGGAGCGGATCGCGGTCGCGGTGGCAGTCGCGGGGACGGCTCCGTTGCGAAACGCGGGGGCGTCGGCGTAGCCTCGTGGGATGCATTCGCGGATCCTGCGTCTCTCGCGTGGCTGCTTCGGCAAGTCTTCCGCCGTCCGTGTCATGCCCGGTCGAACCCCCGCCTTCATTCGGACCCTGTTCGGAGTCCTCGCGCTCGCCGCGCCGGCGACGGCGTGGGCGCGGCCGCTCTCGCTCGATCTCGGGATGCCCCGGCTCACGCTCCTCGGGCAGGCCGTGCCGCCGCCACCGGTCGTGCTGCCGCCGGGGCCGCCCGAGGAGTTGGGGCGGGGGGCCCCGGTGACGACCGACACGGTGCGGCTGTCGGACGGCCGGGTGCTGCACGGCAAGATCCTCCGCGAGCTGCACGAGGGGCTGCTCTTCCGCGACTCCCTGACACAGGAGACGGTGGTCCTGCCGTTCACGACCATCGTGGACATCCAGTCGGCCAAGGCCGCGCCGGCGGCGCCGGCCGCCATTTTCCCGACCGGCGACCGGCGGCTCTTTCTCCAGGGGCAGATCCGCGACGTCCAGGCCCGCTACGACGCGCTCTCGATCGCCCCCGCGATCGAGGAGATCGTCGCGGGCGCGGTGGCGATCGCGGGCGCGGTGCTCTTCCTCGCCCTCGGCGGAATGGGAACGGCCGGTTCGGATGCGGTCCTGAACGACGTCTTCGCCGCCCTCATCGGGATTCCCGGGGCCCTCTCGCTGATCATCGGGACGGTGGACCTGATCTCGACCGAGCGGCAGGAGAGCGCGCTCCAGGACCAGCTCGACCAGCTCCGCCACCAACTCGCCGGCTACCGCAGCGAAATTCGGCCGGCGGTGGCCCCGCCGGTCTTCGCGCTCCGTTTCTAGCGGGGCGGGGGCGTCGGGTGGCCGGCGGCCGCGGGCAGCCGGTCGCGGCGGTGCTTGTGGTCGAGGATCTGGCTGACCCAGACGAGTGCCCAGAGCGCGACGGAGAAGCAGAGCAGCCCCAGGATCAGCAATCGCTCGGTCGACGGTTCCATCGGTTCAGCGCCTCCAGGTGACCACGGCCGCCCTCTGCGGCAAACTGTTCCACGGCCGGCCCCACCGGTACAGTTTTTGTACGGACGGGATCGCCGCGATATTCAAAAAGCCCGGCGCGCAACGGTTGCGGGGACGCTCCGGCGACCGACCGTGAGCGCAAGCGCCGTGCCGCATGGGCCGCCCGGCGGTCTTTGACCTCGCGCGCGGGCGCGGTTATCGTGCCCCCGCGCCATCGAGCCGACGCCGAGAATCCCAATGCCCCGCATCGCCCCTCTCCTCTTCCTCCTCGCCGCGTCCGCCTGCTCCCCCTGCGCGCCCGACCCGACGCCGCCTGCCGCCGCGCCCCGGGTCGTGATCCCGGCCGTCGCGCTCCACAACCTCCGGGCGATCCGGGCCGCGCGTCAGATCGCGGAGCTTCGCGCCGCGGAAGCGGCCGCGGCGGACGGGGGCATCCGGGCGAAGCCGGTGCCGCTGCCCGTTCCGGCCCACGCGGGGGCCGCGCCCACCTCTCAACGACCCGCGGGGCTGCGCCTCGCCGGGAGTCGCGCGAAGTAGGGGGCTGGAGGCCCGCGTTGCACTTGCTGTCCAACGTGCTCCTCGTCGCCGCGGCCTTCGGGCTGCTGGTCCTCGCCGTCGAGCACCTCTCGCTCTGGCGGCACCTCCGGGAGTCGGTGCCGGCCCCGACCGAGTTCCCGGGCATCTCGATCCTCAAGCCGCTCTGCGGCATCGACGACGATCTCGAGGCGAACCTCGAGGTCTTCGCGACGCTCGACTACCCCCACTACGAGCTGCTGCTCGGAGTGAAGTCGGAGGAGGATCCGGCCTACCCGCTCGCCTGCGAGGCGGCCCGGCGCTGGCCCGATCGGGTGCGGGTCGTCGTGCAGCGGGGGACGCCCGGCCTCAACGCCAAGGTCAACCAGCTCCTCACCCTCGAGCAGGAGGCGCGGCACGACGTCCTGCTCGTGAGCGACTCCAACGTCCGGGTCGGGCCGGACTACCTGAAGGAGGTCGCCTACCACCTCGCCGATCCGAAAGTGGCGCTGGTCACGCACGGGATCGTCGGTTTCGGCGAGGATCGGCTGGGTTCGTGGATGGACCGGCTGCACCTCGCGAGCTTCGTGACCCCGGGGCTGATCGCGCCCGGGCGGATCCTCGGCGTCGGCCTGGTCGTCGGCAAGTCGATGGCGATGCGCAAGGCGACGGTCGCCGATCTCGGCGGCTTCGCCGCCTACAAGGACGTGCTCGCCGAGGACTACCTGATCGGCCGGGCCGTCCAGGGAAAGTTGCGGCGCCAGATCCGTTTCGCCCACACGATGGTCGCGAACGTCTCCTACCAGGTCACCGTCGGCGAGTTCTACCGGCGCTACGTCCGCTGGGACATCATCCAGCGCAAGCTCATCGGCCGCTTCTTCTACGCCTTCCAGATCCTTCTCAATCCCCCTGCGATCGCGCTGCTCGCCTGGCTGTGCGAGCCCACCGCGCGCCGCTTCTGGACGTTCGGCCTCGTCTGCGCGATCAAGAGCCTGGTCGACGGGCTGTCGCGCTCGAGGCTCGAGGGGAGCCGGCTGCGGCTCCGCGACTGCCTCTTGACCCCGGTCAAGGATCTCGTCGTCGGAGGGGCGTTCCTTCATGCTCTCGTGAGCAACACGGTCACCTGGCGCGGCAACCGGCTGCGGGTCATGCGCGGCACCAAGCTCGCCCCCCGCGCGGAAACCGACTGAGACGTGCTCCGGCATGTCTTGCCGCTCGCCGCCGCTCTCGCCGCCGCGGCCGGCTGCGCCCGCAGGACCCCTTCTCCCCTGGACGTCGCCGCCGACGGGCTGGTGCCCGCGGTGCCGGCCGTCTCCTGGTCGCAGGTCGATCCGGGGCCGCGCCCCCCGCCCCACGTCGCGCTCGGGCGCGGGAGCTTCGGCCGCTACTGCGCCGCGTGCCACGGCGCCGCGGGCGATGGCAAGGGCGAGCTCGCGCGCTTTCTGCGAGTCCCGCCGCGGGACTTCCGAACGGGCAACTTCGAGCTGCGGTCCACGCCGCCCGACTCCCCGCCCGCCGCCGAGGACCTCTTCCGGACGATCACGGTCGGCATCCCGGCCTCGGGGATGCCCCCCTTCGCGCACCTGCCCGCCCCGACGCGCTGGGCGATGGTCGACTTCGTCCTGTCGCTCGCGCCGCGCGGCGCACCGGCGCCTCCGGTCGACACGGGCGACGCTCCGCCCGGACCGCCGGGGCGGGGCGCGGACCTCTTCGCGAGCGCGGGCTGCGTCGCCTGCCACGGCGCCTCGGGGCGCGGCGACGGACCGTCGGCCGGAGAGCTGAAGCCGCGGCCGCCGGACCTGACCCTCGGCCCCGGGATCTTCAAACGGGGGGCGGGCCCGCGCGACGTCGTCCGGACGCTCCTGACCGGCATGCCCGGCAGCGCGATGCCGTCGTACGCCCAGTCCGGCTTCTCGCGCGAAGACCTCTGGGCGATCGCGCGCTACGTCTCGAACCTCGCGCAGCACGGCCGCTCCGATTGGGTCGCGCGCTGGCGGCGGCTCCTCGACCGGCTCGATCTCGGGCCGGCCCTGGCCTCGGCCGCGCCGGAGGCGAAGCCGCGCTTCCCGAAGGAGGACGGCTGCCTGCGCTGCCACCGCGGCATCGAGCCGATCAACGACAAGATGCAGTGGGTCGCGGACACGATGGCCGGCGGCCGCTCGGGCGCCTCCTGCGCGGTCTGCCACGGCGGCTCGCCCGACGCGCCCACGGAAGCCGAGGCCCACCGCGGCATGGCCCCGAACCCCGGAAGCCTCTGGGTGGTCGGGCTCGGACAGGGCTGCGCGAATTGCCACGCCACCGCGAATTCTCTCACGACCTTCCAGGGGATCCCGCTGCCCGCGCCCGTCGGGGGAAGGCTCATGAGCGTCGTCTCGAAGGTCGACGACCCGACCGGCGCGACCGGCGGGGCGCAGGCCTACCGCGTGCCGCGGAGCCTGATGGCCGCCGAGCTCGGCAAGGCCACCAACACGCTCGCCGCGAACGGGTTGATCGAGAAGGGCGGCCCCGCCTTCGCCGACGTGCCGGTCGACGATCCGGACGGTCCGGTCCCGGTCGCGGGCTCGGCCGCCTACCGCCGCTGGGCGGGCCGCGCGATCGACCAAGGCTTTCTGCGCCGCGTCTCCGAGGCGGGCGTGATCCCCGGCGCCGCCGAGGGGCTCGCCCGCTTCGGCACGCTCCCGCGCGCCGCGGTCGGCGACATGTTCCGTAAGGATTGCGCCCGCTGCCACCTCTGGGACCGCGGCCGCCCCGGGGCCGGCGGCCGCTGGCGCTCCGAGGGCTGCTCGGCCTGCCACGTCCTCTACGGCGTCGACGGCGTCGGCCACTCGACGGACGCGGCCCTGACCGACCAGGGGCCGGGTCACCCGCTCCAGCACCGGATCACCGCCCGCGTCCCCTCTTCGCAGTGCGCCCACTGCCACTGGCAGGGCGGCGGCTACTACACCGACCTGCACTACCGGCGCGGCCTCGAGTGCCAGGACTGCCACGACTCGGTCGACGTCCACGGGGACTGCAACGTCTACCCGACGATGCACCTGCAAGTCTCCGTCGCCTGCGAGGACTGCCACGGGACGCCGAAGGCCTACCCGTGGGAGCTGCCCGTGGGCTACGGCACGCCGGTGCGGCTCGAGGGGCCGCGCGGCGTGGCGACCGTCGACGGCGTCGACCACCTGCTCAGCTCCCGGGGCAACGCCGAGGCGCGCTGGATCCGGCGCGGCGACGCGGCCATCCTGCTCGGCCTCGACGGCAAGGAGCATCCGATCCCGCTGCTCCGCGACCGCGACCTCAACGGCCACTGGTCGAGCGAGGCCGGCCGCGTCGCGATGGACGCGATCCCGGCGCACGTCCAGAAGCTCGAGTGCCTCGCCTGCCACGTGCCGCGCGCCGTCGAGTGCGAGGGCTGTCACGTCGAGGCGGACTTCCGCCGCAGCGCGGTCGACTGGGTCTCCTCGCTGCGTGCCCGAGGGAGCCCGTTCGGCGAGGCCGGCGAGGTCGCGACCGCGGGGCAGGAGACCTTTCGGCCCAGCCCGCACGCGCTCGTCGAGCCGCCCCTCGGGGTCGACTTGCAGGGGCGGGTGACCGGGCTCGCCCCCGGCTGCCTGCTCTCGATCCGCGCCGTCGGGGCCAAGGGCGGCGTCGGCTTCCTCGGGCCCCACCTGACTTCGGAGGGGCTGCCCTCGGCGACCCTGGCGCCGCTCATCCCGCACCAGGTCAGCCTCGGGGCCCGGACCTGTGAGAGCTGCCACACGAGCCCCGGGGCGCTGGGCTACGGCGTCGGCCGCGGCCGGGAGGAGCCGGCCGAGCCGCCGCCGGTCGCGGAGCGCGGGCCGACCCTCGAGGAGGTGGACGCGCTCGAGCGCGCCGAGGAGGGGCACGCCGTCGTGTCGCCCGACCGCGATCCGTCTGTCGCGCAGGAGCACCTCCTCCAGAGGCTCGAGGGCGTGCGCCAGCATCGCGCCAAGACGTTTCCAGAGGGGCAAGCCCCCCGCGGCGCCGTGGCGGCATCGTTCCAGCCCGCCGCGCCGGCCTCGTTCCCGCGCGGTCCCCCGGAAACCGCGCCCGGCCCTCACGGCTTCGACATGATGCGCGCGGGCGGGGGCTCGCCGACCGACCGGTTCGACGTGAACCGCCTCGTCACCCGCGGCGGCCGCCAGATCAAGAACCTCGCCGACCCCGGCGAACGCCCGCTCGCCGGGGACGAGCGCGCCGAGACCGAGCGCGAGGGAAGCTGCCTCGCCTGCCACAAGCTCGCCGGAACGCCCGGCTGGGACGAAGTCGTCCGCCGCCTCGGCCGCGCCAAGA
>DAIDIT010000214.1 GCA_027451705.1 Pseudomonadota bacterium
TGGCGCCGGTGTCGTGCCCGCCGTGGCCCGCGTCGATGACAATCCGCCGGACCCGCAGCCCCATCTGGACGGCGAGCGGCACGCCCCCGGGCGCGGGCCCGGCCTCTTCGAGCGCCTTCGCCCCGCGCTTCGTCGGCGCGGCGGCGACGGCGATCGAGCGGTGCTCGGGGGCCACGCTCACCCTCCCCCGCTCTGCGGGAGGGGGTGGGGGTGGGGCGGAGCGTCCGGCTTTCCCGGGCGCGGCGCCGAGCGAGGCGAGCAGCGCCCGCGCGCGGTGCGCCATGTCTCCGCGCGGGTACTTCTGGAGAAGGCGCTGGAGGTCGGCCCGCGCCGATTCGGGGTCGTCGTCGCGGTCGAGCTCGATGCGCGCCGCGCGCCAGAGCGCGTCGTCGGCCAGCGGGCTCATTGGGTAGCGGCGGGCGACCTCGCGGTAGTCCATCAGCGCACCCCGCCGATCGGCGGCCACGAACGACAGGCGCGACAACTCGCTTCGCAGCTCGGCCGCAGTGAAGAGCGCCTGCGGCGCGCGCGCCGACTGCGGGTAGCGCTCCGCGACCGCCTCGAAGCGCGCCGCCGCGACGAGCCAGTGGGCCCTGTCGCGCCGCAGCTTCGCATCGGCCTTGAGGGCGTAGAACGACCGTCGCGCCTTTTGGTAGGCCGCCTCCGGGGACGGGCCCCGAGTCGGAACGAAGAGGGCGAGCAGGAGCAGCGCGACCATCGATTCGATCAGACCACGGCCGCCAGACTCCGGCAATTTTTCGCCCCGCAAAGCGGCTCGTCCAACCAGCCGGCCCGAAAGGAAGCAAGGAAGGAAGGGCGCCTCGGATGGGCCGGGGTCGGCCCTCGACTTCTTTCCGCGGCTTTCGCGACCCCGCCCGTACTGAACGGACTGGAAGCGAGGGCGGATTCCGGACAGGGGTCTTGATCTCGGACCGCGGTCGCCGCTGTTCGCGTCGCAATTCCAGGAGGTTGGCGCTGGCATGCGGAGTGAGTTGGCTCTCCGTCCAGACTGCCACGATGCGTGGCCCTGACACGGAGACTGACATGGACCGCCCGCTGCCGACCCGTTGCTTCGCCGCCTTCCTCCTCACACTTACCGCCCTCGCCTGTGGGCCCATCCCGGCCGCGTTGCCGTCTTCCGACGGCGGCGACTCGTCCACCCCTCCGGGCGGTGGGCTCGAGGTCGGTCCCGCGCCCTCCGAGCCCGCGGTCGCCGACGCGGGCGCGCCATTCGCGGGCTGCACCATCGCCGGCCGGCGCATGGCCCCCTCGACCCTCGACCCCACCGGCTGCGGCATCTGCGATCCCGTCCGTTCCACGACCGACTGGTCGCCATTGTCCGACGGCTTGGCGTGCGGCAAGGGCTCGATCTGCGTCGCGGGCGCATGCCAGCACGGCTGCTTCATCCAGGGGAAAGTCTACTCGACGGCCCAGCCGGACCCCGCGGACCCCTGTCACGGCTGCGATCCCGGGACGTCGACGACCGCCTGGACACCGGGGCCCGACGGGAACGGCTGCGGCGCGGGCTTCTGCAGCGGCGGCCAGTGCGTCGTGGGTTGCCTGGTCCCGGACGCAGGCGTCGTCCCGAGCGGCAAGTTCGAGCCCGGCGACGATTGCCAGGTCTGCGACCCGGCGAAGAACACCCTCGACTACAGCCGTGTCTTCGACGGCAACCCCTGCACGACCCAGGGCGGCACCTTCTGCCTCGGCGGGATCTGCCGAGCCGTCTGCGAGATCCAGGGGACGCTCGCGTCGAACGGTGCCCGCGATCCGGCCGACCCCGGCGCCTGCTGCAACCCGGCGGTCGACCCCACCCGGTGGTCGCCGGCGTTCCGGCCGGGCCCTCAGATTGCGACTCCGACCGTCGGAACGGCGGTCGTGCTCGTCGACATGAACGGTGACGGCGTCCCTGACGTCGTCACCTCGGGTCAATACGGCGGGAGTCTCGCCTACGTCACGCTCCGCACCAAGCAGGGAACGTTCGTGCCCGCCCCGGCCCTGACGTTCGACACGGGTATCGATCCCACCTGCTTCACTCCGAGCTTCCTCGCCCGCGACCTGAACGGCGACGGCCGTCCCGACCTGATCGCGTTCTGCCAGGACCCGAGCTACTCGCCGGTGTCGATCTTCCTCGGGACGCCACTGGGGCTCGCCCCGAGCCAGACCCTCCCCGACGTCTTCGAGGCGCAGGTGACCGTCGGCGACTTTCAGCGGCCGGGGTCGGCAGATCTCGCCGTCGTCGACAACGGCGGCCTCACCGCGCCGACGACCGTGACGTTCTACCTCGACGACGGCAGCGGCCAGTTCACGAAAGGCGGCTCCGAGGTCCTTCAATGGAACGCGGGCGCGACGTCGGCTTTCGACGTGACGGCCGCAGCCGCAGGCCCGTTCTCGGACCCCGCCGGCCGCGACGCGCCCGACGACCTTTTGGTCGGCTTCGGCAATGGGACGGTGTCGCTCGTTCCGGTCCTTCTCGAAGGGGCCGCCACGCCGGCCCTTTCCGCGCAGTACGAGGACGGGTTCGTCCAGGAGCCGATCGTCTCGCTCGCTGCGGTCGCCCTGGAGGGCCCCGGCTCCATGGGCGCGGTGGGCCTCGACGCGGCCGGCAACGTCTCCCTCTGGTTCGACCGGAACGGCGGCCTCGTCCAGGGCGGACTGACGCCGGCCGGATTTGCCCGCATCGCCGCCGCCGATGTCAACGGAGACGGGCTACCCGACGTCGTTGGGCTCGGGCCTGTCCGCTGCGGCGGCGCGACCGACACTGTGTCCGTCCTAATCAATCACGTCAGTGCCGGCTTCCCATCGTTCATCTCCGAAGCGTCCTTGCCCCTCCTCGGCCTCGACTGCCCGACGAGCCTCCTCGCGGCGGATCTCGACGGCGACGGCCTGACGGATCTTCTCGTCGGGGACGGCAGCAAGCCGAGCCAGATCCTCCTCGGGAGCTGCCCGTAGCGATCAGGGCGCGACAGCGTGGCGGACGGCGTCGAGGTCGGCCGGCAGCTCGATCGGGCGGTTGCCGGCCGCTCCCTCGGCGCCGGGAAGTTCGCCCGCCACCACGGCCTGCTCGAACTCCGTGAACTTGAGGCCGTGGGCGGTGGCGAGGACGACCACGCGATCCTCCCAGCGAACCGCGCCCGAAGCGGCCGCCCGCCGCACCCCCCCGAGGGCGACGGCGGTCTGCGGGCAGACGTACAGACCGGCCCGGTTTGCGAGCCCCGCGGCCTCGGCCAGTTCGCGCTCCTCGACGCGCTCGACGCGTCCGTCGAAACGGCGCAGCGCGCGCAGCGCCTTGGCGGCGGAGACGGGTGCTCCGATGCGGATGGCGGTCGCCGCGGTGGGGCCCGCCGCCACCGGTTCGAGTCGTTCGAGTCCGGCGAGGAAGCTCGCGTGCAGGGGCGCCGCAGCCGCCGCCTGCGCGACGCCGATGCGCGGCATCCGGTCGATGATCCCCGAGGCGTGCAGCATCTCGAAGCCGGCCGCGAGGGCGGCGGTGTTGCCTAGGTTGCCGCCGGGGAGGAAGACCCAGTCCGGCACAGTCCAGCCGAGCTGCTCGCAGAGCTCGAGCGCAACCGTTTTCTGCCCCTCGACGCGCAGGGCGTTCATCGAGTTGGCGAGATAGACCGTCCCCTCGGCGGCGAGCGCCCGGACGATCCGCATGCAGCCGTCGAAATCGGTGTCCAGCGCGAGGACGCGCGCGCCGTGGGAGAGCGGCTGGACGAGTTGGGCCGCCGAGATCTTCCCGCGTGGGAGCAGCACGGCGCACGGGATGTCGGCCGCAGCGCAATAGGCGGCGAGCGCAGCGGAGGTGTCTCCGGTCGACGCGCAGGCGACGGCGACGGGGCCGCCCGTCGTCCGCCGCATCCGCCGCACGGCCGAGACCAGGACGGTCATCCCGAGGTCCTTGAACGAGCCGGTATGCGCGTGGCCGCACTGCTTCACCCAAAGCCGCTCGTGGCCGAGCGCCCGGCCGGCCCGCGGTGCGGGCACGAGCGGCGACCAGCCCTCGCCGAGCGAGACGACGTCCCGGTCCTCGATCTCCGGGAGCACCCACTCGCGCTTGCCCCAGACGCCGGAGGCGAGCGGCCAGGGCGAGGCGGGGCCTCGCGAATCGAACAGGGCGCGCCACTCCGCCCTCGGCCGGGCACGCAATGCGGCCGCGTCGTGGCGGACCTCGAGGAGCGCGCCACAGCGCGGGCATTCGTAGCGCGGCTGAAAGAGCGGAAACTCGCCGGGGCAGCCCTCGCTGCATGCGAACGCGGCGTGCACTCACGGCTCCCGGAGGAACGCCGCGATCGCGAGGCAGGCACGGCCGATCCGGGCCTCGGGCTCGACGAGCGCGAAGCGGACGAAGCCGTCGCCTCCCTCACCGAAGCCAGCGCCGGCCGAGACCGCGACGCCCGCCGCGTCGAAGAGCGCCCGGGAGAAAGCCCAGCTTCCCCGGCTCGTCCAGGCCGGGGGCAGCCTGGCCCAGAGGAACATCGATCCCTTCGGCATCGCCACGGACCAACCCGCCGCCGAGAGCCCCTCGCAAAGCGCCCGCGCCCGCGCGTGGTAGCGGTCGCGCATTCGGGTCGGGAAGTCCACGCAATCGTCGAGCGCCACCCGCGCGGCCGACTGGATCGGCTCGAACATCCCGTAGTCGAGGTAGCTCTTGATCCGCGCGAGCGCCGCGACGAGCTCGCGGTTGCCGCAGCAGAATCCGCAGCGGAAGCCGGGCATCTGGTAGCTCTTGCTCAGCGAGAAGTACTCGACCGTCCGCTCACGCGCGCCCGGCACCGCGAGCGCCGACGGGGCTCGCGGCCGGCCGAAGTCCATGTCGGCGTACGCCAGGTCGTGGACGAAGAAGAGGTCGCGCTCCCGGGCGATCTCGAGCAGCGCCTCGAGCTCCCCGTCGGCGGCAGTCACGCCGGTCGGATTGTGCGGGAAACACGCGAGCAGCCCCTTCGGACGCGCCCGGGCACGCTCGAGCGCGCGGCGAACGTTCTCGACGTAGCTCTGGTCGGGCCCGATGCCGACGCCGACGACCTCGGCGCCCGCCATCTTTCCGCCGTACACGTGAATCGGGTAGCTGGGACTCGGGGTGAGGAACGCGTCGCCGGGTCCGAGGGTCGCGAGCAGGAGGTGACCGATGCCTTCCTTGGAGCCGAGGACCGGCAGGATCTCCGCCTCGGGATCGAGGTCGACGCCGTAGTTCCGCCGGTACCAGCGCGCCATCGCCTCGCGGAGGGTCCTGTCGCCGTTCGCCTGTGGGTAGCGGAAATGGCCCGGACGGGCGGCGGCGCGCAGCGCGACCTGCACCTCCTCGGGGGGATCGCCGTCGGGGTTGCCGAGCGAGAAGTCATAGACCACCCTCCCCTCGGCACGGGCCCTGCGGACGCGTTCGCCGATTTCGGCGAAGACGTAGGCCGGCAGTTCGGCCGCACGGGTGAACCGGGTCGGTTTCAACTAGGAAGGCCTCTGCGGGACGCCGCAATCGACGCAGATGCCGTGCACGATGTGCCGGGCCCCGCAGGAGCGGCACGGAACGTCGGAACTCGCGCCGTCGTCCAGGAGCTGCGCTTCGGCGAGCTGTAGCTGTACGCGCGGCAAGCGGCGCCCGCAGCGGTTGCAGAAGAGGCCCTCCTCCTGCCCGACGGCGCCGCAGCCGCGGCACATCACCGGGCCGAAGACAGTGGGTCCTCCGGTGGGATCCAGCAGCGTCTGTTCGAAGTCCGGGGGCGGGGCGACCGCCACCGCTCCCGCGGGATCCGGCAATTGGGTCGTCTCGAGGTCCGGCAGCGACACCGCGGGCACGGCGGCGAGCGCGGGCGTCGCGAGCGAGGTCGTCTCGAGCCCGGGCACCGCCTCGAGTGCGGTGTCGGCCGGCGGTACGTGCCGAGTGGGTTCCAGTCCATCGAGCGTACCCGCAACCGCTGCGGCGTGGCCCGCGGCAAAGACCTTGCCACAGACCGCGCACTCGAGCGCCCCGGGAGGGTGCGGGGCCTCGCAGACCGGGCACGGCTCCATAGCCGCCAATGTAGCTCAGAATTCGACCGCGAGGAACGGCGGCAGGCCCACCGCTGGCATCAAGGAAGCCGAAAGCGTCGGCGCGTCCGAGGGCGGTTCGGCGTCGCCCCAGCGGCGCCAGCGTCGCCGCAGGAAGACCGGACGGCGCAGCCGCTTCGTCGAGGTCTGAGTGCCGACCGTGATGCCGGCGGCGATCGCCGTGCCGAGCAGTCCCCACGCGACGAAGGCCTCCGGCGCGACGAGGGTCAGGACCCAGAAGATTCCTCCGCCGACGATGCTGCCGACGTAGGCGCCCAACAGAGTCCAGAAGTACCGCGGGAAGAACCAGGGCGAGGCGCTCCCGATGCCCCAGACGACGAGTGCGTCGAGCAGCGGGTGCAGCGCCTCCCAGACGAGCGCGCCTAGCAGCCACGTCGGACTCGGCTGGTACAGCCCGCCGTAGTAGCCGCCGTAGGTCATGAGCTCGAGCGTCGCCACGCCCTCACCGATCCGGACCATCCAGTCCACCAGGAACTCGAGGAAGCTGAGGCCCGGTTCGGCCCGTCCCGCGACAACGTAGTAGCCGCCTCCGTCCAGCCCTTCGAGCGCCGGCGGCGTCCGGGGGAGATCGAGCGAGGGCGGCGACAAGATCAATCGAGGGAATTCGGACGCCCGCGCGACGCGCGGCGAACCCCAAAGGCAGAAAGCCAAAGCCGCGAACAAGCCCCAAGACAGACGCACCATGGCCAGGAGACCTCCTGAGGATCTCCCAAAGCATGTACTGGAGGCGGCCTGCCCGCAAGGGTAGAGAACGAGCGGTCGCCCATCAGGCGCCGGCGGCACGGATCTGGATCGCGTCCAGTCGCCAGGTCCCCGTCGGCCGGCTTTCGGGTGCGGGCACGTGCGTCGGCTGGCACGGCAGACGAACGGTGAAGCAGCTACCGGCCCCTGGAGCGCTCTCGACCTCGATGCGGCCGCCGTGGTCGGCGACCACGCCGTGCACGACCGCGAGTCCGAGGCCCGTTCCCTCGCCGACGGGCTTGGTCGTGAAGAACGGTTCGAAGAGGCGGGCCCGGGTCGACTCGTCCATGCCAACCCCGTTGTCGCGCACCGCCACCAGCACCTCGTCCCCAGCCCTGCGGGTGATCACCGTGACGATCCCGCGATCGCGACCGTGCAGCGCGTGGGCCGCGTTGACGATCAAGTTCAGGAGCATCTGGGAGATCTGGCGCGGACGGCCCAGGAGTTGGGGCACCGGGCCGAGGTCGCGGACGAGCGCGCAGCTTCCCTTGACCTGGAGCCGCGCGATACGCAGAGCGGCCTCGACCTCTTCGTTCAAGTCGAACGGCTCCATCTCGGCACGGTCGTTGCGCGCGAACCGCCGTAGGTCGGCCACGATCGAGTTGACGCGGCGGATGCCGTCCAGGGTCTCGGGCAGGATCTCGTCGACCCACTCGCGCAGCGGCTCCGGGAGAGTGGGAAGCGCTTTCAGCTCGCGGTGGAGGAGTGAGACGTTGCTTCCGACGAAGCTCATCGGGTTGTTGATCTCGTGGGCGATCCCGGCCGCCAGCATCCCGAGCGCCGCGAGCTTCTCCTGGCGGACGGCCGCGTCGTGGATCGCGCCAAGTTCGCGGCGCGCCCGCTCGATCTCGCCGCGTCCCGCCACCGCCTCGTCGAGCATCTGTGCGATGACCTTCGACTGATCGCGGATCAGGAAGAATGCCGCTGCCGTGCCGGCACCGAGGGGCAACCAGCGGATCGGAGTGCCGCCGTCGAGCGCGGCGACGACGAGCGTTCCGCCCCAGAGGACGGCCCCTCGCCAGAGGCTGGACGGCGTGAGCAGAACGCCCGAGCCGACGATCAAGAGCAGAAGGTAGGCACCGGCGCCCATTCCCCAGCCAGTGAGATGGCCGACGAGCAGCGCGTCTCCGAGGTTCCACGCGACGCGTACGGCCTCCGCGATCTCGATCCCAATACTTGCCAGTGACCGGTTGATCAGCTCGTTGGAGAGCGGCGTGGCCAAGAATACCGCGGTGAGGATAGCAGCGGCTTCCAGTCGACGTTCGAGCCCGACCTGCAAGAGGATGAGGCCGTCGATCGCAGCGAAGCCGAGGTGGAGCCAGGAGACGCTGTTACTGCCCGCAGCGCGACCGAGGCAGCCCGCCCAGGCCTGTCCCGACGCCGCCTCGATCCGGCTCGCTGGCTTCGGGCTCACAGTGTCACCTCCCGTTCGCCGAAAGCATCGTAGGGCGACAGCATTCCCCGCAATCGTGCGACCAGCGCGGGCCCGTCCCAGGGCTTCGCCACGAATTCGAGGTCCGGGTCGCCGGCCACGGACGGCGCTCGCTCGGCGTCGCCGGAGATCAAGAGCCGGAGAACCCCGGGATGCCGCCGGCGAACGAGCGCCAGCAGTTCGGCGCCGGTCATCCCCGGCATCCGGTGGTCCGAGAGCACGAGGTCGGGCGTGAAGCCGTCCAGCATCACCAAGGCCTGAGCTGCGTCCGAGGCAATCGCGACTTCGAAGCCCTCGCGCCGCAAGAGTCGCGAGAGAGCCTTGCCCACCAAAGGGTCGTCGTCGACGACCAAGATCCTCGCCATGGCCTTCTCCCGCCCGACCCACGGGGTCGCGAGTGATTGACGGAGCAATGTGCGGGCCAATGCGCTGCTCAGTTCCCCGGGCTCCCAACCCCCGTTCACTGCTGGGCCGAACACCAGCCGCCGCCCCTCGAGGCATCAGCGGGGGTGGGTCCGCGAGGACCCGTGGGTCAGGCGTACCTGGGCCGGCGCCCGCGGACGAAGGCGCCGGCCAGCAGGGCGAGTACCGTCGCGGCCGTGATCCCGAGGCCGACTCGAACGGCGCGCGGACGGTAGTTGAAGACGACGAGGTGCTGGCCGGGTCCGAGGTGGACCGCGCGAAGCGTCCCGTAGGCCAGGGCAATCGGCGCGCGCACGCCGTCGACTGAGGCGGTCCAGTCCGGGTCGAAGAGATCCGCGAGGACCAGCCAGCGCGCCTCGGCCGAGGCGGTCTCGACCTCGACGCGGTCTCCCAGGTCGCGCAGGATCGCCGCGGAGTCGGGGCCCGCGTAGGGCGAGCCGGGGGCGGTCGGGTCCGGCGCGGGCGAGTCGAGGAGCACCTCGGCCCGGGCCCGCGCGACGGTCTCCTGCGCGAGGGCCGTCTCGACGTCGTCGACCACCCGCGCCTTCGGCCTCAGTTCGGCCCGCGGCGCGACGTCGATCACGGAAGCCGCCCAGAGCGGCTCCAGACCCCGGATCGGAGCGAGTCCGGGTTGCGGCGCGGGGTGGTCGCGCAGGTAGAGTCCCGCGCCGAGGAGCGCATCGCCCTTGGGACCAAAATGCTCGACGAGTGCGCCGGAGCCGGGCGGCCAAGGCGTCCCGAAGTAGTGCACGGACGGGATCCCGTACTGCGCGAGCACGTTCCCCGTGAGGCAGTCGAGCTGCTGCGGCCGGGGGGCGTAGAAGCCGGTGTCGTCGAGCGGACGTCCCTCCAGGCCGTCGACGCGCCCTCCGTTCGCCCGCGCCCGGATGGCCGCGACCAGGGGACAGTGCTCGGTCTCGCTCTTGAAGGGGACGCGCAGGCCCAACGCCGTCAAGTCGGCCACACCGGCGGCGACGAGCGCCCATTGTCGCCAGGCCCCCTCGGGCGCCCACGCGGCGAGGGCGCCGATCGCGAGGAACACGACGCCGATCCACGCGAGGGAGAGACCGACCGGCGCGCCGAGTTGTTGTCGGCGGGCGAGCAACTCTGCCGTGACACATGCACCGCCGACGATCAGGAGCGTCGGCGCCAACCGGCCGCCGCGCCGGCGGGAGAGCCGGTCCGCGCCCGCAGCGGCCAGCAGCGCGAGGGGGATCGGTGCGGAGTAGAGGTACTTGACCGGGAAGCGCCATGCCAGTTGGCCCAGGTGGATCTTCTCGAGGCCGACCGAGACCCAACCACCCTGCGCGCCGAGCAGGATCTCGAGGAAGAGAATTCCGAACAGCCACGCCTCGCGTCGCTGCTTGCCGGAGACCGCCACCCACGCCAGGACCACGGCCCCGATCCCCAGGTAGACCCGGCAGAGCAACCCTTGGAACGGTCCGAAGAAGAGGTCCTGGAACGACGGTCCCCGGGCCGAGAACTCCACCAGCGGCAAGAACAGGCCGGCGATGTCACCTCGGCCCATCGACCAGGCGGACTCGAGGTTCCTGATATCGGCGATGTGACTCCCGTGGTGGAGAAGCTGCAGGAACGGAAGCATCATGCCCGCGGCGAGGCCCACGCCGGCGATGCCACCGAGCGCGCACAGCGGGATCGCGCGCCGGTTCCCGCCGGCCGTGCGCACGACCGCGAGGACCACGACCGCGAGGGCCCCGAGCATCGTCATCTCCGGTGAGCCGCACAGCAACCCCAAGCCGACACAGCCCGCGAGCGCCGCGATCCCCCAGCGGCCACCCTCGCACACGCGTTCGGCGGCGAGCCACGTCCACGGCAACCAGGCCACCGCGGCGAGGCTGTTGGGGTGCTGGATGAGCGCGTCCATGACTGGCGCCGCCGCCACGAAGCAGGCGGCCGAGATCGCCGCATCGGATTCCAGGCCCAGACGGCGTCCCACGCGCCAGGTGCCTGCGGCGGTCCACAGGATGTGCCCGAAGCTGAAGAAGTAAACCGCCACCTCGAAGGGCAGGCCGGCGAAGAGCAGCATGGCGGGCGGGTAGAGCGCCTGGCTCTGGCCCGCCGCGATGAAGGGGATGCCCGCGCCCATGTACGGGTCCCAGAGCGGGAGCCGGCCGTCGCGCAGACTCGCCGCGAGGTACTTCCAGAAGGGGCGGAAGAGAAAGTCGAGGTCGGTGTCGCCGAGTCCGGGGCCGGCCAGGAACGCGCGAAGCGCGACGGCCACCGGGGACAGGAAGACCAACGCCCACCACGCCCAGCGTGGCGGGGCGGAAGGAAGGCCGAGCGGACCTCGCGCCCTCTCCTCGTTACCGGCGGAGGAGCCAGGACTGGCCCCACCACCGGGCGAGCGAGGCCCGCCTCGGCCGAACACCCTTACTTCTCGACCTTGTAGCCGGCCTTCTTGACGGCCTTGTCGATCTGCCCGGGCTTGGCCTGGCTGTCGTCATAGGCCACGACGACCGTGTGCTTGTCGAAGTCCGCCGTGGCGCTCTTCACGCCCTTGACCTTCTTGATCGCATCCTCGGTCTCCTGGGCACACCCGGCGCAGTGCCAGCCCTTCACCTTGACGGTGGTCGTGGTCTGCTTGGCCAGAGCGGGAAAGGACAGCGCGAGAGCCGCGGCGACGATGATCTTCTTCATGGTCTTTTCTCCTCGGAGGTGGAGCCCCCGGAGTACCGCCGGACGTCCTCGAGCACCCGCTCGACCGGCGTGGCCCCCAGGTAGGCGCGGAGAGTCTTACCAGATCCGTCCACGAGGAAGGTAGCCGGAAGATCCGCGCCCCAAGCCGGGTCGAGGCGGGCGACGACGGGGTCCGGGTCCGGGCTGTCCAGGACGGCGTTCGGGAAGGCGAGCCCCTGCTCGCGTGCATAGTTCGCCACCCGGGCTGCCTCCTCCGGTCGGTCGAGCGACGCCCCCACGATCGGAACTCCGAGAGTCGCGAGGCCGCGCTGCAACTCCCGCACGCGCGGAAGGTCCGCACGGCACGCGCCGCACCAGGTTGCCCAGAAGTGCAGCACCACGAGGTTGCCCCTCCCCCGGTGCGCGAGCCGCAAGAGCCCGTCGACGTCCCGCACCACGGGAACGGCGGGACTCCCAATGACCAGGGCGGACAACAGCGGCAGCAGTCGAATCACGGCGCGGCAAGTATAGCCGCGCCGCACGGCCACCGGGAACACTGAAGGACGTCCCCGAGGCCCCGGGTATGGGAGCCTCGGGAACGTCCCGGCGCCGACCCCGATCCGGACTCAGCCCGGGGTCTGGAAGCCCGTGGGCAGGCCGAAGTCGCTGGCCGTGTCCTTGGAACTCTTGCGGGCATGCTGCAGGTCCTTCCAGATACGCGTCGTCCAGTCCTTGACCTGCGTCGGGTTGTCCATCACGTTGGCCGTGGACTGGAGCTGCCCGAGGAGGTTCTTCGCGTCCTCGAGGTAGCTGCGCGTGTCGTTCATGTGCCGCGTCGCTTTGTCGTACGGCCCCACGGCGAGCGGCGGCAATTCGCCGAGATGGGTTTCGGCCTGGGCGATGTCGTCGTCCATGTTCTTGACCATCATCTGCGCGTGCTTCGACGAGTACGTCTCCGGCTTCGCGGCCAGCGTGTAGAGCGCCTTCGCATTCTCCTCCGCGCTCATGATTCCGACGTGAACCATCGCGAGGTGGCGCTCCGCGGTGTCGAGCGGCTTCACGGCCCAGGCGGCTGCAGCCGAGAACAGCACGGCGACGCCGGCTGCCCATCCGAGTCTCTTTGTCATCGGTCCCTCCGAGTGCAGTGGCCCCGCCTCCGGCCCATCCGGGACACGGAGCCACACGCCCCCTGAACCTTGGTGCGGCGCGGCCCGGGCGCAAGTCGCGCGGGCGCCCGCCTCGAAGGCGCACGAACGTCCGCTAGTTCAGGAACGCGCTCGCCGTCCGGGCAGGCCGCCGCGCCGCGCGGATCTCGGCGGCGATGGCGTCCGCCACGAACTGCGGCAACGGGTCGAAGGCGACTCGGACCCTGCGTCCGCGGACCTCCACGACGCGGGCAAGTATGGCGGCCGGCGCTCCGTCGATCGACGAGAGGAAGAGATAGAGCAGCACGCGTTCGGGCACATCTGCGGCGCGGTCGAGTTGGATCAGGGCGCCGCCGGCCGAGATGTCGCGGACCGTGCCGGTCGCGCTACGTTCGTGGGCACTGAACCGCGCGGGGCGTTCGAGCGCCCAACGCTGAAAGCGCCGCCGCTCCAGCTTCGGCGGGGCAACCGTCTCCAGCGATTCGTGCATCACCATGACGATACTCTCCGGCGCCTGCCACTCGGCCGGTCGCCTGCCTCGGACCGGGCGCGCAGGCTACGAAAGCTTCTGGTCGAATGCAACCCGGCGGCCTCAGGCCTGCCCGGTCGCATCCTTCGCACCACCACCGGCCGCCCGAACGATGGCCCGCACGCTGTCCTCGCCACATCGACCGGCCTCGGTCCTAAAACCCACGACGACCTCGATCTCTTCCCCGGGCCGGACCTCGGAGGAGGACCGCAGCAGCCCGCCAGACCGGACGAGGCGGGTCATGGAGTAGCCGCGCTCGAACACCCGCTCGGGGGAGATCGCCTCGAGGCGCGCGCCGCCGATGCGCAGGAGCTCTCGCCTCGATTGGACGTGGCCGGCCATTGCGGAGCGGAGTCGGGCGTCGAGCTGCGCCAGCGCCAGGCGCCGCGGGTCGAGGCCGAGCGCCCGTCGCCCGGCGCGCTCGAGGGCCGAGCGAAGGGCGTGGAGTCCCCGGAGGCGTGCCGCCAGTTCGACCCTCGGGCTCCTCGCGTCGGTCCGCTCGCGCAGCCGGCGGAGGGTCTGGCGGCGCCCGTCCACCCCCGACCGCATCGCCTCGGCCAAACGGTCCTCGAGTTCCGCGAGGGCGAGGCGCCGATCGGCGACGCCGCGCCCCGGGTCGCCTAGGCGCATGCGGAGCCGCAGAAGCTGTTCTCGGCCGGTCTGGACTCGGGCGAGCAGCCCGCGCTGCAACCGGCGTCCGAGAACCAGCACCGAGGCCTCGAGATCCGCGCGGACCGGCGCGAGCAGTTCCGCGGCTCCGGTCGGCGTCGGCGCCCGCCGGTCGGCGACGAAGTCGGCGATCGTGAAATCGATCTCGTGACCGATCGCGGAGACCACGGGCACGCGGCAACGGGCGATGGCCCGGGCGACCGCCTCTTCGTTGAACGTCCAGAGGTCCTCCATCGAGCCGCCGCCGCGGGTGACGACGACGACGTCGACCTCCTGCCCCGCCGAAAGCCGCTCGATCGCGGCGACGACCTCCGCCCCCGACCCCTCGCCCTGCACCTTCGCGGGCGCGACGAGCACCGGCAGCCCGGGGAACCTCAGGTGGAGCACCCGCAGGAAATCGCGGAGCGCCGCGCCCGTCGGCGAGGTGACGACGCCGATCCGGCGGGGCAGGAACGGAAGCGGCCGCTTGCGACCCGCCTCGAAGAGCCCCTCTCCCTCGAGCTTCGCCTTGAGCTGCTCGAACGCGAGGGCGAGTGCGCCCGCGCCCAGCGGCTCGATGCGGTCCGCGACGAGCTGGTACTTGCCGTGCGGCGGATAGACGTCGATGCGCCCCTCGCAGACGACCTGGAGTCCGTCCTTTGGCTCGAACTTGAGGCGGCCGGCGGACTGCCGCCACATGACCCCACCGATCGTGGCCCCACCGTCCTTGAGGGTGAAGTAGAGGTGACCCGAGCTCTGCCGCCGGCAATTCGACAGCTCGCCTCCGACCGAGATCCGGCCGATGCCGCCCTCGATCAGGCCCTTGATCCGCGAGGTCAGTTCCGAGACGCTCAGGATCGCCGGCTGAGCGTCCTCAGGCCGGACGGGCGAAGCCGCGACGGCGGTCGTGGAGGCTGGCCGTGCCCCCGCGGAGAAGAGATCGATTTGATTCCCCTCCCCCGCGGCGTCGGAGCGCCCACGCCGGGCCGCCGCGGAACCGCTCGAGCGGCCGTCCGGGCGGCCCGCGCTCATCGGCCCCCGCCGGTCATGTCCGCGAGGCGGTCCTTCGCCTTGGAGTGGTAGGGATCGTCCGGCCCGGTCATCGACAGCACGAGCTTGAAGCCGCGGATCGCCGCCGACGGATCGATCTGCATCTGGCCGTAGGAGGTCAGGTAAAGGTCCTTGGCCTCCGAGGCGAGCCGGGCGACGTTCTCCTTCGCCTCGCCGTCGGAGCGGTTCGCCGCGAGCGCGGCGGCGAAGTGCTTGTACGCCTTGTCGAACGCCCTGGCCGACCGCGCCGCCCGGCCGAGCTGGTCCTGGACTTGCGCGAGCAGCTTCCCGCTGCTGACGGCCAGCGCGCCGGTCTCGCCGTCCACGCCCTTGTGGAAGTTCCCGATATCGATGGCGAGGGAGTGGGCGCGCGTGAGCTGATCCACGGCCGTCGCAGTGTTCCGTCCGACGGCCTGCTTGCCGCGCGAGTAGTACATCGAGAACATCCTGATCTTGTTGCCGAGCTCGGCGGCGAGAAGCGCGTCGGGGCCGTTCGCCGAGCCGAGGATGCCGAGCGCAGTATTGACGTCTCCGCTCGTGAAGGCCCGCCGCGCCTGCCCGACCGGCCCGTTCTCGATCCGCTGGTCGGCGGCGCTGAGCGCGCGCTGCTGCGCCGCGATGTGCGCCCGGACGTCGGCCTCGGCGAGCGCCGCCGACAGCCTCGGAAGCAGCGCCACGCCCTTCGGCTGATCCGGCTCCGCCCCCATCGCCTTGTCCAGGTGCTGCTTGGCGTCGGCCAGTTCGCCCTTGTCCAGCTCGTCGTGCGCCTGCTGGATCAGCGCGGTCACCGCGGCGTCCACCTGGCCCTTCACCTTGGCCGCGTCGTCGGAGAGCAGGCTGCCCGTACCGACCATCTGCAGCTCGCGCAGCGTGCCGACGAGGTCCGACTTCGCGAAGTCCGCCTTCGCGTTGTCGAGGTGTCGCTGGTTGACAATCTCGGCGCTGATCGTGTCGAGGTAGCGCTTGATCTCTGGGTTGTCCGGGTCGTCGGCCTGCGCCTTCACCAGGGCGGCCTTCGCATCCTCCCACTTCTGACCGAGGATGAGCTTGCGCGCGACCGCGAACTCGTCGGTCTGCCCGCCCGACGTCGGCGAGAGGCTCGTGTGGGCCGAGGGCAGCGCCAGCTTGAGCGCGATGAGGACGAAGAAAAGCGCGCCCACGCCGATCGCGAGCTTCTTGACTCGGGGGCTCGGTCCCTTCTGCCCGCGGCCCGCCTCCCCCGCCCCTTCCTCGACCGCCTCCGCCTCCGGCGGCGGGGGCGGGGGCTCGACGAACTGCAGCTCGGTCGTTCCCAACTCGACGAGGTCGCCGTCGTGCAGGAGCACCTCGTCGATCGACAGGCCGTTGACGCGCGTCCCGTTGCCCCCGCCGGCGTCCTTGATGAGCCATCCCTCCGCCGTGCGGCGAAGTTGCGCGTGCTGCCGCGAGACGCTGATGTCCGCGATGACGATGTCGCTCCCCTCGTCGCGACCGATCATCAGCTCGGTGCCGCGAAGCGCGAACTCCGCACCACGCCGCCGGCCGCGCAGCCCGACGAGTTTCGCCCGGGGCGCCGCGACCTCGAGCGCGTTGATGTCGAGGAGCATCGTGTGCTCGGGCGCCGCAGCCCGGCCCTTCGACCGCCCCTTCACCGTGTCGTGGAGGACCGTCGACTCTTCGCGCGGCGGCGCGCCGCCGCCCCGGCCGGAGGCCGGTGGCTTTCGAGGCGGGAGCGTTTCCCTCGCCGCCGGACGCTTTCCACTCGGGCTCGCCATCGGCTACTCCAACTCCGCAATCTTCTTGCGCGCCTTCGCGTAACAGGGGTGATCGTCGACCGGGAAGTAGTTCAGGATGTCCTTGAAGTCGTCGAGCGCCGCGTCGTCGTTGATCGTCGCCCGGGCCTGTTCGCCGGTGAAGATCATCTCGTGGCACTTCTTGTCCAGCGCCGCGGCCGCCTCCTGGAGTCTCTCGGTGACGAGGCTCTGGAGGAGCGCCGGCGGGTTCGGGATGGCAGCCAGGATCAGCCGGGCGCGCTTGTAGTGAACCCAGGCGTCGTGCAGGTTGGTCGCTGCGACGGCCTGGTTGTTGAAGCGCGATTCGGCCAGGTTGTATTCGTTCTGCGCCTCCGCCGTGAGCTCCGCCGGCGTCCCCGACGGCAGACTGTCCTGCTGCATCCACAGGCCGAAGACCTCCCAGTTCGCCGGAGGCCTGCGCAGGTTGACGAACTCGATCCGGTTCTCGGCGTCCGGGACCAGCATGTGCCGGTCGAGGACCATGTCGACCGGCCGCGAATCGCCGAAGGTGGCCGGCAGGTAACCGAGGTGGTGCCCGTTGAGCCGGATCTCCACGTCCTCGGGCTTGCCGACTCCGTCGGTCTGGCAGTGGAACGTCAGGAGCGACTTGCCCTTCACCGGCTCGGAGAAGTTGAAGTCGAACGTCGCGCGCATCGCCGCCGGAACGTCGACGTCCGGCCCCTGCCCGTAGGTGTGCCCGTCCGGCTTCTGGCCCAGGTCGAAGGTGTCGTCCTGGACGATCGCGCCCCCGTGCCTGCCCGCCAGCTTGCCCACGATCACGACGAGGAGCAGGAGCCCGACGACGGCGCCCCCGGCCACCAGGCCGAGCCGCGCCTGCTTGGAGAGGTTCGCCAGCGGACCGG
>DAIDIT010000215.1 GCA_027451705.1 Pseudomonadota bacterium
CCAGATTTCAGAACATGAGGTTTTTCCAAAAAAAGCAGGCGCTTGCTGCATTCCAGAACCGTAGCTCTGGAGCGCGGCCCCCTGGTTGGCGCGGGCCATGGCCCACGCGACCGACGAGGAGTCGATGCCGCCGGAGAGAAACAACCCGACGGGAACCTCGCCCATCAACCGCTTCTCGACCGAGTCGAGCAGCAGCGCCGTCAGCTCGTCGCGCGCCGCGCCGGGATCTTTCGGCGACGGCGCGTGCGCGGAGGGATCCCAGTAGCGCGTGACCTCGACCCGGCCGGCGTCGTAGACGAGCCGGTGGCCGGGCTGGAGCTTCTGGATGCCACGAAAGCCCGTCCGCGGTCCCGGCACGTAGCGGTGCTGGAGGAACGCGGACCGGGCGCCCGGGTCGGCCTCGCACGGGACGTCGGGGTGGCAGAGCAGCGCCTTGATCTCGGAGGCGAAGACGACGTCGCCTCCGGTCAGCGCGTAGTACAGCGGCTTGATCCCGAGCCGGTCGCGGGCGAGTAGCAGCCTCCGGCGCCGCGCGTCCCAGAGCGCGAAGGCGAACATGCCGAGCAGCCGCTGGGTGACGTCGTCGCCCCACGCCTCGTAGCCGTGAACGATGACCTCGGTGTCCGAGCGGGTCGCGAAGGCGTGGCCGGCCGAGGCGAGATCCGCGCGGAGCGCGGCATGGTTGTAGATCTCGCCGTTGAAGGCGATCCAGACGGTGCCGTCCTCGTTCTGCATCGGCTGGGCGCCGCCCTCGCGGTCGACGATGGCGAGCCGCCGGTGGCAGAGGCCGGCCGGTCCGTCGGCGTAGAAGCCTTCGCCGTCCGGCCCCCGGTGGGCGAGGAGCGACGCCATTCGGACGAGGGCCGCGGAATCGACCGCGGCGCCCCGGTCCCGGTTGACCCTCCCTCCGATGCCGCACATTCTCGCCTCTCCTCCGACGGCTAGGCCGTCCGCCGGACCGGCACGAAGGCCGCATCCGGGCGGCCGAGCGCCGCGTAGATTTCGAGCAGGCGCCGGTCCGCGGTCGGGACCGGCCGCGCCGTGCCTCGCCCTTCGGCAACGGCCGCTGCGATCGCCGCCGCGAAGGTCTCCGGGGTGGCGTCCGCCACATGCACGCCGGAGGGCCTGGGCGCGACCGCCGTCGCGGCGACCGGTACGCCAAAGGCGAGCGCCTCCCGCACCGAGACCGAATCCCCGTCGGCGAGCGTCGGCCGCACGAAGGCGTCGCAGGCCGCGAGGACCGCCCGGGCGTCGGCGTGCGACAGCTCGCCGAGGACGGACAACCGGTCTCCGAGCAGCGCGCGCGCGCGGACTTCCCAGGCGCCCCCGGCGCCCGCCCCCATCGCGCAGAGTCCCAGGCCGGGGAGGCGGGCCGCGAGCCGCTCGAGCGATTCGAGCAGCAGCTCGCCCCCGTACTCCGGACCTGCGCCGATCGCCACGGCGAGCAGCGGGCGGCACCGGTCGCGCAGCGCGGCGGCGGCCGGCGGCACGGCCGGCGTCCCCGCCGTCCCCTGCAAGAAGGCCGGGAGCACCTCCAGCCGCCCCGGGCGCACGTCGCAGCGGCGCAGGGCGCGCAGGATCTCGCGGTTGGCGCACAGGACGCGCGCCGCGGGCCCGCAGGCGGCCCGGGCGAGCCAGCGCCGTCCCCGCCCATCGAGCCAGGCCGGAGCGAGGCCCGAGTGTACGGTCACGAGCGCCTGCGAGCCCTGGGCCCGCGCGAGCCAGGTCGCGAGGCCCACGAGGATCCACGACGGGCGGTTGTGACCGCAGACGTGGACGTGGACCACCGCGCCCCGCCACGCGTCGGCTGCGATCTCGCGGGCCACGTGGAGCCGGCTGTGCGCGGGGATCACCCCGGGTGCCGGTGACGAGGCCTTGCGCGGGCGGCTCACGTCGAGGATGCGGACGTCCCAACCCGCGCTGCGCAGGAGTCCGGCCAGGCCGGCCACGTGCACCGAGATGCCGCCGTACGGCGGCGGATGGTCGCCGATCAGGAGCGCGCGCACGTCTCAGCTCGCCTCCGCGATCGATTCTCCGGCCCACCACCGGCCGGGCAGGTCGACGACCCTGAGCTCGCGGGCCGGGACCCCCGCGACGACCGCGCCCGCGGTCACGTCGTCGAGGACGACGGCGTTCGCGCCGATCACGGCGCGGGAGCCGATCCGGATGGGACCGAGCACCTTGGCGCCCGCGCCGATGAGCACGTCGTCGCCGATCTGCGGCGCGCCCGGCTTCCGCGACCGCCCGCCGATCGTGACCTGGGGGCCGATGAACACCCGCCGCCCGATGCGGGCCTCCGGGTGGATCACGACGCCGAGACCGCCGTACCCGAGCTCGGTGCCCTCCCCGATTTCCGCCTCGTACGGCACGAAGGAGTTGTGGAGGTACAGCGTCAGCCGCCGGAGGATCCGCGGGGCGACTGGAAGGCCCAGCTGATGCAGGCGGCGCGCCGCGCGGTAGAGGGTCAAGGCGTCGAGCATCCTCAGGACTCCGGGGCCCTCACGGTAAGCATCGACCCGCCCGTGCGCAGGGGCTGCACGCCGCCGCCGGTCGCGACCGCGACGCGCCCCGACAGGACCCTGGGAATTCCGAGTGCCTCGAACGTCCCGTCGAGCTGGCAGGACGCGATGGATGCAGAGTAGCCTCGCGGGCCGAGCGTGCTTCCCTCCCAGAGCGTGAAGCGGCCGAGCCGGAAGGGGTCGTCGCCCGGGCCGTTGTGCCGCGCCTCGGTGGTCACCGCGCAGCGGTAGCCCGCCGCCATTGCTTCGGCGACCACCGGATCGCTGTACCAGCCGTTCGGGTAGGCAAATCCGGCAGGTTCGACGCCGAGCCTCTCGAGGATGGCCTGCCTGGACTCCCGAAGCTCGCGGCGGGCCTCCGAGGCCGGTAGGTGCGTCAGCACCCGGTGGTGGACCGTATGCGCGCCGACGGTCAGGCCCGCCGACAGAAGCTCCTGCGCCATCGCCCAGCTCAAGAGCCGGCTGCCCCGGGCGACGTCCGAAGGCGCGGCGCCCGAGAGCCGATCGAGATCCGAGGCCAGCGCAGCGAGCTGCGGGTCCGGGAGCGCGGCGATGAGGCCGTCGACCAGCTCCGGCGGCCGGCATCCGGCGGCGAGAAGCGAACAGAGCCACTCGCGTCCGGCGCTCGGAGGGAGCGATCGGGGATCGCGGCCTCGCTCGCCGAACGCGAGCAGCGCGGCGTAGAGCCGGTCGTGCGGAAGGGGCTCGCTGCCGCCGGTGAGGCCGGTTACGAGGAAGAACGTCGCCGGAACGCGCAGTCCGGAGAGCACGTCGAGGCCCTGCTCGCGAAGGTCGGCATAGCCGTCGTCGAACGTCACGGCGGCCAGGTCCGAACCTCCCGGCGACGACCGCATCTCGCGCAGGGCGCGGGCAAGCGGCACCACGTCGTACCGGAGGGTGAGCTGCTGGAGTTGGCGGCGCATCGTCTCGCGCGAGACGAGGAGCCCCGGAATCGACCGCCGCGCTTCGGCGGCGAAGTCCGCGACGACCCGGTGGTAGCTGACGATCCGGAAGCGGCGACCTCCGAGCCTGGCCCGCTGCGCCGCGCGATTCACCCGAGAAAAGCCGCTGGCCGTCAGTGCCCGCGCGGCGACCTCTTTGGACCACAGCTTCCACCAGCGTCGACCGTCCATCGCCCGCCGCCCCCGAATGGGTTTCTTCCCTCAACCGGACGAGGACAAACTGAGTCGCCCGAGGGCGCGACGCCAGAGGCCGACGACCCTTTCGGGAGCGGCCGACGAGGCGAGCGCGCGGGCGTCTCGGATCCCGGACCAGGCGGCGGCCGCGGCGCGCGGCGCGACTCGAGGCGCGATCGCCGCGAGGGTGCAGCTGCTCCAGGCCGCACCCGTCAGTTCGCGTTTGTAGGGCTCCTCGCCCCTGAGCAGTTCGAACCGGTCGACGCCGGCGGCCGCTGCTTCCTCGAGGAGCATGCCGAGCAAGACGAGACCGACGCTGCGCTGGCTCCACGCGGGATCGAAGACCGGCAGGTAGTAGTAGTAGGCCGACCGGTCGACGAGGCCGAGAACTCCGGCGACGGGCCGCCCGGACAGCCACATGAGGTGCAGACGGTAGACGCCGAGCTCGGACATCGCGGCGGCCGCCTCGCGGTGGAAGCCCTCGACGGCCGGTCCGGCGATCGCGTCCGACCAGCGGCGCCCCCAACGGAGCGCGTGCAGATCCAGGAAGTGGCCGAGCGCCTCCTGCACCTGCGAGGGGTCGGTGGTCGAGGTGATCCGCCAGCTCGGCTGCTGCTCGAGCCATCGGCGGCGCCGCAGGAAGTTCTCGCGGCGCGGCCATCGCGCGAGGTCCGCGGCCGGGGCGACGACCGGACAGCGGTTCGCCGGCCGCCGCGTCGGAAGGATCGAGCGATGTCCGAGCCACCCCTCGAGGACCGAGAGCCAGCGCGAGCCCACGGGCACATCGCGCAGGACCAGCATGTCCCAGCGATCGGAGCTCTCGGCGACCCAGGCCGCGAGCGCGTCTCCGGCCGCCGCCTCCCAGCCGCGCTCGAGGAGCGGCTGGAGGCCGTCGGAGCCGACGAAGCGGTCGCCCAGCATCCTCCAAGTCTCGAGCGGCCCGACGTTCCGGCGGTAGAGCGGCAAGAGCCCGCGCAGCACGCCGCCGCCGTCCCTGGCCACGGCGATCAGCGGGTCCGTGCCCTGTCCCAGGCGCGACCACCACGGGAAGAGCCACGACCAGCGAAGGAACGGCGTCCCCGGCGACCGCTGCGCCAATGCCTCCCACTCCGGCGCGAGCGCTGCGAAGCGCCAGGGCGCCGCGACCTCCTCGATCTGGACTCGGGTCTCAGCCACGCAGCGCCTCCCGGACCGTTTGAGCGACGAACTCCATCGTCCCCGGAGCGAGGTCCTGGTGAATCGGCAATTCCAGCACGGTCTCGCGGAGCCGCTCGACCTCCGGAAACTCTCCCGGACGGACGGACGGGTGACCGACTCGCCAGAAGTCGATTGCCTCGATGCCGTGCTCCAGGAGCTTGCGGCGGACGGAATCCTTCTTCTCGACGACGAGGGGGAAGAAGAGCGGGCAGACTCCGGAAGGGAGCTCCTGCACGAGCGGCGGCGCCAGGTCGCGGAGGCGCCCCATGAGGAAGAAGAAGTTGCGGCGGCGGACCTCGACGATCCGCGGGAACTCCTGCGCCGAGAGGATCCGGTGGGCGAGCGGAGCCATTCCCATCTGCGCGTGCGCGCGGTCGAAGTGCTGCGTTCCGGTCGGAACGCGCTCGGCACCGAGTCCGCTGCTCGCGGCCCGGCCGATCCCGCGCACCGCCTGCGACACCCAGCGGCCGGCGCGGCCACCGCGCAGCCTCAGGTTGCCCAGGAGCGACCCGGCGACGTGGCCCGCCGTCGACGCCCAGCCCGGAGCCGCCGGGCTCGGCAAGCCCCGCGGCCATGGGCCGTTGACGACGAGGACTCCTCCGTTGGGCACCGGAAACGTCTTGTAGAGGCAGAAGATACCGACGTCCCCGCGCGAGCCGAGCGGGCGCTCGCCGTCGGACGAAAGCGCGGCGAGGGCGCAGTCCTCTATCAGCGGAATGCCCCGCGCGCGGCACGCCTCCGCGACCGCGTCGAGCGGCTGGGGGAATCCGAGGTAGTGAATCACGTAAACGGCCGCGGTGGCGGGTCCGATGCGCGAAACGAGGTCGACGGGGTCGATCTCGAGGCCGCTGCCCAGCGGATAGAAGCGCGGCACGGCGCCCGCGTCGATCAGCGCCTCGACCTCGACGCCGTGGTGGTAGGCCGGGACGAGGACCTCCCGGCGGGCGAGGCCGAGCAGCTTGACCGCGGTCCAGACGGCGTTGCGCGCAAAGTAGTAGTAGCGCACGCCCTCGGCTTCGAACGGGAACGGGAGCGCCGTCCGGATTCCGCCGGCCAGCATCGCGGGCCAGAGCGTGGGCAGGGCCGGGACGTAGCGTCGCCCCGCGCCGCGCCGTCGCCGTCCGGTCCCCGCCGCGACCTGGCTCACTGCCTCCACGGCAGACTCCTCTTCAGCGCGGAGAGGCCCTGGCGCGCCGCGGGTGCGAGCCGAAACCGCGCCGACCACAACGCACGCCCGAGCGGCGTCGGCCGATGGACGAAGTACCAGCCGTGGGGCCGCTCGTGGGGCGTCCAGTCGCGCTTCCAGGGCATCGACGGCCCGAGGAAGTCGAACTCCTCGAGCCCGCGCGCCCGGCAGCTTCCGAGGACGTCCTCCATCAACAGTTGACCCGGCGAGCAGGCGGCCAGCGTCTCGTCGTACGCCGGCTTGGGAAGGTAGTGGCGGCGCCCCATCCGCAATCCGAACTGGAAGGCCGCGAGCCGGTCGCCCGCGAGGAGCCCAGCGAGCGCGAGCCAGCCCTGCCCGGCCGCCTCGCGCGCCAGCTCCCGGTAGAAACCGCGTGTCGCCGGATGGCAAGCCATGGCGCTGCCCCGCCGTCCCTTCCATCCCGACGCCTCGAGCTCGAATCCTCGCTCGAGGAAGGCGTCGAAGGCGCCGCCGGTGACCTCCACGAAGCGCGGCGTCCCGAACTCCTCCAGGCGGCGGCGGCGCCTGCGGAGATTCTGCCGCAGCTTCGCGTTCGGCGCGGGGCCACCCGGTCCGAGCGGCACGTACGGAGTCCGCATCGATTCCCACCGTCCGGTCGGGTGACCGTCCCGCTGGGCCAGTTCCACCAGCCGCTCGGCCCGGCCTCCCTGTGGCACGTCGTGCAGTTCGAGGACGTCCCAGCCCGGCAGGTCGGCCATTCCGCGCCACAGCGACTCGATGGCGCCGTCGTCGGCCGCGAGGATGTCGAATCGCGCCGAGTGGACGTTCGAGAGCGAGACGAGCGCGCGGTACGGAAGCCCCCGGTAGCTTCCCAACCGCCAGGCCAGCGCCGCAGCGCCGCTCAGCTCTCCCGATCGCCGGACCGTCGCGACGTGCAGCCGGGCTTCGGGCGCGAAGTTGTCGAGGAAGGCCGTGAGGAACTCGTGGCGCAGCATCGGTGAGTCGAACGGCGACTGCTCGGCGAGGCGGTTCCACGCCTCGCGCAGCTCCATCCAGCCGCGTCGCTGCTCGACGACGTCGTCTCGCAACCGAACACCCGACGGTCCTTCACTCTGATCGCTTCGGGAGATCATGCGGTCACCTCAGGCGTGGCCTGCGGATCGGCCAACCAGCGATCCGAGGACCATCCCAACCTTGAGCGGGTCGTGCCGTGTCCGTTCGGCCGAAGGGTCGATGAGGCCGGTCTCGATGGGGATCAGGCCCAGCGCCAGGATCTCGTCGCGCCGGTACTCGACCGGCTCGGCCCCGGCTTCGCGGTAGCGCCGCCGGAGCCTGGGCGGCAGTGGGTGCGTGTTGACGACCACGTAGTCGAGGCTGCCCGGTCCGGCGACCTCCAGGACGGCACGGACGTGGTCCGCCGCGGACATTCCGGTCGTCTCGCCCGGCTCGGTCGTCGCGTTCATCACGAGAACCCGCGCACCGCGGCAACGGCGCAGGCCGCGGGCGACGCCGGGCACGAGGAGGTTCGGCAGGAGGCTCGAGTAGAGGCTGCCAGGCCCGACGATCGCGAGGTCCGCGTGCGCGAGCGCCGCCTCGACCCCGGGAGTCGCCCTCGGCACGGGATCGAGCCAGATGCGCCGAAGCGCCGCCCGGCTCTCTCCCAGCCGCCTCTCGCCGGAAACGACGCTGCCGTCGACGCGCTCGGCGACGAGCGTCGCCGGCGTGAGCGTCGAGGGCAGGACCCTCCCCTCGACCCCGAGGATCTCGCCGCAACTGCGCACGGCGTCGAGAAAGTCCCCGTGCATGTCCCACAGCGCGGCGAGGACGAGGTTCCCGACGGTGTGGCCGCCGATCTCGCGCCGCCCCCGGAAGCGATGCTGGAAGACGCGGCCCAGCCGCGGGGAGCGCGACATCGCCACGAGGCAGTTCCGAACGTCGCCCGGCGCGGGGATCCCGAGCCGCCGCCGCAATCGCCCGGACGACCCACCGTCGTCCGTGACCGCGACCACCGCCGTGACGTCCATGGGTGCGGCCTCTCCCGCGGGGCCGGCGCTTCGCAGGGCGCGCAGGACGATCGGCAGGCCGGTTCCGCCGCCGAGTGCCACGGCCCGGAGCCCCCGTTCGAGCTTCCGGCCGAACGCGCCGGACCGGGTCCACAGCTCCTCCTCGCTCGCGCGCATCATGCCGGCCGCCATTTCGGTCGCCCTCACCGCGCTCCCCGCCCGAAGAGGACGTGTTTCGCGGTGTGGAACGCGATCACGAGGTCGAGGAAGAGGGATCCGTTCTTGACGTAGTACAGGTCCAGCTCGAGCTTCGCCCGCGCATCCTCCTCGGAGGCCCCATAGGGGTAGAGGAGCTGTGCCCATCCGGTGATGCCTGGCTTCACCGCGAGACGCAGGTCGAAGAACGGCACGCGCTCCCGAAGGCGGTTCGCGAAGTAGGCCCGCTCGGGCCGCGGACCGACGAGGCTCATGCTCCCCGAGAGCACGTTGAAGAGCTGCGGCAACTCGTCGAGCCTGGTCTTTCGCAGGAACGCGCCGATCGCCGTGACGCGTGGATCGCGCTCCTGCGCCCAGACGGGCCCGCTCGACGCCTCGGCGTCCGCCCGCATCGTTCGGAACTTCGTCAGGACGAACGGCTTTCCGCCCAGCCCCAGCCGCTCCTGCCGGTAGAAGATCGGGCCCGGCGAGGAGAGCCGGACGAGGATCGCCGTCACCAGCATCGCGGGCGCCGCGAGGACGAGCAGCACCGCCGCCGCAGCCAGGTCGAAGGCCCGCTTGATCACCCGACGCGCCCCGGCGTCCCTCCACCCTTCGGAGAAGAGCAGGTCGGCAGGACGGACGAGACCGAGCGGCAACCGCCGTAGCGCCCGTTCCGCGAACGGCAGCGCCTCCTCGACGCGGAATCCGCGTGCCCGGCAGTCGAGCAGGTCCCCGAGGGGCAGGCCGCGCCGATCGTCGCTCGCCACGACCAAGGTGTCGGCATGCGAGGACTCGAGCCAGTCGAGCGCCTTCCCGAGCGCGGGCCGGCAGAGCTTCGGCGAGACGCCCGGACCTCCTGCTCCGACGAAGCCGACGATCTCGGCGTGCGCGCCTGGCTCCCGCTCGACAGCCGCCGCAACCGCCGCCGCTCGGAGGCCGGTCCCAATCATCACCACGCGCTCGGGACGTCCCGCAATCCACGGCGCCGCCGTCCGCACCGCCACGATGCCGCCCGCCGCCAGACCGAGGGCTGCGATCAAGAGGGTTGGCCGGACGAAGGCGCCGGCCGCGGGCAAGTGAAGCTCGCCCGCGAGCCACGCGCAGAGCGCGACCACCAGCAGCGCCGCCCCGAGCGACCTGAGCAGCCTCGAGCCGTCGAGCCGATCCCGCAGCGCAACGGACGGCTCGTAGAGATCGGCCAGGTAGAGTGCCACCGGCAGGGCGAG
The DNA here is from genome assembly GCA_027451705.1 of Pseudomonadota bacterium. Lineage (GTDB taxonomy): Bacteria > Myxococcota > Myxococcia > Myxococcales > JAKAPL01 > JAKAPL01. Next base: position 9,427 of record DAIDIT010000215.1, read on the forward strand.
GCCCGACCCGGCCATCTCCAGCCACCCGAGCCTCGAGATCGCGCCCGCGGAGAGCCACGACGCCGCCAGCTCCGCGGCACCGAGGGCCGCGGCAACCGCGGCGACCTCCAGGCCGAAGACCTCGATCACCCCGTCGGGGCAGTAGTGTCCCAGGATCCGGACGGCCATCGGCTCACCTCGGTCCGCCGGGGACCGCTCCCACCTCGTTGCGCATGAGCAGTCCCGCCGAGTCGTTCAGGACGCAGCCGAGGACGCGCGCACCGCCCAGCATCGAAGCGGCCTGCGCGATCGCGGTGAAGTTCGACCGGCGCGGGCGGACGACGAGGACGATCCCGTCGCAGGCGGACGCTACGGCGACCGCGTCCGCCGACGCGAGCACCGACGGCATGTCCACATAGACGAGGTCGAAACGGGCGCGCAGCATCGACAAGAGGGCACGGAACCGCGACATGTCCAGGTAAGCCTCCGCCTCGTCGACCCGGCGCCCCGCCGTGACGACCCAGAGCGGCGGCCGCGCGAGCCGGCGCACACAGTGCTCCGGCTCGACCGAGTCTGCGAAGACGTCGGTCAACCCGGGACCGTCCGGCAGCCCGAGGAGCCGCTGGAAGCACGGCCGGTGCAGGTCCGCCTCGACGAGGACCACGCGGCGGTCTCCCCCTTTCGCCGCGCTCAGCGCCAGGTTCAGGGCCGTGGTGCTGCGTCCATCCCCGGGAGCCGCGCTCGCGATCGCAACCGCTTTGAGGGAGTCGCGGGCGCAGATCTGCTCGACCCGGAATTCGGCCAGGCGGTAGCGCTCGGCCGCCAGGCTCCGCGGCGCCGTCAGCGCGACGGCATTCCGGGCGACGCCGGCTGGGGCGTCGATGCGTTCGAGAAGCTGCGCATCACGCGAAACGATCGGCTCCGGTCCCATGAGGTCCCTCGCACTTCCCGCGTCAACGCCGATCCGCCCGCCGGACGGCCTGGCCGCGTGCTTCCGCAAAACTAGGCACGACGGCGAGCACCGGAACGCCGAGGCGGGTCGCCGCGTCGCGCCCGTCGCGCACCGTATCGTCCGAGATCTCGAGCGCCGTCCCGACGAGCGCCGTCGCGACCAGCGCGACGAGGACCGCGAGGAGATAGCCCGTGGCGCGGTCGGGCTTCGCCGGCCGGGTGGGCACCGTCGCCGGCGCCACGACCCGGAAGAGATCGGGAGCCTGACGCTTTTCGAGGTCCAGCGCCAGCTCGGCCTCGACCTGGCGGCCGACGAGCGCCTGGTACTTCGTCTGGGCCGCGTCGCGGTCGCGGACGAGCGCGGCGAGGTCTTCGGCCACCGCGGGCGTCGCGGCAACGCGACGCCGGAAGTTCTCGGTCTCGTGTGCGAGCGCGGCCTGATCCGCGTGGAGCTTTCCGATTTCCGATTCGACCGCATGCAGCTCGTGCGCCCCCTGTCCCTGGCGTGCCTCCGCGCTGCGCAGCTCGGCGTCCGTCATCGCAAGGTCCCGCCGCAACCGCTGGACCTCGGGGTGATCGTCCGTCCACTGCGACCGGGCATCCGTCAGCTCCTTGTCCAGCTCCTCGTGCCTGCGGCGAAGGCGGCCGAGCGCCGTCGCGTCGTCGTGCCCGTCCTCGAGAAGCGCGGCGCGGCGCCGCTCTGCGTCCATCAACGCCTCGACGTCCCGCTCGCCGAGAAGGGTCATGCGGTCGAGGCCGCGCAGGTTCCCGTCGAGCTGTTCGGGTAGGTCGCCCAGGTGGTCCGCCTTGAATTGGGCAATCCCCGCTTCCTGCCGCGCGAGGGTGGCCCGGAGCGCCTTGATCTCCGGCGCGAAGACCGCCGCGGCGCGAGAAGCCTGCGCGAGCCGGTCCTGTTTCACCTCGTCCGCGTAGAGTTGCGGCAGCCGGTTGGCGATGGCGGCGGCGAGCTTCGGGTCGCGGGCCGTCACCGTCAGCGTGAAGACGTTGTCCCCATCCACCTTGAGGTCGAGCTGCGATCGGAGCTGTGCCTGCCGGGCGTCCATGCCGTGCAAACCGGGGGCGAAGTTCAGATCGGTGACCACCTGGCGCAGGAGCGGCGCGGCAAGAAGCTCGGGCTCGAGCGTCTTCAGCCGATCCTCGGGTTGGGTCGAAACCGTCGGGAGTACGATGTCGCCGGAGGGGTGCTGCGCCCGCGCGGCAATCACCACGGTGGCGCGGTACTGCGCCGGCAGCCCCGCGACGACCGCCAACCCGGCGAGCGAGAGGCCCACCGCGAGCGCCGCGAGCAACCAGCGGCGGAGCCACATCCCACGCAACACGTCCTTCAGCTTCACCCCGTCCATGGCCGAACCTCCCTCATCGCAACCTGGCATCGGATCCCCAGTGGTAGCTCGCGCGGAACGCGGCGACGTCCAGGCTGAGCGAGAGCGGCGACGTCTCCGGCGCGCCGGTCTGCCCGATCCGGTCCGCCACGAACTCGAGCTGCCAGTCCCGTGCGAGCTGGTAGTCGATGGCGCCCTCCGCCCCGTAACCCGAGAGGGCCGCTGGCTGCGCCGGGGCGAGGCCGTTCACGAAATAGGTCCCGCCGAGCCGGCCGGACCAGCGACGGGAGATGTGCCCGATCCAGCCGGCCTCGACGTAGTCGGCCCAGAGTGCGACTCCGAAGCCGGTCGCCCCGACGAGATCGCGTCCGCCCCGCAGTTCGATCTCGCCGTGCGCCAGGGTCAGGACGAGCCCTCCGATCGCGTAGGGTGTCCAGTCGCCGGACCCGGCGGGCGGAATGTAGTACATCGGTCCTGCGTCCAGTTCGAGCCGCAGCGTGTGGCTGAAGCGGTGCTTCCAGCCGAGCGACGGGGTTTGAGAGCTTCCGTTCGGCGTCTCTATCCGCAGGAAGAACTGCGAACGCCAGCGAAGTGCCACCTCGTCCTCGGGCCCGAACTGGCGCGCGGCCTCCATCCACGGCTGGTGCACGGTCCCGTCGACGAGGGCGGGATCCAGGAAGTGCGCGATCTGGTACTGGTAGCCGAGCCGCGCGGTCCAGTGCTCCGCGAAGCGATCGTCCCCCTCCACCGTCGCCGCGCCGAACAGGACGGGGCTCGTCGTCCTCGGCACCCCGAGGCGGTCGAGGGAGAGCGGATCGGTGATCCACTGGAGCGTGCCGGCGGCGGTGACCTCGACGGCACGGGACGCGTTCCATTTCAGGTCCAGGTAGCTCCGGTAGTTGGCGTTGTTCTGTGGTGCGACGCCCTGGTACCGGTAGAGATCCGCGTCCCCGCGCAGCGAGGCGTCGAGCCGCGGTCCGTCCAGGTGGTAGCCGATCTCCGGAGAGATCACGCCGACGACGTCCGCGCCTCCGCCGTAGAGCGCGTCGTCTTGGACGCGGCCCTCGGCCGACGCTCCCGCGACGATGGCGCCGATCTCGGCCGACCGCGCGGCCGCGGAGGCCACCGCGGTCGCGAGCAGACCCGCTGCTAGAACGCGGCCCATTCGTCCACCCGCCTACGGCACGACCAGGGTGTCGCCCGGCGCGAGGTAGACCGCCCGGCCTCCGCGCGCGCCGACCATGTCGTCGTAACGGAGCGCGTAGCGCCGCACGCCGTCGTGCAGGTGACGCAGCAGTACGATCGAGTTCTCGTCGGCAAACTCCGCCAGGCCGCCGGCCTGGGCGAGCGCCTGGAGAGCGGTCGTCGGCGACCGCAGCGGGAAGGCTCCCGGGTGGGCCACCTGCCCCACCACGAAGAAGCGCTGCGAGTTGATCTCCCGGACGATCACCGAGACCGCCGGCTTTTCGACGTAGGGCGTCAGTCGCGCCTCGATCGCTTGCTTCAGCTCGGGCGCGCTCAGACCCGCCGCCTGGATCTCGCCGATCAGCGGGAGCGAGATCTTGCCGTCCGGCCGGACCGGTACCGTCCGACTCAGATCGTGATCGCGCCAGACGGCCACCTCGACGACGTCGTCCAGACCCAGCCGGTACTCGCTCGCCGCCGGCGCGGTCGGGATCGGCGCCGGCGTGCTCGCACACGCACCCAGCAAGACCAGCCCTGCTCCCGCCCACCCCCACCGTAGAATCCGTCCGGCCACGGTACCTCCCTCGGCGGCCACGCCGCCCGTCGGAGGAGCTGAAAGCAGCCGTCGTGCCAATCGCAGGTCGAGCGCGCCGAGGCCAGCCGCTCGATCCGCGACCGGTGGGACGGGACCGTCTGCGTCCGCGAAATGGGTATCGAACGGCCACGGAGGTCCAACGCACTTCCACGCCCTCGCGCAGCGGCGGTGCACATCTTTGCGCCGGGTTCGATGGAGGGGACGTCGATGGCGCGAGCGGGAATCTGGACCACCTTGGCATTTTCGCTGGCGGGCGCTCTGGCCTGGCTGGCCGGACGGCTCTGGCCGCACACCAACCCGCTTCCCATCTCGCTGCTCGCGGCGGCGGTCGTCCTCCTCGGCGCGGGCGGTCTCTTTCGGAAGCCGCCGGTTCCTGCTCGGACCACCGCTCCGGCGCCGACGCCCGCCGTCGCCCCGTCGCAACAGCGGATGGGCTAGCGCCGGTAGAGCCGCTTCTCTCGCAGGTAACGGTCGACGGCGGCGGGGACGAGCCCCGCCAGCGACTCCCCGCGAGCGAGCCGGCTCCGCAACTCGGTCGAGGCGATTTCCGGTAGCGGCGGGCCCCCGCCCTCCGCGGGCGGGAAGCCCGTTCGGTTGATCACCACCCGTTCGGCGAGCCGGCCGATCTCGTCCCAGTGGGACCAGCGCGCGGCCTCGAGCAGGATGTCGGCGCCGACCACGAGGATCAGCCGATCGTCCGGCCGCCGGTCCCGCAGGAAGCGCAACAGCTCGACGGTCGTTCCGCCGCCGCCCGCCGCCGCGACTTCCGCCTCGATCTCGCTCGCCAGGACCCGCGGCCCGAGCGGCGCCGCCGCGAGCGCCGTCATCGCGAGGCGATCGGCGAAGGGGGCGAGCGACTTGCCGAACGGATGGCGAACGCACGGGGCGAGCCAGACCTCGTCCGGCTCGTGCACGAGGAGGACCTCGGTGGCGGCGAGCAGGTGGCCGAGGTGGGGCGGGTCGAACGAACCGCCGAGCAGCGCGATCCGCACCGTCTACTCGTACCGAAGGAAGCGGCGGCGCCGTGCCGCGAAGGCCTCCTGGTCCGCGAGCCAGCCGGCCCGCACGGCGGACAGCGGTGCCCCCGCCTCGATCTGCCCACGGATCCGATCCGTCCCGCACAGAAGGTCGATCGCCGGAATCCCTTCGACGAACTCGTACCTTTCCGTCCGCCATCGAAACCGGTCCGGCCACAGCTCGCACGCGGCCGACACGACAGCGAGCCCCGTCGCGAACGGCCGGAAGGCGTGCCGGTCGGTTACGTGCAGCATCAGTCCGCCGCAGGCCTCGCCCGAGTACTTGTGGAACGTCGGCTGGAACCAGAGCGGCCGGAACGCGACGCCGGGAAGGTCGCGCTCCACGAGCGCGTCACGCAGCGCGTAGGGATCGACGAACGGCGCGCCGAACAGCTCGAACGGCCGCGTGGTCCCGCGCCCCTCGGAAAGGTTCGTTCCCTCGAGCAGGCACTGGCCGCCGTAGCAGATCGCCGTGTCGAGGGTCGGCATGTTGGGCGAGGGCGGGATCCAGGCGAGCCCGGTCTCGTCCTGGTACATCGACCGGCGCCAGCCCTCCATGGGGACGACGTGCAGATCGACCGACAGATTTCGTTCCGCCACGAAGAGCGCGGCCAGTTCGCCGACGGTCAAGCCGTGACGGACGGCGAGCGGGTGGAGCCCGACGAAGCTCCGGAAGCCGTCCTCGACCAGATTCCCTTCGACCTCGAGGCCGCCGAGCGGGTTCGGCCGGTCGAGCACCCAGACCGTGACCTTCGCCTCGGCGGCGGCTTCGAGGCAGAGCGCCAGCGTGTAGATATAGGTGTAGTAGCGGCTCCCCACGTCCTGGATGTCGAAGACGAGCGCGTCGAGTCCGTCGAGCGACTCTCGCGGCGGCCTGAGCGACTGAAACCCGTTGCCGTAGAGACTCACGACGGGTACGCCGCTGCGGGCGTCGCGGGCGGCTCCGTCGACGCCGATCATGTCCTGCGCCGTTCCCCGCACGCCGTGCTCCGGCCCGAAGAGCCGGACGAGGCGGAGGTCGTTCCGCGCCGCCAGCAGGTCCGCGACGTGCACGAGACGCCGGTCGACGGTCGTCGGGTTGCAGACGACCCCGAGCCGCATCGAACGCCAGGGTCTGAAGTCCTGGCTCGCGACGACGTCCAGGCCCGTCCGGACGGACGCCCCTTCCGAGCCGATCCCCATCAGGGCTTCAGCTCGAACTTGAAGACGTACTTCGCGTCGGCCGGCGGGAAATGCGCGTCGTGGGCATTCCAGAACAGGTTGGCCGCCAGGATCGGGTCGCCCACCGTGTCCTCGACGAACTCCTCCTGGTCCACCTGACCGTCCTTGCGAACGATGACCCGCAGCCGAAGGAGTCCGCCGAGCGCCGGCTTCGATACGAGGAGCTGCCGGTAGAGCTTGTTGAGCTGCGCACCCAGCTCTGCGTTGATCTTCATCAGGCCGCCCGACAGCGGCTTCGGCGCGAGATGGATTTGCGCCTCGAGCGCCGACAGCTCCGGGCGCGCCGCGGGCCGCTCGGCGACGGCCTCGCGGAAAGTGGTGATCGCCCCGTCGATGTCACCCCGTTTCGCCTCGAGCCGGGCGATGGCGAGGCGCGCATCCACGTCGGCCGCATCAGCCCGAACCGCCTGTCGGTAGTCGTGCAGCGCCCGACTGTCGTCGCCCGCGGCGAGGTCGAGGTCGGCCAGCCGGTGCCACGACGGCGCGTCGGGCTTCTCGTCGACCAATTCGTAGAGGACGCGCCGCTCGTCGGCGTCGCGGTGCTGGCTGCGGTAGGTCCGCGCCAGGAGCGCCAGCAGGTCGGGATCGTGGGCGCCGCGCTCGAGCGCCGCCTCGAAATCGTGCGCCGCGCCCGCGAGGTCGCCGGCCTTCTGGCGGAGCCGCCCGGACTCGAGCCACAGAGCCGTCTCCTGCGGAGCGAGCTTGTGCAGGGCGTCGAGCTCGTCGAGCGCCCGGACCACGTCGGCGGCCGCCTCGTCGAGGTCCGCGAGGCCCCGGATCGCGGTGAAGTCCTCCGGCCAGGCGCGTCGGGCCTGATCGAAGAAGCTGCGCGCGGCGGCCGAATCGTGCTGCGCCAGCGCGGCCTTGGCCAGGCCGTCGAATGCGAAGGGATCATCCGGCCGGAGCGCGAGCGCCTTCTGGTCGTCGGCCCGCGCGTCCGCGACCTGCCCCTGGGACAGCTCGAGCTGCGCCTTGAGGACGTAGGCCTCGGCGATGTTCGGATCGATCCCCATCGCACGCGCCAGAGCCTGCTGCGCCTGGTCGGGGGTGTTCCAGGCGAGGTAGATGCGCGCCATCCCGAGCTCCGGCCAGGCGAACGGGTGGAAGGGATCGACCTGCGCGCGGAGGCGGTCCCAGCTCGTCTGGAGATCCGGGGTCGCCCATGCGGAGAGGAGCTTGCCCGCGCGATCGGATCGGTCCGCGTAGCTTTCCGTGGCCTCGCGCGCCCGCCCCTTCCGCTGTGCCGCCGCGATCCCGGGCAGCGCCGACTCGATCGCCTGGCTCTCCATGCTCTCGCCGGACGGCGGAGCGGGCGCCGGCTCGCCCGTCGCGCAGGCGGCCAGCACCAAGAGTGCGCTCCACGACATCCTAGAGAATCGGCGGCCCATGCGTACGGAGAACGGCGTTCGAGCGTACCACCGCGGAGTCGACAGTCAACTCCATACGTCGAAAATGAAAGGCATTTGACCCCCAGCCTCGGGCTCGCTATCTTTTCGGGCGCGCTGCCCCCGCTCCGCCCGAGTTCGTCTTGACGAGCGCAGAGATGAAAGCCGTCAACGAGGACCCCATCCTCATCCTGATCGTCGACGACGACCCGGACATCCTCGACGCGACGAGTCTGCTCCTGGAATCGGAGGGTTACGCCGTCCGGACGGCACGCGACGGCCAGGAGGCCCTCGACCAGCTCCAGGCCGGCCTCGAACCCGCGGTCATACTCCTCGACCTCATGATGCCGGGGATGAACGGCTTCGAATTCTACGGCAGGCTTCGCGCCCTCCCCTCCCCCGTCGGGAAGGTGCCCGTCATCGTCATTTCGGCGATGCGGGAGTCCGAGCGGCACGCCGCCGAGCTCGGCGCCGAGGACACGCTGCCCAAGCCGTACGAGCTGCAGGATCTCCTGGACAAGATCGCGCAACGTGTCCGCCGCGCTTGACGGAACGCCCTCCGCTTCCCAGCCAGAGCCGCACCCGCTCGTGCTGCTGCTGGCCTTCCGCGAGGAGGCGGCCATCGGCGCGACCGTCGCGGAGGTTCGCGCGGCGCTTCCCGGAGCAGACGTCCTCGTCGTCGACGACGGCTCGCCCGATCGCACGACCGAGGTCGCGTTGTCGGCCGGTGCGCGGGTCGTCCGACACCCGTTCAACCTCGGCGTCGCGGCGGCGGAGTCGACCGGTCTGCGCTACGCCGCGCGACACGGTTATCGCGTCGCCCTCCGGATGGACGGAGACGGACAGCACGACCCGGCCTCCGCCGCAGCGTTGCTCGAGGCCGTCGCGGCCGGTGCGGAGCTCGCGATCGGCACCCGCTTCGGGGAGGTCGCGACGTTCCGGTCCACCGTCGTGCGCCGTGCCGGCAATCGGCTCCTCGCCCGCGTCGTCTCGTGGCTCGCCGGCCGCGACCTGACCGATCCGACGTCCGGCTACCGCGCGTTCGGCGGCCGCGCTCTCCCCTTCTTCGCCGAGCACTTTCCCCACGACTACCCCGAGCCGGAGAGCCTCGTCTGGGCCAGCCGGCAGGGTTTTGCGCTGCGCGAGGTCCCGGTCCGCATGCGGCCCCGCCGGGGCGGGCGCAGCTCCCTCACCCCGCTGCGATCGGCCTACTACATGATCAAGGTCTCGCTCGCCCTGCTCCTCGAGATCTCGCGGAGCCGGCGATGAGCCGTTCCAGCCTGCTGGTCCTCGGCTTCGCCGCCGCGTTCGCACTGGCCATCGTCGCGTCCGCCCGCGCGCGGCGTACCGACGAGCGGCACACCCTCGTCTGGCTCTTCGTCTGCGCGGCCGTCGCCGCCCTGGCGGTCTGGCGCCACGCGATCGACATCCTCGCCCAGGCGATGGGCATCTACTACGCGCCCTCGGCCCTCTTCTTCCTGTGCCTCGCGGGCCTGCTGTGGCTCGTCTTCCGCCAGAGCCTCGAGGTGGCACGGCAGAAGACGCAGCTCCGCAAGCTCGCCCAGGAAATCGCGCTGCTGTCCGAGCGCCGCCCCGAACCCCCGCGATCCGAAGGTCAGTAGCCGTAGGGATTCGGGATGTCGAACGCGATCGTGAGCGTGTAGGTCCGGGCGTGAACCGGATCCCCCGACACGTCGAACGCGACTCCCGCCGCCACGCGCGTGCCGTCGCTCACCAGGGTGGGAAACGGCCCCAGGAACAGCTCGGGCGCGACCGAGAACGCCTCCTGCGTCGCCCCGGTGCTGCCCAGCGAGGTCGTGCTGTCCACCTCGACTTGGGCGTACACCGGGAAGGACGACCGTTCCCTCGTCAGCAGGATCGAGACCAGCCCGTCCGCAGCGACATCCCGCTGCGATTCACCGCTCAGCACCGGCAGTTCAAAGGTGAGGTCACCCTCGAGGATCAGCCGGCGGAAGAAGCGCTGCGCCGCGTAGACGAAGAAGCCCTCGTACAGGTCGCCACCGCCGATCCCGGGCGGGCCTGTCGGCAGCGTCGTGGAAAGGCCGACCGAGACCATGTCGTCGCGTTCCAGCGACCCCGCCGCCAGCACCTGGGCCAGGACGTTCACGTCCTCGAACCCCGTGCGCTGGCCGGCGAAGCCGAACTGGAACGGCACGGTGAGAACGAGTCCCAGCCGCGGCGTCGCAATGTAGCCCAGTTCCACCGACGGAACGTCCGCCGTCCCATGCGAGCCCGTGAAGTAGGAATCGAAGAGCTGGAGCTGCTGCTCGAGCTGCGGCGGCGCACCGACGATGGGAAACGGGAAGAAGAGCTGCTCCCACTTCGACGGCGGCGCTTCCTGAGCGGCTGCGGGACCCGCCGCGAGCAATCCCATCAAGGCCCATCCCCCTTTGCCAATCCTTCGCACCGCGCGCAAAAGTCGTCACGCCGGGGCCATCGCGCACCGCCAAGCGGCCGGCTCCCTCGTCGCGTCGCCGCGGCGCAGGACTTTCGCCCCTCGCCCGCCACCGGGACACCGGGAACGAACCGGCCGGCGCCGTTCTTGCAGCTCGAACGACCGTGTCCGACTCGATCGCCATGCCGGCGCGCGCCCACCGCTCGCTCGCCGAGCTGGTCGACGCAGAGGAGAGGCGCCGCCGGCGCCGCCGCTGGTACTGGTCGATCGCCGGGGCCACGATCGTCCTGGCCGCCGCCGCCTCGGTCGTGGCGCTCCGCCCGCGGCCGGTTGCCCTCGCGGCACGCTTCCGCACCGAGCCCGCGACCCACGGCGACGTGGTCCGCGAGGTGCGCGCCACCGGGCACGTCGAGGCCGTCACCACGGTGCAGGTGGGCGCGGAGATTTCCGGCCGCATCGCCGAGGTGCTCGTCGACTACAACGCCGTGGTGAAGGCCGGCCAGGTCCTCGCCCGCTTCGACGCCGAGGCGCTCACCGCGCAGATCAAGCAGGCGCTCGCCAATCTGACGGCGGCGCACGCGGCGCTCGAACAGGCGAAGACCGATCGGCTGCGCACCGTCCGCGACTTCCGCCGCGCCCAGAAGCTCCACCGGGGGCACGCCATCACGGGGTCCGACTACGACAACGCCGCGTCAGCGGCGCGCCTCGCGGAGCAGAAGGTCTCGGCGGCGGAGGCGAACCTCGCGGCGCAGAAAGCTGCCTACAACGTGGCACGAACGAACCTCGATCACTCGGTGATCCGCTCCCCCATCGACGGGATCGTGATTACGCGTCACGTCGATCCTGGTCAGACGGTCGCTTCGGTCTTCCAGACCCCCGTGCTCTTCACCGTGGCGGCCGACCTGCGCAAGATGCGGGTCATCGCCGCCATCGACGAGGCCGACATCGGCGAGGTGCGGGTGGGGCAGCGGGCCTGGTTCACCGTCAACGCCTACCCCGACCGCACGTTCGAGGGCCACGTCACCGAGGTCCGCAATTCGCCCGTCGTGGTGCAGGACGTCGTGACGTACCAAGGCGTCATCGAGGTCGAGAACCGGGACCTCGCGCTCAAGCCCGGCATGACCGCGTCCGACCACGTCGTCACCGCCACGTCCCGGAACACGATGCGCGTTCCGGCGGCCGCGCTGCGCTTCACCCCACCCCGGCAGACGAAGCCCGCGCTGCCGTCGGTGTGGCTCCTTCGCGACGGGACGCTCGACTCCGTGCCGGTGAGGCCCGGCGTCTCCGACGGCGAGCAGACCGCGATCGAGGACTCGCCGTTCCCGCCCGGGCAGCCGTTGCTCGTCGACCTCACGCCGCTCGGCAAGAAGGCCTATGGGCTCGCCCACTGACGGCCACCCGCCCGGCGACGCCGGCGAGGGGGGCATTCCGCCGCTGTTGTCCCTCCGCCACGTCACCAAGGTCTACGGATCGGGCGGCGCCGCGGTGCGCGCGCTCGACGGCATCGACCTCGACGTGCAGCCGGGGGAATTCGTGGCGATCACCGGCGCCTCGGGCTCCGGCAAGTCGACCGCCATGAGCATCCTCGGCTGCCTCGAGGTGCCCAGCGCCGGCGAGTACTTCATCGAGGGCTACCCGGTTCAGGACCTCTCCGCCGACGTGCTCGCCGCCCTGCGCAACGCCCGCTTCGGCTTCGTCTTCCAGCAGTTCAACCTCCTCACCCGTACCTCCGCCCTCGAGAACGTCGGGATGCCGCTCGTCTACGGCGGCGTGGGTGCCCGCGAGCGCGCCCGCCGCGCCGCCGGGGCCCTCGCCGTCGTGGGCCTCGCCGGGCGGGAGGCCGCCCGCACCAACGAGCTTTCGGGAGGCGAGCAACAGCGGGTCGCCATCGCCCGAGCCATCGTCAACGGCCCGGAGATCGTCCTCGCGGACGAGCCGACCGGCAACCTCGACAGCAAGCGGGGCGCCGAGATCATGCGGTTGCTCGCGAGCCTCAACCGCGACGATCGCATCACGGTCATCATGGTCACCCACGACGCCGGCTGCGCCGCCTACGCCTCGCGGCAGGTGGTCTTCAGCGACGGGAAGGTCGTGACGGACGGCAGGGCGTGATCCTCGCCTCCGTCCGGCTGGCCTTCGCGGCCCTGTTGCGCAACAAGCTGCGCTCGTCGCTCACCATGCTCGGCGTCGTCATCGGAGTCGCCGCCGTGGTGATGATGCAGTCGATGGGCGGAGGCGCCACGCTCTACGTCTCCGAGCTCATCTCCGGCCTCGGCAGCAACATGCTCTTCGTCATCCCCGGCTCGCCCAGCAACTTCGGTCGCATGAGTTCGGGGGCCCCGCTCTTCACCGTGGGAGACCTCGACGCCATCCGCCACCAGGCGCACGACGTCGGCCTCACCAGCGCCCCCGGCAACCACCCCGAGCGCGTCGTCTACGGTGGACGCAACCGCGTCACCCAGGTGAGCGGCGTCATGCCGCAGTACTTCGCGATCCGCAACTGGAGCGCGGTCTCGGGCCGACTCTACACGGGCGAAGAGGAGCGCGAAGGGGCGAGCGTCTGCGTGGTCGGCCAGACCATCGTCGACGACCTCTTCCTCGGCCAGAACCCGATCGGCAACGAGCTGCGCGTGCGCGACAAGAGCTTCCGCGTCATCGGGGTCCTCGAGCCGCGGGGCGGCGCGATGGGCATGGATCAGGACGACGTCGTCTTCATGCCGAACTCGGCCTTCCAGCGCCGCCTCGCTGGAAACGAGCGCATCGCCGCGATCCTGGCCTCGGCGGCGAGCCCCGATCGAATCGAGGACGCCAGGAACGAGATCGTCGCGATCCTGCGCCGGCGGCGCCACATCGCCCCCGGTGACGAGGACAACTTCGCCGTGCGCGATCCGCGCGACATCCAGACCGTCCTCGGCTCGGTGATGGGCGTCCTGACCACCCTGCTCGCCGGCGTCGCCGCGGTGTCGCTCGTCGTGGGCGGCATCGGCATCATGAACATCATGCTCGTCTCGGTGACCGAGCGGACTCGCGAGATCGGCGTGCGGCTGGCCATCGGCGCCCGCGCTCGCGATATCCTCACGCAGTTCCTCGTCGAGGCCACGGCCCTCTCGACCGTCGGCGGACTCGCCGGGATCGTCCTGGGCCTCGCGGGCGCGTTCGGTGTCTCGGGGATCATCCACGTCCCCTTCGTGGTTCCCGGCATCTCCACGCCCGTCGCCTTCGCCGTCAGCGTGCTGCTCGGGGTCGTCTTCGGAGTGTGGCCCGCCCGAAAGGCCGCCCGCCTGCACCCGCTCGAAGCCCTGCGCTTCGAGTAGGCGGCGGGATCGATCTCGCCTTGGCCCCGGCGTCCCCGCGACGACGCCTCGCTCCCCAACCAGGACAGGCCTGCGACCGGGTCGGTCGGCGCGCGCGATCCCTCTTGCGAGCGAATGCGGGGTGGGCGTTTCGCCCGCATGTTTCACGGGACGGCGTAGCGAGGCGTTCGAGACCGCAGCCGAGAAGGGCAAGCGCAGCGACGACCGCCGAGGCGCGCTGGAGCACGCCGCAGGCGCGAGGAGCGAGCACACCCCCTCGAGCCGTTGGAAGGGGGGCAAGCCTCCCCTTCGCAGGCGCGGCATCGGACGCCGCAGCAGCCGGACCGTGGAAATGCGGGTTAGCCCCAATGCCGGTGAGTTAAGGCCGCAAGTTCCAATGATGACAGGGGGATGAGCGATCGTGCTCTCAAGGAGAGGAGGGCACGACGATGGGCCTTGCGGCAGATCTCGACGCGACGATGGCGGTGCGCATCCCCGATG
>DAIDIT010000216.1 GCA_027451705.1 Pseudomonadota bacterium
CTCCGGTCCCCGCAGGCCCGGCATGACCACGTCGGTCACGACGAGATCCACCGGGCCGTGCCGGAGCGCCAGCGCGAGCCCCTCTGCGCCGTCGCGGGCGGCGACGACCCGGTAGCCGTAACCTCGCAGCACGCGCTCGGCGAGCGATCGGAGTCCGTCCTCGTCCTCGGCGAGCAGGACGGTCTCGCTGCCGCGCGGGTCGCCCGCCGCGGCTCGGGGCGACAGTTCTTCCGGCTCCGACGCCACCGCAGGCAGGTCGATCTCGAAGGCGGTGCCGAGCCCGGGGGCGCTGCGGACGCGGATCGCCCCGCGGTTCTGCCTCACGATCCCATAGACGATCGACAGCCCGAGACCGGTCCCCTTCCCCGGTCCCTTGGTCGTGAAGAACGGCTCGAACAGGTGCGCCTGGACCTCGGCGTCCATTCCCGAGCCCGTGTCGGCAACGGTCATGCGGACGTAGGGGCCGGGGCCGGCCGGCAGGCCGCTGGAGCCGGGGGCGTCGGGGCCGAGGTCGACGTCGTCGACCGAGATCGAGATCCGGCCGCCGGAGGGCATGGCGTCGCGGGCGTTGACCGCGAGGTTCATCAGGACCTGGCCGATCTGGTTCGGGTCGGCGAGCACGCGCCCGCGCGCCCGCCGTACGATCTCCAGCTCCACGTCCTCGCCGATGAGCCGCCGGAGCATCTTCTCGAGGTCGGAGGCGGTGGCGCCGAGATCGAGCCGCTCGGGCGCCATGGGCTTCTGCCGGCTGAAGGCGAGGAGCTGCCGGGTCAGGGCGGCCGCGCGCTGCCCGGCGCGGCGGATCTCGTCGAGCTCCTCCCGAAGCGTGTCGTCCAGCGCCGGCCGCGAAAGCGCGGCGTCGCTGTAGCCGAGGATGACGGAGAGCAGGTTGTTGAAGTCGTGGGCGACCCCGCCGGCGAGCCGGCCGACGGCCTCCATCTTCTGCGCCTGGCGGAGCTGCGCCTCGAGCAGCCGGCTCTCCGTCACGTCCCGGCCCATCACCAGCACGACCGGATCTTCGCCCGGTAGCTCCATCGGCACGCTGACCGTCTCGAGCGTGAGCGTCGCGCCCTTGGGGCCGAACATCCGGGTCTCGCGGATGGGGTTCGCGACGCCGCAGGCCGCCGCGGCGACGCGGTCGCGGATCGCGTCGCGGTCTTCCTCGTGGACGAGGTCGAGGACGTCCATTTCGACGAGCTCGCCGACGGTCCGCCCGAAGAGCGCCGCGGACGCCGGGTTGACGAAGACGATCCTGCCGCCGCGCAGGCCGAGCACCGCGTCCGGGAGGCGCGCGACCAGCGACCAGAAGCTCGTGCTGGAGCGCCGGCCGAGTCGCTCCGCCGCCTCGCCGGCGATGCCCGTTCCCCAGAGCAGGAAGAGGAGGACGACGGTCGAGGCGAAGAACGTCCCGACGAGCAGCGTCCGCGCGGTCGAGTCGAGGGCGGGCGGCGCGGGATCGAAGGCGCCCCAGGTCACGATCGCGAGCGCGTCGACGAGGCTCAGCGCGAGGAAGACCCGGAGCGGCCGCCCGCGCAGGTGGAAGACGACCAGCGCGGCCGCGATCAGCGGGGCCATGGCCAGCGTCGGGTAGACCGCGGCGAGCGAAGTGCGCATCGCCACGACCGGGATGGTCAGCAGCGAGAGCCCGGCGAACCAGACGGCCGCGGACCTTCGCCCGCGCCGGTCGAGGATCCAGGCGGCGCCGACGGTCGCGACGAGGCTCCCGTGGTAGATCGCCGCGGTGGCGAGGGGGGCGCTGCGCAGCCCGAGCCCGAGGAACAGCAGGCCGGCGCCCGGCAGGGCAGCGAAGACGACGACCACTCCGAGAAGCCGCCTGGTTTCGGACAATGGGCCTCCACTCCGTGTTCGGGATGTTGCTCTGTACACATCTAGCAAATGCCGTTCCACGGAAGGCGCATGAAGTCCAGGCGTCCGGCGCCACGGATGCGCGCAACGGTTGCGCGAGCCCGCATGCCTTGCGGCGCGTGGCGGCGCTGGACATCGGCACGGCGCGCGTTAGGTTGCCGCCGATGGCCGGTGCCCTCGCCTTCCGCTGCGCCTCCTGCGGCGCCTTCAACCGGATGACGCTCCTCGTCCCCGGCCGCGAGGCGGTGTGCGGGCGCTGCAAGGCCGCGCTCGACACGAGCGGCCAGCCCACGCCCATCCTGCCCGGGCAATTCGACGCGGCGGTCGCGAACGCGCCGGTGCCCCTGCTCGTGGACTTCTGGGCGCCGTGGTGCGGGCCGTGCCGTGCGATGGCGCCCGCGCTCGAGGCGCTGGGCCGCACAATGGCGGGCCGCATCGTCGTCGGCAAGTTGAACGTCGACGACGCGCCGGAGATCGCGGGCCGCCTGCGCATCCAGGGCGTCCCGACCGTCGCCCTCTTCCGCGGCGGCAACGAGGTCGAGCGGCTCGTGGGCGCCCGCGGCCTCGAAGAGCTGCGCCGCTTCGTCGAGTCGGCGACGCTCTCCGTCGGCCTCGCGTAGCTCCCGTTCGAGACGACGCGTCGCCGCCGGGGGCGGCCCACGTGGGTGTCCCGGGGTTGCGCCCGTCCCGCGCAGTATTTACCTCGAAGCGGGCGAGCGGCCGTCGCCGCGTTCGCAAACCGCGTGCAGGGCGCTCCCGTGCGCGTCCACCATGCGACCACTCTTTCCGCCCGGGTCGAACAGCGTCTTCCGCCTGGTGCTCGTCGGGGCGGCGCTCTCGGTCGTCACCCTCGTGGCCGCGCCGATGATCTACGTCCGATCGCCGCTGCACACCGACGAGAACCACGTGGTCGCCCAGCCCATCGACTTCGACCACCGCCACCACGTCCGCGACGACGGCATCGACTGCCGCTTCTGCCATTTCTCCGTCGAGACGTCGCCGAGCGCGGGGCTGCCCGCGACCGACGTCTGCCTCGGCTGCCACGCGCAGATCTGGAACAAGAGCCCGCTGCTCGCCCCGCTCCGCCGGAGCTTCTTCACCGGGGAGCCGCTCCACTGGAAACGGGTGTCCCGAGTCCCGGACTTCGTCTACTTCGACCACGCGATCCACGTCGCCAAGGGGGTCGGCTGCGAGACCTGCCACGGCCGCGTCGACCAGATGCCGGCGATCGCGCAGAAGGCCCCGCTCACGATGGGCTGGTGCCTCGACTGCCATCGCGACCCGGCGCCGAACCTCCGGCCGCGAAGCGCGATCACGGCCATGGGATGGAAGCCCGAAGGCGATCCGCGGAGGCTCGGGGAGGCGCTGATGACCGCGTACCACGTCCACACCCGAACGAGTTGCACCGCATGCCACCGCTGATCTCGGACGAAGACCCGGGCGCCGTCTCGCGGCGGGGGTTCCTGCAGCTCCTCGGCGGCATCGCCGCCGCGGGGCTCGAGGGCTGCTTTCGCGCGCCCGCCGGGGAGATCGTGCCCTACGTGCGAACGCCCGAAGGCGCCGTGCCCGGCAACCCGCTCCACTACGCGACCGCCCTCTCCCTCGACGGCTTCGCGCTGGGCGTGGTCGCGACGTCCTACGAGGGACGCCCGGTCAAGATCGAGGGCAACCCGCTCCATCCCGAGAGCCTCGGCGCCACCCGGATCTTCGAGCAGGCCTCGCTCTTCCAGCTCTACGACCCCGCCCGGGCGCGGGACGCGCTCGAACGCGGCGAGCCGCGCGCGTGGCGGACGTTCCTCGACGCCACGGGGAAGCGCGCGCGGGAGCTCCGGTCCCGGCGCGGCGCGGGCCTCTGGTTCCTGCTCGAGCCCGGGGCCTCACCGACGATCGCCGCGCTGCGCGCCCGCCTCCAGGAAGCGCTGCCGGAATGCCGGCTCCGAAGCTGGTCGGCCCTGGCCCCCGACGCGGCGAGCGCGGGCGCGCGGATCGCCTTCGGGCGCCCGCTGGAGGCGCGGATCGCGCCGGCGCGGGCAGAGGTGATCGCCGTGCTCGACGACGACTTCGCGCAGGATCACGTCCGCGAGGCCCGGGAGCTCGCCGATCGGCGCGTCCCCGGCCCGCAGCTCTGCCGGCTCTACGTCGCCGAGGCACGGCCGAGCGCCACCGGGACGCTCGCGGACCACCGGCTGCCCATCCGGGCTGGACGGATCGAGGCCCTCGCGGTGGCGCTCGTCAAGACGCTCGCCGACCGCCTCCCGTCGCCGCCCGAGCTGCGGGCGCTCCGCGTCTCGGTCGGGCCGGAGGAGGCGCGCTGGGTGCAGGCGCTCGCCGCCGATCTCGCTTCCCGGCCGGGCGCCGGGCTCGTCGTCGCGGGCCGGAGACAGCCCCCGGCCGTCCACGCCGCGGCGCATGCGGTGAACGCGCTGCTCGGCAACCTCGGCGCCTCGGTGACGTTCCGCGCCCCGCTGCTCCACGACCCACTCGCCGGGCGGGCGGTCATCGCAGAGCTCGCGGCCGCGATGGCGGCCGGAGCGGTCGACACCCTCGTCGTCTCCGCCTACAACCCGTGTTTCGGCGCGCCCCCCGAGCTGGACTTCGCGGCGAAGCTGTTGCAGGTCCCGTTCTCGGTCTATCTCGGCGCGCGGGCCGACGAGACCGCGGCGGCCGCGACCTGGTTCCTGCCGGCGGCCCACCCGTTCGAGACCTGGGGCGACGCGCGCGGCTCCGACGGCACCGCCTCGATCGTCCAGCCGCTGCTCGCGCCCCTCTTCGGGGGCGTGAGCGAGGTCGACCTGCTCGCCGCCTTCCTCGGCGATCCGCGGCCGGCCCACGAGATCGTCCGGGCGACCTGGTCCGCGAGCCGCCCCGCGCCCGACTTCGGCGCCTTCTGGCAGCGATCGCTCCAGCGCGGCGTGGTCGACGGCACCGCCACGCCCGAGGTGCGGCCGGAGCCGCGCTGGGACGCCATCGCCGGCGCGCTCCACGCCGCCGCCCCGGCCGCGAGCGGGCCGATCGAGCTGGACCTCTACCCCGACGCCAAGGTCTTCGACGGACGCTTCGCCCCGAACCGCTGGCTCCAGGAGCTGCCCGACCCCGTGACCAAGCAGACCTGGGGCAACGCGGCGCTGCTCGCCCCGGCGACCGCGCAGCGCCTCGGCATCGGGACCGGCGACCACCTCCGACTCGTCGTCGGCGCGCAGGTCGTGACCGTCCCCGCGCTCCTGCTGCCCGGGACGGCCGAGGACGCCGTGGCGCTCGCGCTCGGCTACGGGGGCAGCGAGGCGCCCGCCGACCACCGCGGCGGCGACGGCTACCGGCTCCGCGGTCGCGGCCAGGACTGGATCGTGCCCGGCGTCCGCGTCGAGCCGGCGGGAGGCCGCGAGGAGCTCGCGATCACCCAGGGCCACTTCCGGCTCGAGGGGCGCGACCTCGCCCGGCAGGTCACCGTCGCGGAGCTCCCCTCGCTCGGCGGGGTCGAGGTCCCGCTCTCGATCTACCCGCCGGTCGATTACCCGGGCCACCGCTGGGGCCTCTCGATCGACCTCGCCCGCTGCACCGGCTGCAGCGCCTGCGTGATGGCGTGCGCCTCGGAGAACAACACCCCCGTCGTCGGCCACGCGGAGGTGGTCCTCGGCCGGGAGATGCACTGGCTTCGCATCGACCGCTACCTCGAGGGGCCGGACGCCGCGCCCGAGGCGATCACGATGCCGCTCATGTGCGTGCACTGCGAGGACGCGCCCTGCGAGTACGTCTGCCCGGTGAACGCGACCGTCCACAGCGACGAAGGGCTCAACGAGATGATCTACAACCGCTGCGTCGGCACCCGGTACTGCTCGAACAACTGCCCCTACAAAGTCCGGCGGTTCAACTTCCTCGACTGGGGCTACCAGAAGGGCCCGGTCCTGCGGATGCTGCAGAACCCCGACGTCACCGTCCGCAGCCGCGGGGTGATGGAGAAGTGCACCTACTGCGTGCAGCGCATCGAGCGGGCGCGCATCGACGCCCAGGTCTCCGGCCGGACGCTGCGCGACGGCGACATCCGGACCGCCTGCCAGCAGGCGTGCCCGACGCGGGCCATCGTCTTCGGCGATCTCGCCGACGCGGGATCGGAGGTCTCGCGCCTCCACCGCGACCGGCGCGCCTACGCCCTGCTCGGGGAGCTGGGCACGCGGCCGCGGACGCTGCACCTCGCGCGCGTGAAGAACCCGAACCCCGCCCTGGCGGAGGGCTAGCGCGTGCCCGGGCTCGCCGATCCGCTGGAGCGCGATCCGGTCCTCGCGACCGATCGCGACGACGCCGCGCTCGGCGACCGGCTCCTCGGCTACGTCTGGCAGCCGCCGCGCCGGGCCTGGTGGGCGATGTTCCTGCTGTCGGCCTCGGGCGTCGGCCTGCTCGGGATCGCCGCCGTCTACACGTTCGGCTGGGGCGTTGGGACCTGGGGCGTGCAGATCCCGGTGGCCTGGGCCTTCGCGATCACCGAGTTCGTCTGGTGGATCGGGATCGGCCACGCCGGCACGCTCATCTCCGCGATCCTGCTGCTCTTCCTCCAGCGCTGGCGAACGTCGATCAACCGCTTCGCGGAGACCATGACCCTCTTCGCGGTCATGTGCGCCGGCATGTTCCCGGTGCTCCACCTCGGCCGCCCGTGGTTCGCCTACTGGTTGATCCCCTACCCCGCGACGATGCGCGTCTGGCCGCAGTTCCGCAGCGCGCTCGTCTGGGACATGTTCGCGGTCTCGACCTACTTCACCGTCTCGCTGCTGTTCTGGTACCTGGGCCTCGTCCCCGACCTCGCGGCGCTGCGCGACGCCTCGCAACGGCGGTGGCAGCGGATCGCCTACGGCATCCTCGCGCTCGGCTGGCGGGGCTCGGCGCGCCACTGGCGCCACCACCGCTCCGCCTACCTGCTGCTCGCGGGGCTCGCGACGCCGCTCGTCGTCTCCGTCCACACCGTGGTCAGCATGGACTTCGCCATCTCGCTCGTGCCGGGCTGGCACTCGACCATCTTCCCTCCGTATTTCGTCGCGGGAGCCGTCTTCTCGGGCTTCGCGCTGGTGGCGACGCTGATCATCCCGGCCCGCCGCTTCCTCCGCCTCGGCGAGGTCATCACCCTCCGGCACCTCGACAACATGTGCAAGGTGATGCTCGTCATGGGGTGGGTCGTCGCGTACGCCTACCTCGTCGAAACGTTCCTCGCCTTCTACGGCGGAGACCGAGTCGAGATGCAGCTCGCGGTCGATCGGGTCCGGGGCCACTACGCCGTCGCGACCTGGGCGACGGTCTTCTGCAACGTCGTCGTGCCGCAGGCCTTCTGGTCGAGCCGCGTCCGCCGCAGCCCGATCGCCGTCTGGATCGCCTCCATCCTGATCAACGTCGGCATGTACCTGGAGCGCTACGTCATCATCGTCGCCTCGCTCGCCCACGACTTCGTTCCGTCGGCCTGGCGGCCCTTCGCGCCCACCTGGGTCGACGTGAGCCTCTACGTCGGCACGCTGGGCTTCTTCTTCATGATGTTCCTGCTCGCGATCAAACTGCTGCCGATCGTTCCGCTGACGGAGATCCGCGAGATGCGGCACGAGGTCGCGCGCGCGCCGGAGCTGGGCGTCCTGGCCGGGTCCACGGAGGTCTCGAGGTGAGGCGCTGGATCGTCGCCGAGTTCGCCGCGCCCGAGACCTCGCTCGAGGCCGCCCGGCGGCTGCGCGCCTCGGGGCTGACCGGCCTCGACCTGCACTCGCCCTTTCCGATCGAGGGCAGCGACGAGGCCCTGGGCCTGCGCCCGTCGCCGATTCCTGGCGCCGTCCTCTGTGGGGGCTTGATCGGCGCCGGCTTCGGCTACTGGCTCCAGTGGTTCTGCAACGCCCACGACTTCCCGATCAACGTCGGCGGCCGGCCCCTCCAGAGCGCGCCCGCTTTCGTCCCGATCGTGTTCGAGCTCGGCGTTCTCTTCGGATCGGCCGCGGCGTTCTTCGGGATGTTCGTCGCCGCGCGGCTCCCGCGCCTGCACCACCCCGTCTTCGAAGCGGACGGATTCCGGAGCGCCAGCGTCGACCGCTTCTGGCTGAGTGCCTCCCTGGGGCCCGGCGACGATCCCGAGCACGTCCGAGCCCGGCTCGCGGACCTCGGAGCGTTGCGCGTGGAGATCGTGCCGGAGGAGAACCCGTGAGGCTCGGTCCGCTCGCGCTGTGCATGCTCTCCGCCGCGGGCTGCAACAGCCTCTGGATCGATCCGATGAAGATCCAACCCAAGCTCTTGCCGTACGCCCCGAGCACGTTCTACCCGGACGGTCTCGCGATGCGTCGACCGCCGCCCGGCACCGTCGCGCAGGAGGCGCCGCTCGGCCCGACCGAATTGCTCCGGGGCTACGGCGCCGGACCGGATGGCGGCTTCGTCGGCGCGTTCGACGGCTCGATCCCGATTCCGGTGGACGCCGCGCTCCTCGCGCGTGGCCGAGAGCACTTCGACGTCGTCTGCGCGGCCTGCCACGGCCCGCTCGGAGACGGCCTGAGCGTCGTGGCTTCCAAGATGTCGCTCCGCCCGCCGCCGTCGCTGCTGTCCGACCGGGTGCGGGCGCTGCCCGACGGCCGGATCTTCGAGGTCATCGGCGAAGGGTACGGCCTGATGCCGCCCCACGGCGCGCTCGTCCCGTGGCGAGACCGCTGGGCCATCGTGGCGTACGTCCGCGCGCTGGAGCTGAGCCAGCGGGCCCCCCTCGCGCTCCTGTCGGCCGAGGACCGCCGGAGGCTTTCGGGAGGGCAGCCCTGAATGGCCGCCCGGGTCTCGCTCGGTCGCACCGCGCTGATCGCGGGCTCCGTCGGCGCCGCCTGCTGCGCCGCGACCCTGATCGACGCGGCGGCCGCGCCGCGCGCCGCGCTCGACTCCTGGCTCGCCGCCTACGCCTTCTGGCTCGGCGTCTGCCTCGGCTGCCTCGGCTGGCTGATGACCTTCCACGCCGGCAAGGCGCGCTGGATCGTCGTGTCTCGGCGGCTGCTCGAAGGACTCGCGGCCACCGTCCCGCCGCTGGCCGTGCTCTTCGTCCCGATCGCGCTCGGCCTGCGCCACATCTTCCCCTGGGCGACGGCCGCCGCGCCTTCGGGCGAGGAGGCCTCGCTGCTCGCCTTCCGGAACGCGTACCTGCGCGTCCCGTTTTTCCTCTCCCGCGCCGTCGCGTACTTCGCCCTCTGGACGCTGCTCGGCCACCTTCTGCTGCGATGGTCGGTTCTCCAGGACGATCGCGGCGGGCCGGCTCCGACCGCGTGGCAGCGCCGACTCAGCGGCTTCGGCCTCGTCGCCCTCGCCATCACCGGCACCTTCGCCGCCTTCGACTGGATGATGTCGCTCGAGCCGGACTGGATCTCGACGACCTTCGGCTTCTACTTCCTGTCCGGCGCGATGATGGGCGGCCTCGCCCTCTTCGTCCTCCTCCTCGCGCTCGCCGACCGCCGCGGCCTGCTCGGCGACCCGCTGCGCCCCTCGCACTGGCACAACCTCGGCAAGCTCCTCTTCGCAACGCTCTGCTTCTGGGCCTACATCGCCTTCACCCAGTACCTGCTCATCTGGATCGCCGACAAGCCGGTCGAGGTGCGCTGGTACGTGACCCGGACCGGCGGCGGCTGGGGCGGAGTCGCGATCGCCCTCGTCGTCCTCCACTTCGCCTTCCCGTTCTTCGTGTTGCTCTCCCGCGACTTCAAGCGCCGGCGGGGCCCGCTCGCCGCGACCGGGATCTGGCTCCTCCTCGTCCACTACCTCGACGTCTACTGGATCGTGATGCCGGCGACCTATCGGGCGGGGCCGGCGCCGCGCTGGACGGACCTGCTGGCGGCCGTCGGGATCGGCGGGCTCGTCCTCGCCTACGCCGCGTGGCGACTCGACGGCCACAGCTTCGTTCCGGCCGGCGATCCCTACCTCGACGAATCCCTCGCCTACGAGCGCTCGTGACCGATCATCCCCACATGCGGCAGGAGCCCGATCGCCCGAACGTGCGGGCGCTCGCCGTGACCGGCGTCGCGGCCCTGCTGGTTTCGGGCGCCGCGGTCCTCGCGGTCGGGCTGCTTCAGTCGGGACGGAGCCACCAGCTCGTGCCGCACGCCCCGCGGACCGAACCGGCGGCCGTCGGGCGCGCGCAGATCGGCATCGTCGACCAGCGGATCTTCGGCCACGACCCGAGCAACGGCGAAATCCAGGCGCGGGCCCGAGACCTGCTCGAGGGCTACGGCTGGGTGGACCGGGACGCCGGCGTCGCGCGCATTCCGATCGAGCGGGCGATGCAGCTCGTCGCCGGAGGTGCGCGGCCGTGATCCGGCGCGCCGCCCTGCTCGCCTTCGCGCTCGGGCCGATCGCGGCCCGGGCCGATGCCCCGCCGCCGCCCGCCGTCGCCGAGGTCTCGATCGACGAGCGGCTCGGGCAGGCGATCCCCCTCGACCTCCCGTTCATCGCTCCGTCGGGACGCGCCGTCCGCCTCGGGGACTACTTCCGGACCGGCCGGCCCGTCGTGCTTGCGCTCGTCTACGACCGCTGTTCGATGCTCTGCAGCCTGCTCCTGCGCCACCTCGCCCGCAGCCTGCGCGATCTCTCCTGGCGCCCGGGCCGCGATTACGAGGCCATCACCGTCAGCGTCGACCCGACCGAGCCGCACGCCCTCGCCGCCGAGAAGCAGGGGCACTACCTCCAGGCGATGGGTGACCCCGGCGACACGGCCGCCTGGCCCTTCCTGACGGGCGCCACACCCGCGATAACGGCGCTCACGAGCGACCTCGGCTTTCGCTACACCTACGACGCCGAGACCCATACCTACGCCCACGGCGCACTCCTGTTCGTGCTGACGCCGGGCGGGAGGATTAGCCGCTACCTGTACGGCATCGACTTCCCGTCCTCGACTCTCCGCCTCGCGTTCTCCGAGGCCGGCGCCGGCAGGTTCTCGGCCTCGGTCGACCGGATCCTGCTCACCTGCTTCCACTACGACCCCGCGAGCCGGCGGTACGGCGTCTACGTCTTCGGGGCCCTCCGCGCCGGCGGCGCCGCCGTCTTCGCCGGACTCGCCCTGCTCGTGGGCGTGCTCGTCCACCGTGAACGCAAGAAGGGCGCGGCATGACGGGCGAGACCTTCGTCCACCGGCTTCTCTTCCTGCCTCCCCAGGCGTCGTCGATCGCCAAGGCGGTCGACCATCTCCATTACTTCATCATCGGCACGACGATGTTCGGATCGGTGGGCGTCGCCCTCGTCGCGCTCTACCTCTTCGTCCGCTGGCGCCGCCGCTCCGAGGACCAGCGCTCGTACCGGGTCGAGCCCTCGAAGACCTTCGAGGTCCTGGTCATCGGGGGCCCGCTGTCGCTCTTCCTGCTCTGGTTCGTCCTCGGCTTTCGGGGCTACGTGAAGCTCTACACGCCGCCGCCCGGCGCGATGGACGTCTACGTCACGGCCAAGCAGTGGATGTGGAAGTTCTCTTACCCCGACGGCCCGAACGCCATCGACGTCCTCCGGGTCCCCGAGAACCGCCCGGTCCGACTGCTGATGACCTCGCGGGACGTCATCCACTCGTTCTTCGTGCCCGACTTCCGGGTCAAGCAGGACGTGCTGCCCGGCCGCTACACCCAGACCTGGTTCGAGGCGGTCGAGCTCGGCCGCCACCAGATCCTCTGCGCCGAGTACTGCGGCCTGGGCCACTCGATGATGCGTGCCTGGGTCGACGTCGTCCCGCCCGACCGCTACGACGCCTGGCTCGCCGACCAGCGGCGTGGCCTCGCCTCGCGCCAGGACATGGGCGGTCCCGTCGGAACGCCCGAGGCCGGGACTTCGCTCGCCCGCGAGGGCGTCCGCGTCGCAGAGAGGGCCGGCTGCTTCAAGTGCCACTCGATCGACGGGAGCGCCCACATCGGCCCCACCTGGCTCGGCCTCTACCACCGCACCGAGGTCATGACCGACGGCCGGAGGATCTACGTCGACGAGGCCTACCTCACGAAGTCGATGATGGACCCGATGGCCGACATCGTCGCCGGCTTCGAGCCGGTGATGCCGACGTTCCAGGGCAAGCTCGACGCGCCGGAGACCGCCGCCCTCGTCGAGCTGATCAAGTCGCTGCAGAGCCGCGAGCTGCAGCGCCACCCCGCCGCCCCTCCCGCCTATGGCCCCATCTTCCGCCGCTGAGCCCCGCTTCAACCGGCCCAACTACCTGACGGCCGAGACCACGATCGCATCGTGGCTCGGCACCCGCGACCACAAGCGGATCGCCGTCATGTACCTGGTCCTCGTCCTGACCTTCTTCTTCGTGGGCGGGGTCTTCGCCCTCGTCCTGCGGTTCAAGCTCCTCTCCCCGGGGCCGTTTCTCATCAGCGCCGAAGCCTACGACCGCATGTTCACGCTGCACGGCGTCACGATGGTCTGGCTCTTCCTCATCCCGTCCATCCCGTCGGTCTTCGGCAACTTCATGCTGCCGCTGATGATCGGCGCCCAGGACGTGGCCTTCCCGCGGCTCAACCTCGCGACCGTCTACATCTTCGTCGCGGGCGCCGTCGTCGCCCTGTGGGGGATGATCCACGGAGGCGCCGACACGGGCTGGACCTTCTACACCCCCTACAGCACGACCACGCCGTCCGACGTGGTGCCCGTGCTGCTCGGGGTCTTCATCATCGGCTTCTCCACGATCCTGACCGGCGTGAACTTCATCGTGACGATCCACACCCTGAGGTCTCCGGGGATGACCTGGATGCGGCTGCCGCTCTTCGTCTGGGGGCTCTACGGCACGAGCGTCATCCAGGTGCTCGCGACGCCGGTGCTCGGGATGGTCCTGCTGCTCGTCTTCGTCGAGCACGCCTTTCACTTCGGCATCTTCGATCCGGCGCGCGGCGGCGACCCCGTGCTCTTCGAGCACCTGTTCTGGTTCTATTCGCACCCCGCGGTCTACATCATGATCCTGCCGCCGATGGGGGTGGTCAGCGAGGTCGTCGCCTGCTTCTCGCGCAAGAACCCGTTCGGCTACAAGGCGATCGCGTACTCGTCGATGGGGATCGCGTTCGTCGGCTTCCTCACCTGGGGCCACCACCTGTTCGTCTCGGGCCAGTCGACGTTCGACAGCGGGACGTTCGGCATCCTCTCCATGCTCGTCGCGATCTTCTCGGCCATCAAGGTCTTCAACTGGGTGGGCACCATGTACAAGGGCTCGGTCTCGTTCAGGACGCCGCTCGCCTACGTCTTCGGCTTCCTCTTCCTCTTCGTCTTCGGCGGCATGACCGGCGTCGCCTTCGCGACCGTCCTGCTCGACGTTCCCTGGCACGACACCTACTTCGTCGTGGCCCACTTCCACTTCATCATGGTCGGGGCGTCGATCATGGGCTTCCTCGCGGGTCTCCACTACTGGTTTCCGAAGATGTTCGGCCGCAACTACCCCGAGCGCTTCGGCCTCACCGCCTTCTTTTTGATCTTCCTCGGCTTCCTCGTGACGTTCATCCCGCAATTCCTGCTCGGCAACATGGGGATGCCGCGCCGCTACTACAGCTATCCGGTCCGCTTCCACCCCCTCCACGTGATCTCGACCGTCGGCTCGTGGCTGCTCGCGCTCGGCTTCCTGCTCGTGCTCGCCTACCTGCTCTGGTCGCTCTTCTGGGGCGAGGAGGCCGGGCCGAACCCCTGGGCGTCCGAGGGTTTCGAGTGGTTCACGCCGTCGCCGCCCGGCGCGCAGAACTTCGACGGCGTTCCCGTGTTCACCCACGCCCCGCACGCCTACGCGCTGATCGAGAAGGGCGAGGTGCCCAGTGGCCGCTGACGCCGTCGCGACCCGGGAGGGCCTCGCCGAGCACTTCGAGGACCTCGAGAAGCAGACCCACGCCGCGCGGCTCGGGATGTGGGTGTTCTTGGGCAGCGAGGCGCTCCTGTTCGCCGCTCTCTTCGCGGGGCTCACCGTCTACCGGACGCTCAACGGCTCGGTGTTCGCGCTCGCGAGCCAGCACCTCTCGGTGGCGTTCGGAACGGCCAACACGTTCGTGCTCGTGACGAGCAGCTTCACGGTGGTGATGAGCCTGCACTTCCTCCAATCCGGGCGGAAGGGGCGGTCGCTGCTCTTCCTCGTGCTCACCATCGCCCTCGCCTGCGCGTTCCTCACGATCAAGGGCTTCGAGTGGCTGCACGATTT
>DAIDIT010000217.1 GCA_027451705.1 Pseudomonadota bacterium
CGTCGCCGGCACCGGCGGCCTCGGCCGCCATCGCTACGCCGTCCTCCTCGCCGCCGAGGGCGGTGCCGAGGGAGGTGAGGTCATACTCGAGGTCAAGGAAGCAACCCCGGCGGCGCTCGACCTGCACCGCGGCCGCACCCAGGCCGATCAGGCCGACCGGATCGTCCGCCGGACGGCCGAGGCGCAGGGGCGCCCCAACCGCTGGCTCGGCGCCTGCCGCGTCGGGTCGCAGCCCTACCAGGTGCGCGAGATCGGGCCGCACGACGGCCACCTGTCGCCCTCCGGCCTCCAGGACGCGGTGGAGGCCGAGGCCGTGCTCGAGATCTGCGGCCGACTTCTGGCCGCAGCCCACGAGCGAAGCTGCCGCGCCGCGCCATCCGGGCGCTGCGAGCCTCCCGCGTCGCGCCTCCGCGACCGCGAGGGCCTCT
This sequence comes from Pseudomonadota bacterium, assembly GCA_027451705.1. GTDB lineage: Bacteria > Myxococcota > Myxococcia > Myxococcales > JAKAPL01 > JAKAPL01. Next base: position 429 of record DAIDIT010000217.1, read on the forward strand.
GGCTCCGCCGCGCCGTCTCCTTCGGCCTTTTCTATGCAGCGGTCGTCCAGGAGGACCACCGCGCCTTCGTGGGACAGCTCGAGGAGGCGCTCGGCCGCCTCGTTTCCAAGGCCTGAGCTTCCGTCGTCCGGCGGCGGGTATCGGCCGGACACGGCGGCGAAGCCGTGAGAAGTTCGACAAAACGGAGAAATTGCCAGACGCCCGCACCCGTGGTATGGGGTGGCCTCGATCGTGATCTCGGGGGTTCGCGTGACGTCGCCGAGCAGGGGCGAAGACGGATTCGGGCTTCTCGAACATGTCGACGGACTTGTCCTGGTCCTCGACCGAGGCGGCAACATCCTCCACGCGAACCGCGGTTGCGAGCGGGCGCTGGGCCACCCCTGCGAGGAACTCATCGGCCACAGCGCATGGGAGCCCCCGGTGTGCGTCGATGCGGCCGTCGGCAGGGAGTCGTGGCTTCCGTCACCCGGAGGCTCGCCGTCCCGCTTCGAGGCGTGGTCCCGGACGCGCGCGGGGTCGCGCCGCCGCATCGCGTGGTCGGTTGCCGCCGTCGACGCGGCACCGGGGCGCACCCCGACGCTCGTCGCGACCGGCCGCGACGTGACCGAACGGCGGCAGGCGTCCGATGAATTGCGCCGCTCGCGGGACATCCTCGCCAGCATCGTGACGGTGGCGGCGGATGCCGTCGTCGCCTTCGACGAACTGCTTCGTGTCGTCCTCTTCAACGACGGTGCCGAGCGGCTGTTCGACATCCCCGCGGCCGGTGTCCTCGGCCAGCGCCTGGATCGCCTCCTGCCGTCCCGCGAACGCGCCTCGCAACTCGCCGAGCTCGAAGCCTTCGTTGCGAGCGGCGAGGCCCTGCGCCGACTGGGGCAGCGCGACGGCATCGCGGTCGCGCGCTCGGACGGCCGCGAGCTTTTCGTGGACGCGAGCCTCTCGCGGACTTCGATTCACGGCGTGCCGGTCTTCACCGCCGCGCTGCGCGACGTGACCGAGCGGCGCCGGGCCGAGCGCGAGCAGCGCTTCCTGGCCGAGACCGCGCGCACGCTGGCGGCGTCCCTGGATTCGCACGCGGCGCTCCGGATCGCCGCGCGGCTCGCGGCGGGTGCCCTCGAATGCGTCTGCATCGCCGCCCTACGGGAGTCCGGGAGCCGGCCGCTGGTCGTGGGCGCCGCACCGGACGCCGACCGGAAGTCCTCCTCGGACGAATTGGTGCGGCTCGCCGAAGCCCGCCCGCTCCTGCCCTGGGGTGCCGACGTGCTTCGATCGGGCGTGGCGCTCCTGCTCCCGAAACTCGTCCTCGAAAACATGGAGCGGAGCGCCATCCCCCCGGAGACGCTGGAGGCGCTCCGGCGCTTCGACCCGACGTCCTGCATCATCGTCCCGCTTGGCGTGCGGGGCCGGCTCCTCGGAACCCTGACGTTCCTCGCTTCCTCGTCCGACCGCCGCCTCGGCGAGGCCGACATGCGGCTGGCCCGGGAGCTCTCGGTGACCATCTCCCTGGCCATCGACAACGCCCGACTCTACGAGGAAGCCCGGCGGGCCGGACAGGCACGCGAGGCGATCGTCGGGATCGTGGCTCACGACCTCCGCACCCCCCTGACCACGATGCTCCTCGCGGCGCAGGGACTCCGCCGCGGCCCGTTTCCGATCCCCGAAGCGGTCGGAGCACCGCGGCTGGACACGATCGTCCGCTCGGCGGGCCGAATGGCCCGCCTGGTCGACGATCTGCTCGACGTGACCCGGATCGAGGGCGATCGGCTCGCGGTCGACCGTCACCTCGTCCGGGCGGAGCTCCCCCTCCTGGACGCCATCGATGCGGTCCGTCCACAGATCCTGTCGGCCGGGCTGTCGCTCGTCTCCGATCTGCGCGACGGTCTTGGATCCCTGCTGGCCGACCGAGAGCGCCTCGTCCAGGCGCTCGGGAACGTCCTCGGCAACGCGATCAAGTTCACTCCTCCCGGCGGGCGGATCGAGGTCGGCGCAGTGCGGGCGGACGGCGAGATCCGCTACCGAATCAGCGACACCGGCCCCGGCATCCCGGACGACCAGATACCTCACCTCTTCGACCGCTTCTGGCAGGGAGAGCCGGGCGGACGTCGTGGCGTGGGACTTGGACTCACCATCGCGAAGGGAATCGTCGACTCCCACGACGGCCGCATCTGGGCGGAGAGCGGGCGGGGACGCGGCAGCACGTTCTGCCTGGCACTTCCGGCGGCGCCCGAAACCATCGAATCCGCGCGTCCCGACGACCTGCTCGTCCGACAACCCGGGACCGCGAGCCGCGGGGGCTAGTTCAGGATCACGCCAGTGAGTCGGGTCACGCCGTTGGGGTGAATGCTGACCTCGCGATCCGCCTTCCGCCCGTCGTCGGACTCCAGGTGAATCGCGTGGTCCCCGCTCGGCAGGTGAAGCGCGTCGTTTGGCGGCACCGGCGTGTAGCGTTGGGTGTCGCGACCGTCCACGAAGACCCTGGCGACCGGACGGGACGAGATGATCAGGTCGCCCGGCGGTCCGCCGCGCGCGTGGCGGTGTCCACCCGATCCGGCGTGAGCGCGGGCCACCTTTTCGAGCGACAGCGTGATCGTCTGACTCTCCGCGAATCGGCCCGTCCGTTCGGCGCGTTTCCGCCCTGGGGCCTCGGCGGCGAGGCGGTAGACATGTTCGGGGTCGGCGCCCTCCAGGACGTAACGGCCGTGACCGACGCTCGCGCCGTCCACGAAGATCTCGGCGCCCGCGGGGCTCGACAGGATGGTCAGTTGGATCCCGTGCGCACCGCCGGAGGAAAGGTCCAGTCCCAGGTGGGGATGGCCCGACGGGACGGGCGCGGAAGTTCCCGCGGTCGGGGCCGGCGCCGCGGCCATCTGGACCTCCACGGGCCGGATCTCACCGGAAACGACGGTCACGGCCAGCTCGGTCTTTCCGTAGCCGTTGGCCGCGTCGATGACGTGAGGCCCGGGGGCGAGCGGCGCCGAGACGAAGACGTGCCGCCCGTTCTCGATGACCGGGCGGCCGTCGATCAGAACATGCGCGCCGACGGCGGGGTGCGGCGAGACGGCCAACTGGCCGAGCCGCGCTGCGGCGTTCCTCCGGTAGATCACCGCGGCAAGCAGGACCGTGCCGATGGTGGCGCCGACGAGGATGCCGACGAGAATGGTCCGGCTCGCTCCCCGACGCGGCGCGGGCGCCGGATCGAGCGCCGGCGTTACCGGCATGGACGGAGCGACCGGCATCAGGGGCCGCGATCCCGTCAGTTCGCCCGCTTCGTCGGGCAGGCCCTCGTCCAGAAGCGACTGCGGGATCTCTCGCGGCACGCCGGTCTCGACCTTGAGGACCGTCCGCAACGCCTCCTGCGGCGTGGGCGGCGGAGTCCTCGGCGGAGCGGGCTCGAGCCGCGGCGGAACGCGCGGCGGATTGGACGCGGGTCGCGCCGCGCGCGGCATGCTGGCTTCGCGGGCCGCACGGGGCAGGCTCGGCTCCTTCGCCACGCGCGGATTGCTCGGCTCGTGTCGAATGACGGTCTTGCCCTCGGCGGCGGGGGCCTCCGGCGCAGGCAACGTCTCCGCCGGCTGCGGCGGCAGACCCGACGGCCCGGGCGCATCCGGCGACAGAAGGCCGAGCGCCAGCGCCGGATTGAAGAGCTGCGTCTTCTCCCCGTCGCCATCCTCCTCGTCGTCCGCGCGCTCGGGCTCCAGATCTCGAGACGTGGGCCCGCTTCGGACCCGGGCTCCCGGCGGCAGGGGAGGCGATTCGACGACGGGCGGCGGGCGTGCGGGAACCTCGGTGCCCTCCGTCTGCTCGGCCGGCAGAAAAGAGGCGAGGCGTTCCTGTTCGCGGCCGTACTCCGCGGCGAAGATCCGCTGCATGAAGGCGGCGAGTTCTTTCTGCCCGAAGACCGTGTCCCCCTCGACCAGAAACGGAACGAGGTCTTCGGCCATGTCGCCGGCCCACTGGTACCTGTCCTCCGGATCTCGAGCGAGCGACTTGAGGACGATCCCCTCCAGTTCCTCGGGGATCTCGTCGTTGTAATCGCGCGGCGGGAGCACTTCGGCGTTGCGCACCTTCTCGAGCGTCGAGAAGTCGCTCTCCCCCACGAACAGCCGCTCACCCGTGAGCAGTTCGTAGAAGACGACGCCGAGCGCGAAGATGTCCGAGCGGCGATCGATCGGAAGGCCGCGGACCTGCTCGGGTGACATGTAGCCGAACTTCCCCTTGAGGATTCCGGCCTGGGTCTTCTGGCTCCGATTCGTCGCCTTCGCGATTCCGAAGTCGATGACCTTGACCTCGCCCTCGTAGGCCACCAGGACGTTCTGCGGGGACACGTCGCGGTGGACGATGTTCATGTCCCGCCCCTGCGAGTCCTTTTTCCGGTGGGCGTAGTCGAGGCCCTGGCAAATCTGGTGGGTGAGGTAGACGCTGAGCCGCAGGGGTAATTTCTGCCGCCGCTTCTTCGCGGTGTCGAGGATGACCCGCAGGTCGCGCCCCGAGAGATAGTCCATCGCGATGAAGTAGTGCTCCTCGTGCTTCCCCAACTCGTGGATCTGGACGACGTTGGCGTGGTTGAGCTGGACCGCGATCCGCGCCTCGTCGATGAACATGTTGATGAACTCTTCGTCCTCGACCATCGTCGGGATGATCTTCTTGAGGGCGATGAGCCGCTGCGACCCGTCCGGCCCGTTCGACTTCGCGAGGAAGACCTCGGCCATACCGCCCACGTTGATGCGGTCGAGCAGGAGGTACTTCCCGAATGGAACGGGGTTCTTCATGCGTGTGGGCGTGGTGCCGCCGGCCGGCGGAGAGCGGCTCCCGCGGCGCAACCGGTCATTGCCCGGGCCGATCCAGGTGGACGTGCTCGAAGAGCTTGATGTAGCGGCTGTCGGCGAAGTCCGGGATGCGCGTCTCGCGGATGTTCTCCGCGGCCTCGCCCGAGATCATGCCGTCGAAGACCTTGTGGTCGGGATTTCCCGCGTCGACGGCCCACAGGCGCAGGTCGGCCGAAATCGGCGCCGCCTTGCGCGCCCGCACGGCGAGAAGGCAGGCCTCCTGCTCGATGGCGTCGGGGCGACCCGCCTTCCAGGACACGTAGGTGACGACGTGTGAGTCGCTCGTGTCCACCCGGACGTCCCGGAGCCGGCCGTCCAGCGGCGTGCCCGCGACCGACTGCTTGATCGCCTCGACGCACGCCTGGGCGATGGCCTCGACGCCTCCCGCCTCCTCGCCGGCCCTGATCGCCGCCTTGAGCCTCGACAGCGGGATGCCGAAGTTGCGCGCGATCGCCGGCAACCGTTTGGCGGGCTTCATCTTCTCGACCCGCGGATCCTTCAGGGCGTCGAGGTAGTCGTGGTAGGTCTTGAATTGCTCCTCGTTCATCGTCACGTCCGCGCGGGCGTGGCGAGGCGACAGGAGCGCAGCGGCGAGTAGTAGCGAGGCGGCCGAGCGGGCGAGCATCCTGGATGGGACCTCCGGCTTGAAGTGGCCGCAGTCTAGCCCTCGCACCGGACAGGCGGCAAGATCCGGCCCGCCGACGGGAACGACGGCTGCGGGCGACCGTGTTAAGATCGCGACGTGGATCGCCACTGCCAGGCTTGCGGCCGGCCCGTCGCCCTCGACGGCCCGATTGGCCGCCGCGACAGCTGCGACGGCTGCGGTGCCGAGCTCCACGCCTGCGTCCAATGCCGATTCTACGACCCGTCGGCGAGCAACCAGTGCCGCGAGCCCCAGGCCGATCGCGTCCAGGACAAGGAGCGGTCCAACTACTGCGAGTTCTTCCAGTTCGCCGCCGGCCCCGGCGGTCACTCCGCCGCGCCGCGCGAGGATCCACGGGCAAGGCTCGAAGCGCTCTTCAAGAAGCGCTGAGGCGTCGCCGACCCGCAACCGTTCGCGCGCCGACTGGCCCAGAGACGGGCGTCGTCTCTGCCGCCAGCCATGCGAGGTAGGGCCGATGCCCGCCGACCACTGGGAGGGCGACGAGCTCGGGCACCTCGTAAGGATGTAGGTCCGGGAGCCGCCTCGCGAGCGCCGGCAATCGCGACCTGGAAAGCTTCATCACGAGCAGCCACTCGACCGCCGTCTCGACCTTGCCTCGCCAGCGGTAGGTCGACGTCGCGCCCGGCACCACGGTCACGCAGGCGCAAAGCCGCTCCGCGACGAGCGCGCGCGCCAGCCTTCGCGCCGAGGCGGCACTCGAGGTGGTGGAGAGCGCGACGAGGGCCCGCGGCGGCACGCCTCAGAATCCCGAGTACTTCGCGATGATCTCCTTCATGATCTCGCTCGTGCCGCCCCCGATTGTCAGGAGACGCACGTCCCTCCAGGCCCGCGCGATGTCGCTCTCGACGACGTAGCCCATGCCGCCGTGGAACTGCATGCAGTCGTAGGCGACGCGCTGCGCGAGGTCGCCGCAGAAGAGCTTCGCCATGCTGATCTCGAGCGTGCAGTCCTCGCCCTTCTGGAACTTCTCGACGGCGTGGTAGCCGAGCTGGCGGCCGGCCTCGATCTGGGCGAGGTGCTCGGCGAACTTGTGCCGCCAGACCTGGAACTTGATGAGCGGCCGCCCGAACGCCGCGCGTTCGTTCCCGTACGCGATCGCGTCCAGCACCATCTTCTTCATCCCCTCGGCCGCCCCAACCGACGCGACGAGCCGTTCCCCCTGGAAGTTCGTCATGATGTGGTAGAAGCCCTCGTTCTCCTCGCCGAGCAGGAACCGGCGCGGGACCCGACAGTCCTCGAAGTAGAGGATCGCGGTGTCCGACGAGAGGTTGCCGACCTTGTCGAGCTTCTTTGCGACCGAGAAGCCGGCGACGTCCGTCGGGAACGTGAGCAGGGAGATGCCGCCGTAGCCTTCCTCTCCGGTCCGGACCGCGAGCGTGATGAAGTCGGCCCGGGTGCCGTTCGTGATCCACTGCTTGCTTCCGTTGATCACGTAGTCGTCGCCGTCGGGTCGGGCGGTGGTCTTGAGGCCTGCCACGTCGGATCCGACCGAGGGCTCGCTGATCCCCAACGCCGCGATCTTCTCGCCGGCGATGGCCGGAGCGAGGAAGAGCTTCTTCTGCTCGTCCGTCCCGATCTTGTCGATGATGGGCGTGGCCATCTCACACTGGACTAGGACGGCCATGTTCACGCCGGCGTTGCGGCCGTACGTCAGCTCCTCCGCAAAGGCGACGACGTACCAGTAGTCGAGGCCGCTACCCCCGTACTTCGGGTCGTGCCGGATGCCGAGGAAGCCCAGTTCGCCCATCTTCCGAAACAGCTCGCGCGGGAAGATGCCTTCCTCGTCCCATTCCCGGGCGTGCGGAGCAATCTCCTTCTCCACGAACTGCCGGACGGTGCGGCGGAACTGCTGGTGCTCTTCGTTGAACGGGTTCACGTGCGCCTCCTCGCGACCAAGAGCCAGCCCATCGCGAGGAGAAGGCCCGCCGGAGCGGCCCCTCCGGGGGCGCTGCCGCATCCCCCGGGCACGCGCGGCTCGACGGTCAGCGCCACCGCCGCGACGGCGATCCGCCCGGTGCCGTCCGCGGCCCTCACGAGAAAGTCGTAGGTCTTCGCCGCCGCTCCCGCGGCGGAACTCGCCGGAGTCCCCGACAGCTTGCCCGTCGCGTCGAGCGTCAGTCCCGGCGGCAGGGTCTGCCGCGCCTGGTCGGTGTCGTTGCCGAGCCCGTCGACGACCGCGAAGGTCGGCTGTGCGCCGACGGCGTTCGTCTCGAAGACGATTTCGTACGGCTGTCCGACGGTCGCCTCGGGCACGGTCGGATTCGTGATGACGAGCGCGTCTCCCGGCAGGACCGCGAGCAGGACCGTGTCCGAAACCGGGGCGCCACCGCCCTGGTCGGCGACCTGGACCGTCAGAGCGAAGCTTCCGGTCACCGACGGAGTGCCCGAGAGGGCGCCGCTCGGGTCGAGCGCCAGCCCCGCCGGCATCTGGGCTCCGAGGTCCGCGGCCTGATCGCCCGGGCCGCTCGGCAGGTGCTGGGCGTCCAGGAGCTTCCACGCATACGGCGGTACGCCTCCGGCGGCGAGGAGCTGGCCCTGGTAATTCTTCCCCTCCGTCGCCGGCGGGAGCTGCGCCCCCGCCACGGCGACTCCGCCGGGCGAGAGCACGGGCAACTCCAGGGGCGCGGACTGGGCGCTCTTGCCGGCGGCGTCCTGGACTTGGACCTGGAAGACGAACGTGCCGTCGGCGGCCGGCGTGCCCGCGATCTCCCCGTCCGCCGAGACCGAGAGGCCCGGCGGCGGCTGTCCCGCCCCGGGGGCGAGCGACCACGCGTACGGAGGCGTTCCCCCGAGCGCCACCAGCGCGACCTGATACGGCAGGCCGTACGATCCGCCTGGCAGAGTCCCGGTCCCTACCGAGAGCGGGAGCGGCTGCGCCGCGCATTGCAGTTCGAGCGGCGCGGTGGCCTGGTGGCCGCTTCCGTCCTGCACCTGGACCGTCACGTGACTGTCGGCCGCCGCGGCCGGAGTTCCCGCGATCGTCCCGTCCGCCGCCAGGGAAAGGCCAGGCGGCAGGCTCCCCGCCGTCAGGCTCCACTGGTAGCGTCCGTCGCCGCCCGCCGCCGCGAGCGCAGTTTCGTAGGGAGCGCCGACCGCCGCGGCGGGCAGCTTCGCCGTCGCGACCGCGAGCGTCCCGGTCGCGAGGACGATGGGTTGCGGATCGACGGCCACCCCGCCCACGAGCGACGCCTGGGCGACCGTGCCCGCCGGGTCCACGACCACGCCGACCGTGTAGCTTCCGGGCGGGACCGTCGCCGGTATCGTGACCTGGTCGGTCCGCTCGAAGGTCGCGCCCGGGGCGAGCGACGCCAGCGTAAAGCTCCCGATCTCGAGGTCCCCCGGGCCGACGGTCGCGGCCGCGGACAGGTAGTAGCCGTAAGGGACGTTCACCGCCGGAGCCGTTCCCACGTTGTTGACGACGACGTCGACGGCAATCGTCGCGCCGGGGCTCGACGACGACGGGGCGGTCACCGCGGTGGCGACGAGGTCGGGTGCCGCGGAGAAGACGTCGAAGGCCGGCGAGGCCACCTGCTTCCCGGCCGGGTCCGGGTCGCCGGGGTCGGAAAGGGTGGCGATGACGTAGCCCGATCCCACGATGGCCGACGTGGGCAGGGTTGCTGTCGTCTGGACGGTCGTCGGAGCGAGCGGAGTCAGGTCCAAGGGTCCCGCCGTCGCCAGGGCCGCGCCGACCGGGCTGCTTCCGTCCGTGGAATAGTAGAGATTCATCGTCGCGCCCGTCGCCGCGACCGCCCCGACGTTTTCGACGGTGAGGGTGATCGCAACCGGCCCTCCCTGCGACGCCGACGTCGGGACGCCGACCGCGACGATCTGTGCGTCGGGCTTCCTGGAGAAAACGACCTCGGTCCCGGACATGGGGAACTGTGCGGCCGTGCAAGCCGCCCCGCATGTCTGACCGGCCGTCCCTCCAGGCCCGTCCTCGATGCCAGACGCGAAGCTGCACGTCGAGCCCCCGCAGCTCGCCGTCCCCGTGGTCGAAGGACCGTAGACGAACTCGACGACACCGGAGCCCTCGTGGAGCTGCGCCTGGAAACTGAAGAGGCTCTGGCCCGAGGCCGTCCCGAGGCACCCGTCGTCCGGGTTCAGATCGGTCCACTGCACCGTCGCGACCCGCGCCCCCGGCGGGCCGCTGACGAGCCAGTCGACCGACGCGCCGTAGCAAGCGGTCAAATCGCCCCACCAGGGCGCGACGATCGTCGTCGGTGGCGGGCATCCGCCCCCACTGTAGGGGAAGCCGCCACAGGCGTCGGACGCGACCGGCGTGCTATTCGCGTCGAACGACAAGGCACCGTTGGACCAGACGGTGAGGGTCGAATAGGGCGTCCCGTCGAAGGTGAAGGCGAAAGGCAACGTCACCGTGTAGCCGGTCGCCTGCGCCGCCTGGCTCGTCAGCTGGACCGTGGCCCCGACCTGCGTGATGTCCGCCCAGGCAGCGGTCCCCTGCGCGGAGGCGTAGCTCCAGGTCGAGGCCTGGCTCGGTGCCGCGGCCAGGAGGACGATCGGCACGAGCGCCCACGCCGCGGGCCGAACCGGCATGCCCCTCCGCCGGCGCGAAAGGCCGAAGAGCGCGATCAGCAGGATTCCCCAACCGGCCTCTCCCGCCCCGGTCGCGCAGCCGCCTTTGGCCGCCGGCGCCGCCTGCACGTCGATCGAGAGCGGCACGATCGCCTGCGGCCCCTGGTTCTGCACCGCGAGGACCGCGAACGCGTAGCTCTGCGCGTCGGCCGCCGCGTCGACGGTTCCCGAAATGGATCCGTCGGCACCGACCGCGAGGCCGGGCGGCAGGTCTCCCGAGTAGAGCGAGAACGTGACGCTCCCGCTCCCCGTCGTCTGGATCGTGGCGTGGTACGGCTGACCGGCGGTCGCACCGGGCAGCGCCTGCGCCGGCATCGACAGGAGCTGCGGCTGCACGACGAGCACGAACTGGCGCGACGCGACGTGCGCTTGTTCGTCCGCCACCACGATCCGGAACGCCCAGCTCCCGGCGAGCGTCGGCGTCCCGGAGAGCAGCGCCACCGCCGGGGACCCCTGTTGCGCGAAGGTCACGCCTGGAGGCAGCGGCTGGCCGGCCGGCAGGGTCCAGGTGAGCTGGGGGTTCGCGTCACTCCCGTCCGTCGCGGCAATCGTCGCGGAGAATCCCTGGCCGACGGTCTGCGGCGGCAGCGACACCGTCGCGATCGCGAGCGCCCCGGGGGAGACGATCTCCATGCGGAGCGTCGCGCGAGCGGTGTTGCCCGCCTGGTCGGAGACCGTCACCTGGAACGACGCGACGCCCGCGGTGGGCGCAGACGGCGTGCCAGCGATCAGCCCGCTTCCCTCGAGGGTTAGGTCGCCTCTGCCCGGTGGCGTCCCGGTCCAGGCGTAGGGCGGAACTCCCCCGACCGCGGCGAGTTGCACCGTGTACGCTTCGCCCACCGTTGCAGGCGGAAGGTCCGGTCCACTGGTCGAGATCTGCAAGGGCCCGGTCGCCTGCGCGACGGTGATCGCGAGGAGCGCGCCCTGCGCCTGCCCTCCCGCAGTGACCGTGACGCCGAAGGTGGATACGCCGAGCGCCGTCGGCGTCCCGGAGATCGCCCCCGAGGGATCGAGCGTCAGGCCCGTGGGCAGCGCCCCCGAGGTCAGCGACCAATCCGCCGGGCCGAGCGCGCCCGACGCCTCGAGCTGGTAGCTGTAAGGCGCGCCGACCAGAGCGGTGGGGAGGTTCCCGGAGACGACCTGGAGCCCGTCGGCCACGACCGCGAGCGGCTGCGGCGCCGCCACTGCGTCGTTCGCCCGGCCCAGCACCTGTGTCACCCGGTCCGGGTCGACGACGAGCGCGAGGGTGTAGTTTCCGGCCGGCAAGGCCGAGGGCAGTTCGAGGAGATCCGACCCGCGATCGACGTCCACGCCCTGACCCGGCGGCTGGAGCACGGCCGTCACCGGCCGGAAGGTCGTACCCGTTCCCTGCACGACGGCGACCGGGATCCCGCCCGCGTTGACCTGCCCGACGGACGAGAGGAAGTAGCCGTAGGGCGTGCTGCCCGAGGCGATGCCCGCGTTGTGGATCTGCCGGTCGACGAAGATCCGGTCGCCGGCCGCCGCCGCCGTCGGCGCCGTCAGGTCTCCGGGGCCGACGACGAACTCGGGCTCGGGTGGGCTGACGTAGGTCGTATTCGAGGCCGCGAGCCGGTTGGCGTTGCGGGTCTCGTCGACCTGGCTGAACATGTCCGCGATGACGCCGAACATGTAGGTTCCCGGCGCCGTCGGCTGGCCGTACATCTTCGCCGGGACGGTCCCGGCCGTCGGCGCGCCCGCGGCCGGAGTCGGGAAGGTCGCGCAGCCCGCCGGACTCGACG
>DAIDIT010000218.1 GCA_027451705.1 Pseudomonadota bacterium
GCCTCGTCCTGCGGGCCGCTGGCCTGGGCCCGCGGCTCGGGCCCCACTACGACACGCGCGCCCTCGTCACGGCACTTCCCGATCGCCTCGACGCCAGCGTCCGGCTCGAACAACGCCGCGAGGCCGTCGCGACCGTGGAGGGCACGGTGGCGCTCGGGACGCGGAGGGCCCTCCAGAGCGCGCCGGCCACGCTGGAGAAGCGCCTCGCGGCCGCCGACGGAAGGCTCGACGTCGCCGTGACGTCGCTGCGGGCAGCGGACCTCTCCCGGGCCTGGCCCACCGGCCCGTCGCTCGCGGGCGTGGTCTCGGCCGCGGTCCACCTCACCGGGTCGCCCGGGCACCCGCGCGGCAATGCCCGAGTCGATTGGTCACGCGCCGTCTGGGACGACCACCCGCTCGGCGATCTGGCCGTCGAAGCCGCCGCGAGCCAGGAACGGACCACCGCCAATCTGGCGTGGCAGCTCGAGCGGCTCGGGCGCTTCGCTGCGGCCCGCCTCTCGCTCGCCCTCCCGGTCGAAGCGCTCGCCGACCGCTCCCGCCGCGACGCGGCGGCAGTCTCTGGCGCCGTGTCGATCCGGGACGTGACGTTCGATTCGATCTCGCGCCGGCTCGGCAGCAACCCGCTGCCGGCCGCCGGACGGCTCGATGCGGAGCTCGCGCTCGGGGGAACGCTCGCCGCTCCGCGCGTCCACGGCACCGCGTCGATCGATCACCTCCGCCTGCACGCCCGGACGATCGGGCGGGTGGCCGCGCGTTTCGACTGGGACGGCCGGCGGGCGACCGCGAACGCCGTCGTCCGTCAATCGGACGGCGGCACGCTCGGAGGCGAGGTCGACCTGGGTTTGCGCGCCGCCTCCGGCGCGGGCGGACTTCCGGCACTGGATCGGACGCACCCGCTCGGTGGACGGCTTCGCGCGTCGGATTTCGACCTCGGCTTTCTGTCGGCGCTGGGCGGGCCCGTTCTCCGCACCGCCGGCCGCATCGACGCCGACGTGGCGCTGCGCGACGCGGATGGCCTGCTCGAGGGGACGGGCCTGCTGGCCCTTCACGGCGGGGAGTTGGTGCTCTCGGGCCTCGGCGACTGGCGGGAGATCGAGGCCACGGTCCAGTTCGAGGGCCGCCGGGCCCGCGTCGAGTCGCTGAGGCTATCGTCCGGGCCGGGCACGCTCGCGGGCACGTTCGCGCTCGCCGCGGCGGACGGCGACGTTTCCGTTTCGGGGCGGCTGACGGCGCACGACTTCGCGCTCTGGAGCGGCGACGAGCTGCGCGGCTTCCTCGACGCGCAGGCCAGCCTCGACGGGCGGATCGGCGGCGGAGGCGCACGCGGCGAGCTGAGGCTCGCGGACGTCCGACTGAAGCTCCCCGACACGGCCACACGCCCGCTCGAGCCGCTGGATCTGGATCCAGCCGTCACCGTCGTCGGCCGCAGACGTCCGCCGCCGGGTCCACCCTGGCCGCTGTCGGTCCACCTCGTCGCGCCGGGACCGGTCGTGGTCTCCGGCGCGGACCTCGACGCGACGGCGAAGGCGGACATCCAAGCCGACCTCGCCCGAGGCGTGGTGCTGCACGGCCGCCTGGAGGTCGGCACGGGCTCGATCGAGCTGTTCGGCCGGCGGTTCAAGATCGAGCACGCGGCCTTCGAGTACGGGCCTGCGGGAGGAGCCGGACGCCCCCCGGACGATCCGCGGCTGTCTGCGCTGGTCACGCAGAAGACGCCCGAGGCGGAGGTCAGGATTTCGGTGTCCGGGCCGCTGAAGCGGCCGCAGATCGACATGACGTCGGACCCGCCGCTGCCGGAGGAGGAGCTCGCGACGCTGGTCGCGACGGGCACGCCGGGTGGCCGCGGCGCAGAGCCGACGACGGCAATCTCCGGCCCCGCCGCCGCGGGCGGGACCGGACTCGCGGCGTCGGTCGCGGGCGCCTTCCTCTCCTCGCAGATCAAGACCGCGATCGCTCCCTACCTCCCGCTCGACGTCGTCACGCTCGACCCGCGCCACGCCGAACTGGGCAAGCACGTCGGGCCGCTCTACCTCTCGGCGGTCGAGAACTTCGGAGTGGTCGACCCCCGGCAGAACCAGAGCGAGGTTCACGCGCAGTACCACCTCACCCCGCGGCTCTCGATCGACAGCAGCTTCGGCGACGCGGGCGCCGGCGCGCTGGACCTCGCGTGGCAGCAGAGCTGGTGACGTGCGTCCGGCCCCTCGTGCGGTGACGAGGCAAATTCGACACGAGGCAAATGCGCCCTTATCGAGGGCCCGGGACGGTGGTAGCATCGTCGGATGCCCAAAGAGACCGGCCACCGGATTGCGCTGTTCATCGACTTCGAGAACCTCGTCACGCGCACCGGCTTCACGGCCGAGAAGTTCGAGGTCCAGCCGCTGCTCGACCTACTGCTCGAGACCGGCAAGGTCGTCTACCGGCGCGCCTACTGCGACTGGAGCCGCTTCGCCGCGGCCAAGCAGGGCCTCCACGACCAGGGCATCGAGCTGATGGAGGTCCCGCCGTCGACGCGCGCCGGCAAGAACAGCGCCGACATCCGGCTCGTCATCGACGCACTGGAGCTGGCCTACCAGCGCGAGCACATCGACACCTTCGCCATCGCCTCCGGCGATTCGGACTTCTGTCCCCTCGCCTACAAGCTGCGCGAGAACGACCGCATCGTCATCGGACTTGGCGTGAAGGAGGCGACGAGCCCGCTCCTCGTCAAGGCCTGCGACGAGTTCATCTACCTGCGCGCCGAAGCCCGCGCCGCGAGAGGCGGCCGGAGGCCGGCCGTCCCGAAGGTCGTACCCGAGATCGCCCGCGAGGCGGCGGCGGCAATCCTCGCCAAGGCGACCGGCCCAGTGAACCCCTCGGCCATCAAGGAGGCCATCGTCCGCAAGCAGCCCGACTTCGACGAGCGCGATCATGGCTTCTCGAGCTTCTCGAGGCTGCTCGAAGCGCTCGAGAAGGAGGGACTCCTGCGGCGCGAGCAGGGAGCCAAGGGACAGTGGTACGTGATCCCCGCGGAGAAGTAGCGTGCGCCCGCGCTAGCGCGCGGCGGGTAGGTGGCGCGCCAGTTCTCCGTCGAGGCGGCCGGCGCAGGCGAGGCCCCACATCCTGAAGTCGGAGAGCAGCGACCAGAGCGGGTAGCGGAACGTCGCCGGGCGGTTCTTCTCGACGAAGAAGTGCGAGATCCAGGCGAAACCGTAGCCGGCGCCGAGGGCGGACAGGCCGAAAGCACCGCGTCCGGTGACCGCCCAGGCGATCAGGCATCCAATGGCGATGGTCGTTCCGGCGAAGTGCAGGCGGCGCGTCCACGGCCGGCTGTGCTCGCCGAGGTAGAAGGGCCAGAAGGCCCCGTAGGACTGGATGCGCTCGCCCGCCACATCGCCCTTGTAGCGCGGCGCAGGCCGCCGCGGAAGAGGCGGATGCGGCTTGCCGGACGGGCCTCCGTCACCTACCATCGCTCCTCCTCAGGAGGTGGACATGGCGACGCTCGCCGGAAAGACGCTCTTCATCACCGGGGCCAGCCGGGGCATCGGCAAGGCCATCGCGCTCCGGGCCGCCCGCGACGGTGCCAACATCGCCATCGCCGCCAAGACCGTCGTCCCGCACCCCAAGCTGCCCGGGACCATCCAGGACGCCGCCGAGGAGATCGAGGCGGCGGGCGGCAAGGCGCTCGCGCTCCGCGTCGACATCCGCGACGAGGCTCAGATCGCCGAAGCCGTCGAGAAGACCGTCGCCACCTTTGGCGGCCTCGACATCCTCGTCAACAATGCCAGCGCCATCTTCCTCGCCGGTACGGTCGAGACGCCGATGAAGCGCTTCGACCTCATGCATCAGGTGAACACCCGCGGCACTTTCGCCTGCTCGCAGGCCTGCATTCCCCACCTTGCACGCGCCCAGAACCCGCACATCCTCAACCTCTCGCCGCCGCCGAGCCTCGATCCGAAGTGGTACGCCCCCCACCTGGCCTACACGATGGCGAAAATGGGCATGAGCCTCTGCGTGCTCGGCATGGCCGACGAATTGCGCGACCGCGGGATCGCCGTCAACGCGCTCTGGCCCAAGACCATGATCGCCACCGCCGCCGTCCAGAATCTCCTGGGCGGCGAGGCAGCGATCGCGATCTCCCGCAAGCCGGAGATCGTGGCGGACGCCGCGCACGCGATCCTGACGCGCCCGAGCCGGAGCTGCACCGGCAACTTCTTCGTCGACGAACCGGTCCTGCGTGCCGAGGGCGTGACCGACTTCGAACCGTACGCCGTCCAGCCGGGAGCCGAGGTTGCCGGCGACCTGTTTCTCTAGAGGGGCTCGGGGGCGGCGAGCGGCGGCGCGATCGGCTCGGCGACTCCGGCTGACCGTCCGCGACCGCGACCGAGGTCCAGGACGCGCTGCGGCGCCTTGCGGACGTCCCACACCAGGCCGAGCCAGGACATCGCCCGGATGACGTAGGAGGCGACGTCCACCTGCCACCAGTAGAAGCCCTGGCTCATCGAGCCCGGGTAGTAGTGATGGTTGTTGTGCCAGCCCTCCCCGAGTGTCAGCAGGGCGAGGGAGAGCGAGTTGCGGCTCGTGTCCGTCGTCGGGAAGCGGCGGCGGCCGAAGACGTGGGCCAGGGAGTTGATGAAGAACGTCCCATGCCAGAGGACCACGGTGCTGACGACGAAGCCCCAGACGAATGCGTGCCAGCCGCCGATCAGGAAGACGGTCGCGCCGAAGGCGACACCCGGCAGCAGGTGGAAGCGGTTCAGGAAGCGCAGCTCGGGGAACTTCGCCAGGTCGGGAATCGCCTCGTAGTCGGTCGAGTCGAAGCGGCGGCAGAGGACCCAGCCGACGTGCGCCCAGAAGAAGCCGCGCTGGACCGGCGAGTGGACGTCCTGCGGGGTGTCCGACCAGCGGTGGTGGTGGCGGTGGTTCGCGGCCCACCAGAGCGCCCCTTTCTGTAGGGCGGTCCCGCCGAGGAACGCGAGGACGAACTGGAAGACGCGCGAGGTCTGGTAGGTGCGGTGCGAGAAGTAGCGGTGGAAGGCGCCGGCGATTCCGAACATCCGCAGGTAGTACATCCCGATGCAGAGAAGGATGTCACCTAGGCTCGGCGGGTAGAGCACCGCGAGCACGACCGCGAGCACGTGGAAGCCGACGAACGGCAGGATGCGGACGAAGTCCGGGCGGTCGAGCTTCGGATCGTAGTTGGCGACGTCGGTGGTCATTCGTGCTCCGGGAGAAGGGGCTGGACCCATCTCTAACGGACCACTGTCACGGCTCTGTCATGGCGCGCGAGCTTTGCGCGGGGGCTAGCGTACGGCCGAGAAGGTGCCCAGGCTGCTGTCCCAGGTGCCGTTCACGAGATCGTTGCCGTCCTTGATCGTGCAGGTCCCGCCGGCGTTGCAGACGTTCTGCCCGAACGAGATGCCCCCGAGAGCGCCCTGCAGCTCCCCGAGCAGGCCACCGGCGAGCGCCGCACAGGTCGCCGCGGCGCCACCGCTGTACTGAGAGCAATCGATTGACGAGGTGACGGCCTGGTTGAAGGACGAGTAGCACGGCCCCCCGCTCGTGCAGGTCGAGATGTTGGTGATCCCGTCGAGGATGGCCGGGATGATCTGGTCGACCGAGCCGGAAATGTCGTGCTGGGCGAAGGTCGCGGTGCCGCTGCACGTCGTGACCGCGTACGGCCCCGGCGAGTTGAAGCTGACGTTGCCGCCGTTGAACGGCACGAGGGTCCCGTTCTGGTAGACGTTGACCTGCTGCCAGGTCTCCTGGGCGGTGTAGCTGTAGGCATCCGAGCCGGCGATCATGTTCAGGTCGGAGACGACGTTGATGTCCTGGAAGAGTTGCTGGAGGTTCGCGAGGTTGCCGAAGAGCGTCGTCGCCCAGGCCGGCACCGGCACGCCGAAGGCGATGAGCGTGGGCAGGGCGCTATTGATGTCCGCGAACGCCGAAACGAGGCCGGGCACCCCGCACGACGTCGATATGTTGTAGTCCGCGGTCATCGTCCAATCGATCGGAGAGGCGAGGCTCGGATCGACCGCGCACTGCGGCCCGGCGTCGACGCCGCCCCCGCCGCCGCCGCTCGTCCCGCCGGGAGGGACACCGCCGGAGGTCGTGCCTCCCGAGGTACTGCCGCCGCCGCCGCTCGAGGTGCCCCCAGGGGGAACGCCGCCCGAACTGGTGCCTCCGCTCGTGCCACCTCCGGCGTCTTTCTCCCCCGCGTCGGGCTCACCCGCGTCGTGCCCGGCGTCCCGCGGTTCGCCCGCATCCCGCAGGCCGGCGTCCCGTGGCTCGCCCGAATCCGGCAGCTCGAATCCGCCAGAATCGGGGGGATCCTCGATGACGAAGCCGGTCGAACCGCCGTCGGCATCCGAGACGCGGACGAGCTTCTGCGGGCAGCAGGCGGAGAGCGCCACCGCCAGGGCGGCGGCGGTCTCGAACAGTTCGATGGAGGTGGGCCGGGGCAAGGGTCGATGGGTGGTGCAGGCACCGTGCCGCACACCTTGCACCCGAGCTTACAGGGGGTTGGAACCGGGCGCCAGCCCGCCCGGCTGGAGCATCGACGCCGCAGGTGGAGCGGCGGTGCTCCTCAACTACTCGCTCGCCCGGACCAGGACGCCGGGGTCCTTCGCGGCCGGCCAGACGATCGAGAGGATGTAGCTCTTGAAGATCCAGGGGAGCATGCGCGGAACGAGCAGCACGGGATCGATCTTGTGCGCGTGTTCGGCGTGGAGCTTGGGCAGCTCGGACCAGTGCACGCCAGGCTTGTAGTGGTGCACGGTGTGGATGCCGTTGTTGAAGAGGAGCGCGTTGGTCCAGAACCCCACGATGTTGCGCGAGTGGTTCCACTCGGAGTTCGGATCGCAGCCGATGTGCTGGAAGTAGTTGAACGCCTGGATCGTGAAGAGCGCGAACTGCTGCGGGATGAGGAGCAGGACGATCGCCTTGCGCCAATCGATCCAGAAGGCGAGGACCATCAGGGAGACGAAGACCACGTACTCGCTGACCGCCTCCCAGAAGAGCCGGCGGTTGGTCTTCCGCAGCCCCCAGACGTAGGAACGGATCGCGGGGGTCTGCTCGAGCGAGGTGAGGGTCGGGTAGACCAGCACGGACAGCAGGTGGTCGCCCTTGAAGAACTTCGGGCTCAGCGAGAGGTCGCCTTCGGTGTTGTTGTACTTGTGGTGGTTCTGGTTGTGGGTCGGCACCCAGCCGATGGCGGGGTGGCCGTAGAGCATGCCGATCCAGTAGTTCGTGAGGAGGTTCAGCCAGCGGTTCTTCCACGTCGGCAGGTGGTTGTGGTTGTGGGCGATGATCGCCGACGAAAGGCTCATGAACAGGGTGACCGGGTAGAGCCACCAGTTCGCGAGGCCAGGCTCGCGCCACTGCCAGAAGAAGAGGGCGGTCGCGAACGCGAGGTAGCCCATCGTGCGAAGGTCTTGGCGGTAACGGAGCATCGGGGCCTCCAGGTCTCGGGCGATGGTCCCGCCCGATCGTTGGCCCCCCCCTATAGAGGATTCCCGCTCGGAGCGCAAACGGCCGGGCCTGCCCTTTTGCCAGCCGCCCGGACGGGATTAGTATGTCGCATCCGGGCCGAACGCGGTCCGGCGAGCGTGCCGATGGTTTCGACGGGACCCAATTCGCCCCAGCCGGCGCCTTCGGGCGCAGCCGCCGACTCGCGCCTCGGCGAGCGCGAATCCCAGATCCTCCGCTCCATCGTCGAGGACTTCATCCGGACCGGGGAGCCGGTCGGATCGTCGTCGGTGGCGCCGCGGTGCGACGTCTCGCCAGCCACGGTCCGGAACGTCATGGCCGAACTCGAGGCGCAGGGGCTGCTCGAAAAGCCCCACACTTCGGCCGGGCGGCGGCCGACCGACGCGGGCTACCGGTACTACGTCGACGCGCTCGTCGCCGTCCGCGAACCGGCGCCGCGGGAGAGGGAGCTGATCGAACGCGGCTGCGGCGCCCCCAGCGAGGTCGAGGGCTGCCTGCAGGAAGCGTCGCGGCTCTTGCACGCGCTCTCGCGACACGCCGGGGTCGTCGCGTTTCCGAGGCCGGAATCCACGAGGCTGCGCCGCATCGACCTGCTGCGCCTCGGCGACAGCCAGATCCTCGCAGTCGCCGTGACGCCGGAGGGGCGGATCCTGAACAAGATCCTCGCGGTCGACTTCGCGGTCACCGCCTCGGAGCTGTCGCACGCCGCGCGCACGCTCACGGGCCTGCTCCAAGAGAGCACGATCGAGGAGGTGCGCGACCGCCTCGCCCAGGAGCTTTCGCAGAAGCGCGAGCAGGCCGATCGACTTCTGCAACGCGCGCTCGGGCTGGTCGAGGCCGTCGTCGGCGCGGCCGCGCCGCCCGACCTCGTGATGTCGGGGCAGTCGAGCCTGCTCGAGGGAGGTGATCTCGACCTCGGCAAGCTCCGGTCGCTCTTCTCCGCCATCGAGGAGAAGAGCCGCCTGCTCGAGATCCTCGACCAGGCGGCGCACGCGCGCTCGCTCCAGATCTTCATCGGTGCGGAGAGCGACCTCGGCGAGCAGGCGGGCGTCGCGCTCGTCACCTCGCCGTACGGCGTCGGCGGCGAAACCCTCGGTGCGATCGGGGTGATCGGCCCGACACGGATGGACTACGGCCGCGTCATCCCGCTCGTCGACTTCACCGCGCGCACGGTCTCCCGCGTCCTTTCGGAACACTGAGCCCGATTTCCGTTCTTCGGCAGCCTTCCTTGCAACGCCCCTGCAACGTGTGCGAAACTTCCCGGCGACCCCGATGAGCGAAGACCCGAAAACGCCTCCCCAGGGGCACTTCGAAGCCGACATTTCGGACGACGCGGTCCGCGCCGCCCTCGAGAGCGTGCAGCGGCGCGAGGACCCGGTGGAGGCGGACGGCGGCGCGGCCGGCGATGGCCCGGACGCGGCGGCGCCCGTCGAAGTCGAGGTCGCCCCTGGAGAATCTCGGACCGCCGAGTCGCTTCAAGCGGAGCTCCGGGAGACGCAGGCGGCGCTGGAGCTGTCGGCGGAGCGCGCGCGGGAGACCCTCGAGCGCCTCAAGGACAGCCACGACCGGCACCTGAGAGCCCTTGCCGACCTCGAGAACTACAAGAAGCGTGCGGTGCGGGAGCGCGAGGAGGCCTCCCTGGCCGCGGTCGGCAAGCTCGTGAAGGAGTTGCTGCCGGCCCTCGACAACCTCGACCGGGCGATCGAGCACGCGGGCCCGGGCGAGAGCGCGCTCGCCCAAGGTATCGCCGCGACCCGCAAGCTGTTCCTCGACATCCTGGGCAAGTTCGGGGTGGAGGCATTCTCCGCGCTGGGTCAGCCGTTCGATCCCACCCGGCACGAGGCGGTCCAGCAGGTCGCGACCGACGCCGTTCCGCCAGGGACCGTGGCGCAGGAGGTGGTCCGCGGCTACCTTCACAACGGCCGCCTGCTCCGGCCCGCGCTGGTGGCCGTCGCGGTGCAGAAGCCGGTGGAAGCAGCAGGGGCTGCTCCGGCCGCGCCCCCGGGAGATGCCTCATGAGCAGGGTCATCGGAATCGATCTCGGCACGACCAACAGCTGCGTCGCGGTGATGGACGCGGGCGAGCCGATGGTCATCCCGAACTCCGAGGGCAGCCGCACGACCCCCTCGATGGTGGCCCTGACCGAGACCGAGGAGCGGCTGGTCGGGCAGATCGCCAAGCGGCAGGCGCTGACGAACCCCGAGAACACGATCTACGTCGTGAAGAGGCTCATCGGCCGCAAGTTCGACAGCCCCGAGGTTTCCCGGTCCAAGTCGCTCGTCCCCTACCGCGTGATCACGAACGAGAACGGCGACGCCTGGGTCGAGGTCCGGAACAAGGGTTTCAGCCCCGCCGAGATCTCGGCGATGATCCTCGCCAAGATGAAGCAGACGGCCGAGGACTACCTCGGCGAACCCGTCACCGAGGCGGTCATCACCGTCCCCGCCTACTTCAACGACGGCCAGCGACAGGCGACCAAGGACGCCGGCAGGATCGCCGGCCTCGACGTGCTGCGCATCATCAACGAGCCGACCGCCGCGGCGCTCGCCTACGGTCTCGATCGGCAGAAGAGCGGCAAGACCGAGAAGATCGCGGTCTACGACCTCGGCGGCGGCACCTTCGACATCTCCGTCCTCGAGCTCAACAGCGGCGTCTTCGAGGTCAAGGCGACCAACGGCGACACGTTCCTCGGCGGCGAGGACTTCGACCAGCGCATCATCGACCACCTGGCCAAGAAGTTCGAGCAGGAGCAGCACATCGATCTCAAGAAGGACCGGATGGCGCTCCAGCGTCTCAAGGAGGCCGCCGAGCGCGCGAAGCACGAGCTGTCTTCCGCGAACGAGACCGAGATCAACCTGCCGTTCATCTGCGCCGACCAGACCGGGCCGAAGCACCTCGTCGAGACGCTCACCCGCGACCAGCTCGAGAAGCTCGTCGCGGACCTGATCGACAAGACTCTCGGGCCGTGCCAGACGTGCCTCGAAGACGCCGGGATCACCACCGCGCAGATCGACCAGGTCCTTCTGGTCGGCGGCATGACGCGCATGCCGCGGGTCCAGCGGAAGGTGCAGGAGTTCTTCGGCAAGGAGCCGCACAAGGGCGTCAACCCCGACGAGGTCGTCGCGATCGGCGCCGCGGTCCAGGGCGGCGTCCTCAAGGGCCAGGTCAAGGACGTCCTGCTGCTCGACGTGACCCCGCTCTCGCTCGGCGTCGAGACCGCGGGCGGCGTCTTCACGAAGATCATCGAGAAGAACACCACGATCCCCTGCAAGCGCGCCCAGATCTTCTCGACGGCGATGGACAACCAGCCGCTCGTCAACGTGCACGTCCTCCAGGGCGAGCGCGAGATGGCCGCGGACAACAAGACGCTCTCGCGCTTCGAACTCGTCGGCATCCCGCCCGCGCCGCGCGGCGTGCCGCAAATCGAGGTCAGCTTCGACATCGATGCCAACGGCATCGTCAACGTCTCCGCGAAGGACCTCGGGACCGGAAAGCAGCAGGCGATCCGGATCACCGCGTCCTCCGGCCTCACCGAGGTCGAGATCCAGCGGATGATCGCGGAGGCCCAGAAGCACGCCGGCGAGGACAAGTCCAAGAAGGACCTGGCCGAGCTGCGCAACAACGCCGACGGCCTGATCTACACGACCGAGAAGAGCCTCGAGGAGTACGCGTCACTGATCTCGCCCCAGGACGTCGAGGACATCCGCGCCGACCTCGACGCCCTCAAGGCCCAGGTCGCCGCCGAGGACGCCGTCGCCCTCAAGGAAGCGATCACCCGCCTGGAAGGCAGCGCCTACCGGATCGCCGACGCGATCTACTCCAGCGAACAGCAGAAGAGCGGCTGACCTGGCCGACGACAAAGGCGCATCTGCTTCGTCGCTGCGGTCCTCACCGTAGCTACATCGTACGGTTCCGGTCCCCGTTTCCTCGCGCCTCGCATCTGTACCTTTCTCGTCGGCCAGGGCTGGGGGCGACCGATGACCCGTCTCGACGGCCAGGGAGGCCGGCCTCCATTGACGGGCTGCCTTCCGAACCCTAGAGATCTCGCTCCATGTTCGCCGCGAGCCTCGATGACCGCTCCTGGCTCTGGTCCTTTCTGGAGGACCACGCCGCGCGCTACGACGCCGCGCGGGTGCGCGCGGCGCTGCCGCCCGAGTGCTTCGATCCGAAGATCCCGCCCGTCGTCCGCGCCCGCCAGGCCATCCGGCGCCTGATGCGGTCGTCGGGCCTCCGCTACGGCATGCCGCTCGACGAGGCCGGCCTTGGGTCGGCCGATCGGCCGCCTTCGGAGGCGCTTTTCCTCGCGGCCCTCGCCCGAGAGCTCGACCTCTGCGCCGCCGTCGCCATGGTCTTCGGCCGCGGGCCCGATCCCGCCGCCGACCGGCGCGACGCGCTCGCGCTCCTCGCCGCCCTGCTCGGGGAGGACGCGGCCGCCGAGCGAATCTCCACCCAGCGCGAGGACCGGCTCGCCGCGGAAGCGGCGAAGCTCGCGCGCCCGCTCTGGAAGCGCGGCGAGGCCCTCGCCGGCGATCCGGTGGCCGGGCTGCCGCTCCACAACGGCCTGCTCTACTGCGACGCCCGGTTCCTGGCGCGCCTCGCGGTCGACCGGCACCGCCGGGGCCGCTTCTCGGGGGAGGCCGCCCGCCGCCTGCGGCGCATCGTCGACCGGCAGCGCGCCGCGCTCGCCGAGGCGCTGATGCTGCTCGCCGGCGCCGACGGCCGCCCCACCCCCCTCACCCGCCGGATCATCGTCCGCCAACTCGGCGCGCTCGGCCTACCGGGGTACCTCGGCCGCGCGCTGCGGGAGGCGCTGGAATGGCCGCGGCCGGCCGAGGCGATCGCCGCCTCGCTCCCGGAGCCGCGGACGCGGCGGTTCATCCTCGAGCAGGTCGTGCTCGGCGCGCTCGCCGAGGGCCGGAGGTCCCCCCGGGAGCGCGAGTTCCTGGGCCGCCTCGCCGCGACCCTCGGGATCCCGCCGGCGGAGCTGACGGAGATCGAGGCCGAGCTCGCCGAATTCTACGCCGACCACCCGGAGTTCGTGGACCGCTTCCAGGTGCGCGACCGGATGGAGGAGCTGTCCGATCGGGTCCTCGCGAGCGTCGGCGAGCTGATCGACCGCAACCGCTCCGTCTTCCTGCACGAGGTCCGGCAGGGGCGCGAGCTGACGGCCGCGCTCGCGACGCTGGCGCGGGGCGGCAAGCTCGACCCGGCCCAGCGCCGGCGGCTGCGCGCCCAGCTCCTCGATCTCGCCAAGACGGTCCCCGGCCTCGCCCTCGTCGCCGCGCCGGGCGGGATGCTCCTCGTCATGGCCCTGGCCAAGATCCTCCCGCCGAGCTTCCTCCCGTCGGTCCTGACCGAGCCCCGGCCCGACGCCGACGACGCGCCCGGGCGCACCAAGGCCGGCTGATCGCCGCGCGCGCTAGCCCTGCGCGCGCTCGAGCTTCTCGAGCCGGACCGCGAGGCGCTTCAGATCCTCGTCGATCTTGATGTAGTAGACCTTGCCGTCCTCGTCGGTCAGGATCTGGTCGAGCCGATCCGTGGCGGCCTTCGCCTGGGCCTTGCCCGCCGCCGAGCCCTCCACGAGCCAGCCCACTGCGGTGTTCTCCGCGAAGCGGGCGAAGAGATCGTCGTCCTTCAGGGCTGCGAGCAGCGGGGGGATCGCCTTGGCGTCGCCGATCCGGCCGAGCTCGTAGGCCGCCCGCTCGCGGACCGGGCCGGCGGGATCCTTCAGCTTGCCGATCCAGCAGTCCTCGTTCTCGCCGCACGCCTTGACCGCTTCGAGCCGGGCGATGTGCCCCTGCAACGTCTTCATGTGCTTGTCGAGCGCCGTCTTGCAATCCGCGGGCTCGTTGCCCGCGTCCGCGCACTCCTTGTTCCAGCGCGCCGGCTCCTCCTTGGCGAGCTTCTCGAGGAAGGGCAGCTCCTTCGCCGTGCCGAGGTTCGACAGCGCGTGGATCGAGCCCTCGCGCGCGTCCCAGCTCCCGGTCACGCAGGCCTTCTCGAGCTCCGGAATCACCTCGCGCGATCCGATGAGGACGAGCGCCCGGCCGTACGAATCCCGGATGTTCGCCTCCCCTTCGCCGAGCATCGCCGCGACCGCCTTCGCCGCGGCCTTGTCGCGGAGCAGCCCCAGCGATTCGGCCGCGTTCGCGCGGACGAGCAGCTTGTAGTCGCTCGGGCTCTCGTAGCGGAGCTTCCCCACCAGCGCCGGCTCCGCGCGCGGATCGCCCACGTCGCCCAGCACCTGCGCCGTCTTCGCGAAGAGCGCCTCCGGCAGGATGTTCGCGTCCTCCGCCCACTTCTCGAACGGCTTGTCCTTGCCGGACAGGAGCTCGATGAGCGGGGTCGCGGCGGGCTCGCCGATCTCGAAGACCGCGAAGCTCGACTCCGGGTAGAAGCTCACGCCCTGCCGCTCGCGGAAGAGCATCTTCTCGATCGCCGGGACCGCGCGCGCGTCGCCGATCCGGCCGAGCGCCATGATCGCCTTCTTCGCGATGAACGGCTCGACGTTGTCGTCCGTCGCGATCGACATGAGCGGCTCGACCGCGGAAGGATCGCCGAGCTTGCCGAGCGACTCGACCGCCGCGAGCTCGACGTAGTGGTCGCGCGAGCGCAGCAGCTTGAGCAGGGGCGTGACCGCTTTCTTGTCGCCCAGCATCCCGAGCGCCTGCGCGATGGCGCGGTTCGCCTCGTTGATCGTCCGCGTCTCGCGGTCCGTGCCCCCTCCGACGCTGAAGTCGATCGCGTCGACCAGCGCGGGCACCGCCGCCTTGTCGCCCAGATCGCCGAGCGCGTTCGCGGCCGCGAGCTTCACCCGCGGGTCGTCGTCCTTGAGGAGGGCGGCGATCTTCTCCGCGTCCGCCGCGTCCTTCATCTTGCGCAGGTGATCGCAGGCGTCGATGCGGACCTGGATGCTGCGCGACCCGAGCCGCGACGTCCAGTACGCCGGCTTGCTCGGATCGGTGTTGCAGGCCGCCAGGACGGCAGCCAGCACGAAGAGGACGTTGCGGCGCATGGGCGACTCCTGACTGGCGGCGCCCCCACCACGGCGCGCCGGCGGACGGGATCTAGCACCGCCCCCCCGCAGGCGCAAACCCGCCCGGCTTCTCGGCCGCAGCCAGCCGTGGCCCCAGCCCGGTGCCTCGGGCATCGTCGTCGGCGCCGTGGGCGTCGGCCCCGGCGCTCCGGGGCTTCGTCCCCGAATTCTGGGGACCGGCCGCCGCGTCCTGGGCATCGTCCCCCGCGTCCTGGGCATCGTCCCCCGCGGCGAGGGTTTCATCCGCGGACCTCGGGGCATCCTGCCCCGAGCACAGGGCACGTTGCCCCGAACCCCGGGGACCGTCCGCTGCGCCCTGGGTCTCGGCCCCTGCGCGCCGGGCTGCGCCCGCCTTGCCCGGGGTATCGGCCCCCGTGCCGTGGGGACGAACCGCGGCGCCTGGGGCTTCGTTCCCCGAGCTCGGGGGATCATCACCCGGGCTCGGGCGATCGAGCCCCACGCCCAGGGAATCGAGCCCCGCGCTCGGCGGACGATCCCCGGCACCGGGAGGAGCGTCTCCCGCGGGCTGGCTTCGGGGCCCCTCGCATTTCGGAACCATCCCGACGCGCCGGCGGCTGTCGCCGGCGCGGTTCGAACTCCGGACTGGGGACCGCTGTCGAGACCGTCGCCGCGGCTTCTTGGAAGTGAATCCAGGAGCTGATGCGCTGGCATGCCGCGTGCTTTCTCCCGGGGGCGAGGGCCGCAACTGGGCGGTTCCTCGAGGCAACAAGCAGCGCCCGTCGTTCAACCCACCGGGGCTCCGGCACGGCCGGCTCTCCCCGCACGAAGGAGTCGCACCCATGGCCCACCTCACCACGAAGCACACCGCGGTCAAGCCCGGCGAGCTCGAGCAGGACGTCAAGGACATCACCGCGGGGCTCTCGAAGAACTTCGCCCCGACGCTCGTGCTCCAAATCAACGGGGCGGCGGTGACCGTCAAGTCCGCGGTCGCGGCCCTCCGGGCCTACCTCGTCAAGTCGCAGGCGGTCGACGCGGACCGGGCCGCGCTCGCCCACTCCCTGAACGAGCGCAACGCGATGATCGTCGCGACGAACACGCTCGTGAAGGCCCTCAAGGTGGCGATCAAGATGCAGGTCGGCCCGCAGAGCCCGCTGCTCGACAGCTTCGGGATCCCCATGGACAAGGCCCGCCAGACCGACACCGTGACCCTCTTCGCCGCGCAGGGCAAGGCGGCGCAGACGCGGGAGGTGCGAGGGACCAAGGGCAAGAGGCAGAGGCAGGCCATCAAGACCGTGGGCGACCCGAGCGTCACGGTCACCTCGGACAAGCGGGTGATCGCCGGCCCGCGGCCAGTGAACCTGCCCCCGAGCCCCGCCGCCGCGAACGCGAGCGTCCCGGCCCCGGCCGCAGCGCCCACGGGCACCGACTCGGGCAACGGCACCCCCGGCTCCGGCAGCACCCCGGCGACCGCATAGCCGCCCCGCGATCACGCCCGGCCCCCGGGTGCGTGCCGCCCGGGGGCCGAAGTGCCCGCTCCCGCCCCACGAAGGGCAAGGCGCACACCGGATTCGAAATCGGGGTCCGTCGCGGCTGGCTCGTCTCGTAGGCACATCGCCCACGGTCCGTCGAGAGCCGTCGATCGGCGCCGGGCAACGGTGCCGGGCTATTCGCCGCTGTCGGGGACGGGCGGAGCGCGGGCGAGGTCTTCGCGGCGGATCTTGGCGGGGTCGAGCTTTTCGGACGCGGCGCGCATCTTCTCGATCGTCGCGTCGAAGTCGGCGGTGGCGCCGCGCGCGAAGCGCAGCGGGTTGAGCCGCGCGACGACGAAGACTCGCAGGTACGGGCTCTCGAGGCCGCGCGCCTTGAGGGCGTCGACGAGGCCGGTCACGACGTCATCGAGGGCCAGGACCTCGTCCGCCTGTTCGGCGCGCGCCGCGAGCGCGTCCTTCAAGGGCCGGTCCCAGAACTCGGCGCAGGTCCGCTTGAGGATCGGGTGGTAGGCGCTGCCCGAGAAGCGCGGTCGCCGCTCGTAGCAGCCGCCGAGCACGATCAGGCTGGGCTGCTCGAACTGGAAGGCGAAGTCAGCCTCGGTCGCGGGGGCGAGCGCGGCGAGGCCGCGCGCCATGCGCAGCACCTCGGCGGCGCGCTCGCGGAGGTTGTGCGCCTTCTCGGTGTTGAGCGCGAGGATCTGGTACTCGAGGCGCGGGTCGGGGTCGAACAGCGCCACGATGGACCGCGCGCCGAGCTTGCGCATCGCCGCGAGCCGGTGGTGGCCGTTGGGCGTGAAGTAGCGCGCCCCCTCGCCGGACGGGTTCCGGACGACGACGACGGGGTCGAGGAAGGCGCCGATCTTCTCGATCGCGACGCCGAGCCTGCCGACGTGGGCCTCGGAGAGATCGCGCTGGTACGGGGTGGCGGCGACCGCCTCGATCGGCAGCGCGCAGAGGATCAGCCAGCGGCCCCCGTACGGCTCGCGGTAGGTGGCGAGGACGCGGCCGCCGTCGGCCTCGACGGCCCGGCCCTGCTCGGCGACCTCCGCGGGCGCGTCGCCCGAGGCGACCTCCGGGGCGGACAGGCCGAACGTCCGCGCCTCGCGGCGGGTTCGCCTCTTCCGAATCGGCGCTTTCTTCGAGGGAGCGGGCACGGGTCGACCTCACGGGGAGCAGGAGGACGCCCCGACGCCGATGACGTTCCGCCCGGTGTCCGCGATCGCCGTCCGCACCGCGAGCGTCGCCCGGTCGACCTCGTAGACGGCGGGGGCTTCGAAGACCCAGAACTCTCCCCCGTAGTACGCCATGGCGAAGTCCCCGACGGCCGTGATGCCCGCGAGCGGGTGGTGGGCGAGGACGGCGGCCGTCGCGGGATCGAGTCTGTCGAGCACGGGCACGCCCCCCAGGACACCTCCGGGGATGTACTCCCAGAGCTGTCCGTCGCCCGTGCCGGCGAGCTCCCCCCAGCCGTCGGCCTCCCGGCCGACGGTCGTGAGCGCGAGGGACGGCAGCGCGATCGTGGCGAGATCGCCGGTCGTCGCCGAGGAGACGTAGAGCGTCTCCGCCCCACTCGTAGGGTCGGTCCGAAAGCTCATGCCGAAGGGCGCGAAGCCGCCGCCGTCGAACGCGGTCGTGGCGCAGCCCGCGTCCGCGGTGTTCACCGCGAGCAGGTTTCCGTCGTCGAAGACGACCCACGCGGTGCCGCTTCGATCGACGGCCATCGAGAAGGGGCCCGCGCCCGCGTCGGCGTCCTCCCCCGGGCAGTCGAGGACCCCGATGTCCGTGAACGTCAGCGACGTCGGGTCGAATCGGGAGAGCGTTCCGTTCGCGTCGACGGTGAAGATCGAGCGGTTCGCCGTCGCGCACGCGGCGCTGACGTAGCCGGCGAGCGGCACGGAGGCGTCGGGGTGGAAGGGATCGCCCGTCAGGAAGGTCAGGGTCCCGGTCCGAAGCGCGGTCCCGCCGTCGTCCTCGGCCGGAACGAAGGAGACGCCGATCGTCCCCTTGGCCCCCGCGGCGACCGTGAACGGCTGGTCCGAGGCCAGGGAGAAGTCCGGGGCAGTTCCGGCGGCGAGCGCGAGGGCCGACACCTGGCAGTCCTTCTGGCCGGAATTGGTGAGGGCGAGCGTCGCCGACGCGCCACCGTCGGGCGGCACCCCGCCGAAGTCCAGGCTGCCGGGGAAGACGTCCAGGCTGCACGGCGTGCCGCCCCCGCTGGAGCCGCCGGGAGGTCCCGCGTCGGGTTGGCAGAGCGGGTTGTTCGCGGCGCAGTAGCAGGTCGGCTCCTCGGAGTTGCAGGTCAGGCCGGGCTTGCAGGTGATCGTTCCGTAGGGGCCTTCGCACGTCATGCCTCCCCCCGTCGCGCCGCCGCCTGTCGTCGAGCCCCCGGAGCTGCCCGTGCCGCCCCCGACCGTCGAACCCCCGGTCCCACCGCCGTCCACCGCGGCGCCGGCCGCGCCGCAGGCCGAGAGCAGAACCATCAGTAGAAGGGCTCGCCCCATCGCCGAACCGATTCTACCACTCCCCCGACCGCCGCGGCGCGGGCGTTCCGCGCCGCGGCGTCACTCGGATCACCGGCAGGTGCCGGCGTTGCCGCACGTCTCCCCGATCGGGCAGTCGGTGTCGACCTCGCAGGTGAAGGCGCACTCGCCTCCCGAGCAGGTCTGGCCGGCGGGGCAGTCGGAGCATTGCGAGCAGCTCTGCGGTGCCGCCGACTGGCAGTGCGAGAGGGCGCAGACCTCGCCGGTGCCGCAGTCCGAGTTGCCATGGCAGGGCGCGTCGCACGCCCTGTCGTCGCAGACCATGTCCGGACCGCAGTCGCTGTCCGCGACGCAGTCCGGGAGGCAGGCGAAGACCTGGGGCGCCGCGGCCCCGCAGCGGTAACCGGGGCGGCGGCAGGCGTCCGTCCCGCAGTCGGAGAGGCAGAGGCTGTAGAACTCGGGGGTTCCGCCCGACGGCAGGAAGAAGCACTCGGAGCCGGCAGGGCAGGGATCCTCGGAGTCGCAGTCGACCGCGGTGCAGTACCCGGAGGCCCACTGGGTCGGGCTCGCGCCGTTCGAGAGATCGAGGGGCGGCTGGCAGATCCCGTTCGGTCCGCAGTCCGAGTCGGTCTGGCAGGCGGCGCCCACCTTGACCTTGCCGAGGTCACGGGTCGGGCAGCTCCCGCAGTTGCCGCCGTCGGGCGCGCCCCCGCCCCCCGAAGTGGAGCCGCTGCCGCCGTCGGCGCCGAGACCCGCGTTGCCGCTGCCGCCGTCCGCCGCGCCGCTCGTGCCTCCGGTGGTCCCGCCGGTGGAGCCGACGCCGCCGTCGGTCGATCCGCTCCCGCCGCCCGAAGCGCCGCTGCTGCCGCCCGTCGTGCCCGACGAAGCGCCGGACGTCCCGCCGCTCGTGGTCCCCGCGGGCGTGCCGCCGTCGCGGCTGTCGCCACCGCCGCTCGTGCCGGCGCTGCCGGAACTCGACGGTCCGCCGGTCCCCTGGGATCCACCGGACGTCGTCCCGCCGGTGACCGACCCGCTCGAGCCGCTAGAACCGGAGGTTCCCGTCCCGCCGTCGCCGCCGCCCGAGCCGGCATTGGGGCAGTTGACCGACACGCCGTTTCCGACGCAGAGGCCGTTCTGGTTGCAGCTCTGTCCCGGGTCGCAGTCGAACGCGCTGTTGCAGTTGGTCAGGCAGTAGCCGTCGACGCACGACTCGGAGGAGGGGCAGTCGGTGGGCTGGGAGCAGTTCCCCGGCGAAGAGGGCGTCGACGACTCGCACGTGCCCGCCGAACAGCACGCGTCGGGGCCGCAATCGTTGCCGGTGGAGCAGGGAGAGCCCCACCCGTCGTAGAGGAAACAACCGCTGAAACCGAAGAGGCCCAGAGTGGACACGAGCAACAGGACACGTCGCATAACGCCTCCGAAGGCGACCTGCGATTCGGCGGGGGCCGTCGCTGGTCTCGTCGCGAAAGACGCGGCAGGACGCCGCGCATTCAAACTGCCGATCCGGCGCTCCGTTACCCGCTCCCCGTTTGGGTCACCCTTGGCCGCGGCGGCGGCGCGACACGCTTCTCGGGCGCGCCCGGGCGCGTTAGTCTCCCACCCGAGGTGAGCCATGGCGACGCTGACCGTCGACAACCCTTTCACCGGCGAGACGGCGTGCGAGCTGCCCGTCGCCGACCGCGCCGCGGCGTTCGCGGCGGTCGAGCGCGGCGCGGCCGCGCAGGAGGCCTGGGCCGACTCGAGCGTCGCGGACCGGGCGGCGCTGGTGCTCCGGTTCGCCGACGCGTTCGTCGCCGATCGCGACCGGGTGGCGCTCGAGATCACCCGCACGATGGGCAAGCCGCTCGGGCAGGCCCGTGCCGAGGTCGACACGCTCGCGGACCGCGCCCGCACCCTCGCCGCGCTCGCGCCCGAGGCGCTCGCGGACGTTCCGCTGCCGCCCAAGGAAGGCTTCCTGCGCAGCGTCGGGCGCGAACCCGTCGGGATCGTCCTCGACGTCGCGCCGTGGAACTACCCGCTGCTGACCGCGGTCAACGCGGTCGCGGCCGCGGTCCTCGCGGGCGACGGCGTGATCCTCAAGCACTCGAGCCGAACCCCGCTGTGCGGCGACCAGTTCGAACGCGCGTTCCGCGCGGCCGGAGCACCCGAGGGTCTGGTCCAGAGCCTGGTCCTCGGCCATGCCGACACCCGCGCGCTGATCGAGCGATCGGAGATCGGCTACGTCGCCTTCACGGGCTCGGTCGAGGGCGGCCGCGAGATCCAGGCCGCGGCGGCCTCGCGCTTCATCGGGGTGGGCCTCGAGCTCGGGGGCAAGGACGCGGCGTACGTCGCCGAGGACGCGGACCTCGCGTACGCGGCCGCGCAGCTCGCCGACGGCGCCTTCTACAACGCGGGCCAGAGCTGCTGCGGGGTCAAGCGGATCTTCGTGCAGGCGCGGCTCTACCCCGCGTTCCTCGACGCCCTCGTCGGTCTGGCCCGCGCCTACCGCCTCGGCCCGCCCGAGGATCCCGAGACCACCCTCGGGCCGCTCGCGGTGCCCGGCTCGCCCGAGGCGCTCGCGGCCCAGGCGGAAGTGAGCCGGCGCGCGGGCGCCCGCCTGCTCTGCGGAGGCCTACCGATGCAGGTGGGGGGGCGGGGCCGCTTCCTGCCCCCGACCGTCGTCGAGGACCGCACCTGCGCGACGCTCGCGATGCGGGAGGAGAGTTTCGGACCGCTCGTCGCGGTGGCGCCCGTCGAAGGCGACGGCGAGGCCGTCGAGCGGATCAACGACAACCGCTTCGGCCTGACCGCCTCGGTCTGGACGGCCGACGCCGGCCGGGCGCGCGCGATCGGCCGGCGGCTGCGGGTCGGGACGGTCTACATGAACCGCTGCGACTACCTGGACCCGATGCTCCCGTGGATCGGCGTCAAGGACTCCGGCCGGGGCCTGAGCCTCTCGCGCTGGGGCATCCAGGAGCTGACGCGCGCGAAGAGCTACCACCTGCGGCTGTCGCCGAGCTGAGTCGCCGCCGCGATCGCCGCGGCCATGACGTCCTTGAGCGGGACGCCCCGCGATCGCGCCGCGGCGAGGCAGTCGTCGTACTCCGGCGCGGCGTTCCAGACTTCGCCCCCGCGCAGGCCGAGCTTGACCGCGATCGAACCGAACGGCGTCTGCACGGCGACGCTCCGGCGCTCGAGCTCCTCCCGCTCGACGGCGCTCCAGCGGACGCCGAGGGTCGTCGACTCGCGGAGGACGAGCTCCGCCAGGCGGGCCCGGTCGGCGGTCCGGCAGACGGCCGTGAGCCGCTGGCCCGGCCGTCCCTTCTTCATCAGGAGGGGACCGAGCGCGGCGTCGAGCGCGCCGGCCTCGAGGAGCCGGTCGACGAGGTGGCCGAGGAGCTGCGGGGTCGCGTCGTCGAGGTGCGCCTCGAGCAGCCCGACCGCGTCCGCCGCCCCGCCCGCCCGGCCGAGGGAGGCCCGCAGGAGGTTCGGCCGATCCGGCCAGTCGGCGTGGCCGACGCCGTAGCCGATCCGCTCGACCGCGAAGGGGCCGGGCGGCTCGAACGCCGCGCACTCGGCGAGGATCGCGGCGCCGGTCGGGGTCGTCAGCTCGCCCTGGCCTTCCCAGAGCACCGGCTTGCCGCGCAGGAGCGCGAGCGTCGCGGGCGCGGGGACGGGCAGCGGGCCGTGCTCGCTCTGCACGAGCCCCGCGCCCATCGGCGGAGGCCGGGTGAAGACCCGGGGAGCGCCCAGCCGGTCGAGCGCCCAGGCCGCGCCGACGACGTCCACGATCGCGTCGACGGCGCCGACCTCGTGGAAGTGGATCTCGTCCTCGGAGACTCCATGAATCGCCGCCTCGACCACCGCGAGGCGCTCGAAGATCCGGACGGCCCGCTCGGCCACCGGCCGCGGCAGGGGGGCCTCCGCGAGGAACTGCCGGATCGAGCGCCAGCTCCGGCCGTGGTCGTGGGCCGCGGGCGCGGCCTCGACGTCGACGCGCGTCCCGAAGACGGCGCCGCGCGCCTCGCGCCGGACGGCGATTCGAAACCCCTCGACTCCCGCGCCCCGCAAGAGCGCCGCCAACTCGTCGAGCGGCAGCCCGAGGTCCGCGGCCGCGGCCAGGAACATGTCGCCCGAGATGCCGCCGATCGGCTCGAGCAAGAGCGCGGTCACGGGGCGGCCCCTCGCCTCTCGGCGGCCCGCGACCCGGCGCCCCCGCCTTCGATCTCCGGCCGGTCGGACCTCACGGATCCCTCCGCGCGATCAGCGCGGCGACGAAGCCCGCGCCGAAGCCGTCGTCGATGTTGACCGCCGCCACGTTGGGCGCGCAGCTCGTCAGCATGCCGAGCAGCGGCGTCAGCCCGCCGAGGTGGGCGCCGTATCCGACGCTCGTCGGGACCGCGATGACCGGCCGGCGCGACAGGCCGCCGACGACGCTCGGCAGCGCGCCCTCCATCCCCGCGACCACGACGATGGCGCGCGCCCGTTCGAGGCGGGCGCGGTGGGCGAGCAGGCGGTGGAGGCCCGCCACCCCGACGTCGTAGCAGCGCTCCACCGTGCAGCCCGCCATCCACGCCGTCCAGGCCGCCTCCTCGGCGACGGCCTGGTCGCCGGTACCGGCGCTGACGATCGCCACCCGCGCCCCGCGGCCGACCCGCCCGCGCCCGGCGTGGAAGATCCGCGCCACCGGCCGGTGGCGGCCCGGCACCGCCGCCCGCAGCGCGGCGATCTGCTCGACCGCGACCCGCGTCACGAGCAGGGGCGCGCCGTCCCCGTGGATGACGGAGGCGATCCGCGCGAGCTGGTCGGGCGTCTTGCCGGGGGCGAAGATCACCTCGGGGAAGCCCTGGCGGAGCGCGCGGTGCCGGTCGACCTTGGCGTCGCCGAGGTCCTCGAAGGGAAGGCCGACGAGCGCCTCCATGGCTTCGTTCACGCCGATGCGGCGGTCGCGCAGCCGTCGCAAGAGCGCCCGGAGCCGCTCGGGGTTCCCGACGGGCGTCGACCGGCGCGCCGTCCGGGCGAGGGGCGCGCCCGTGCGCAGCGCGCGCGCTGCCGGCCG
>DAIDIT010000219.1 GCA_027451705.1 Pseudomonadota bacterium
GGCCCCGTCGCCCCGGCGGCCGCGGCGGTGCCGGGAATGCCGGTCGGGCCGGCGGGGCCGGTCGCGCCCGTCGGCCCCGTCGCCCCGACGGCCGCCGCAGTGCCCGGGATACCCGTCGGCCCAGTCGCGCCCGCGGGGCCGGTCGCGCCGGCGACGCCCAGCCCCGGCTGGCCCGCGGGGCCGGTGGGACCCGTGGGCCCCGGCGCGCCCGTCGAGGGCGTCGACGAACACGCGACGGCGATCAGCGTCAGTGCAAGGTATCGCAACCGCATGGAGCCTCCCAGGTGATCTGGAAGTCCACTCTACTACTCGGAGAGTTGAACGGGAAAGGCCGTGCGGGAGCGCGACTCGCGCACGCGCACGCAGATGCGAGCCGTGCACGTCCCTCGGCCGCCTGGACCCGCGTGTCTCTCCGGCGATAATGGCACCGTGCCCCCTCCTCCGGTGAAAGCCCCCCGCGGCGACACGCGCGTGGTCCGCGTCGGGGCGCCCCGCCCCCTCTTCGGCGACGTCTACCACGCCTGGCTCACCGCGCCGTGGTCGGTCGTGGTCGCGGCCATCGTGGTCCTCTACCTCGCCGCCAACGCCGCCTTCGCGGGTGCCTACCTGGCGCTCGGCGGCCTCGAGGGCGCGCGGCCGGGCTCGTTCGAGGACGCGTTCTTCTTCAGCGTGCAGACGCTCTCGACAATCGGCTACGGCCGGATGACGCCGGTCGGGACCGCGGCGAACGCGCTCGTCGCGGTCGAGGCCCTGTCTGGCCTGCTCGGATTCTCCATGGTGACCGGCCTGCTCTTCGCGCAGTTCGCGCGGCCGACCGCGCGCGTGCTCTTCAGTCGCGTCGCGGTCGTGACGCAGCGGGAGGGCCAGCCCTCGCTCATGTTCCGGATGGCCAACGAGCGGGGCAACCAGATCGTCGACGCCCACGTCCGCGTCGTGCTCGCTCGCAACGAGCGGACCGCGGAGGG
This sequence comes from Pseudomonadota bacterium, assembly GCA_027451705.1. Lineage (GTDB taxonomy): Bacteria > Myxococcota > Myxococcia > Myxococcales > JAKAPL01 > JAKAPL01. The sequence goes on from DAIDIT010000219.1 coordinate 966, forward strand.
AGAGGAGATTCGGCGCTTCCACGAACTGCCCCTCGTGCGCGGCTGGGCCGCCTTCTTCGCCCTCACCTGGACCGCCATCCATCCGATAGGCCCCGACAGCCCCCTGCACGGGGTGAGCGCGGAGACCGCGAAGGACGCCTTCGTCGACATCATCGTCCTCGTGACCGGGACGGACGAGACCTTCTCGCAGGCCGTCCACGCCCGCCACGCCTACGGCCCCCGGGACATCGTGTGGAACGGGCGCTTCGTCGACGTGATGTCGCAGCTTCCCGACGGCCGCTTCCAGATCGACTACCGCCGCTTCCACGACGCCGAGCCCGCGGTCCCGGCCGGGCGCGGCTCGGCCGGCTGAGCGCGGCAGGCAGTTCGCGGCCGGACGGGCGGTGCGGGCGCTCCGACGGCCGGCCGTTGACTCCCGCGGGGCTTCGCGGCAAAACAGCCCGTTCAAGCGCGTCCAGGAGGTTTCACATGCTCAGCCCAGGAGCCAGCAAGCGGCAGAAAGAGCTCGCCCGCCAGGAGAAGCAGCGGGAAAAGGTCCATCGGCGGGAGCAGCGCAAGCGCGAGCGCGCCGAGCGCTCCGATCAGGCGCACGCGCCGGGCGAGGACCCCGACATCGCGGGCATCGTGCCCGGACCGCAACCGATTCAGGAAGAGTAGCTACCCGACCCGGCGCATCTGGACGTTCAGGACGAGTCCGACCGCGAGCAGCACCGTCAGCAGGCTCGATCCCCCATAGCTCATCAACGGCAGCGTCACCCCGACCACGGGCAACAGGCCGGTGACCATGCCGATGTTGATGAACACGTGCCAGAAGACGAGTCCCGCGACGCCCGCGGCGAGGTAGCTGCCGAAGCGATCGCGGGCCGCCCCTGCCACCCACAGGGCCCAGACGATCAGCGTCAGGTAGAGCAGAACGAGGAGCGTACACCAGACGAAACCGTGCTCCTCGGCCCAGACCGAGAAGATGAAGTCGGTATGCTGCTCGGGCAGGAACGAGAGCTGCGTCTGGGTCCCCTTGCCCCAGCCCTTCCCCGCGAGGCGGCCGGAGCCGACGGCGATCATCGACTGGTTCGCGTGGTAGCCGGCCCCGAGCGCGTCGCCGTCGGGGTCGAGGAACGTCTCGATGCGCTTCTTCTGGTAGCCCTTGAGGCCGTGCTGCCAGGCTCCGGCAGCGCCCGCGACGCCGATCGCGGCGAGGATCGCGAGCGTCGGTGTGCGGATGCCCGCGAAGACGCAGAGGGTGAGGCCGACGGCGGCCACGATGAGCGCGGTGCCGAGGTCGGGCTGCTTGAGGACGAGGACGGCCGGAACCAGGGTCAGGGCGAAGGGCACGAGGAGCTGCCGCAGGCGGTTGCCGCCCTTGGGCGGCGGGTGCTCGTCGAAGTGCCGCGCGAGTACGACGAGAACGGCGAGCTTGGCGAGCTCGGAAGGCTGGATGTGCAGCGGTCCGAGGTCGAGCCAGCGCCGCGCGCCCATCACGGTCCGGCCGTAGCGGGCGACGAAGACGAGCAGGCCAAGCACGCCGACATAGAGCGGGAAGGCGAGCGAGCGGAAGTGGCGGTAATCGACGAGCGCGAGCAGCAGCACCGCCGCGAGCCCGCCGGCCAGCCAGAGGAGCTGCGACATCCAGAGGTTCACCTGCACGGTGCGCGAGGCGGACGCGAGGTTCCAGACGCCGAGTCCGGCGATTGCGCAGGTGAGGAGGAGAGCGCCCCAGGGAAAGCGCGCGAAGAGGCGGCGCGGGGCGCGGGCGGTCAGCTCCACGGGGCGGGCCTCGGGGCCACGGTCGCGGACTCCCTCACCCGCTTTGCGGGGGAGGGAATGGGGGACACGGTCGCGGATTCGGTCGCGGGCCACGCCGACGGCGCCCTGGTTCCCAGCTCGCGCTTCTTTTCCGGCTCGGGCGCGGCGCGCGGCTCGGCCGCGGGCAGCGCGGGGCGTGGGGGCGGGGCCGCGTGGGCGGCTTCGTCGCTCTTCTTGTCGTCGAAGTACGCCTGGATGACGGCCATCGCGGTCGGGGCGGCGGCGCTGCCGCCGTGGCCGGCGTGCTCGTTGAGAACGACGACCGCGATCTCGGGATCGGTCGCGGGGGCGAAGGCCGCGAACCAGCCGTGGTCGTTGCGCCAGTAGTCGAGCTTCGCATGTAGGTCCGCGCCGTAGGCGACGACCGCGGCGGTCCCGGTCTTTCCAGCGACCGTCACGTCCTTGAGCCGGTGCGAGTAGGCAGTCCCGCCCGGCTCGTCGACGACGCCCGTGAGCCCCGCGACGACGGCCGCGAGGTTCTGGGGCTCGATCGGCAGCTTGGCACGCACGACAGGCGCGAAGGTCTTCAGCGTCGTCCCTTCCGGATCCTCGATCCGCCGGACGACCTGCGGCCGGTAGAGCGTCCCGCCGTTGCCGATCGCCGCGTAGAGCATCGCGAGCTGGAGCGGCGTCACGTTCACGTCGCCCTGCCCGATCGCGGCGTTGAGCGCGAAGCCCTTCTGGTAGCCACCCGGCGTGACCCGGTCGTGGTAGGCGACGTCGGGGATGACGCCGGGGTTCTCGTTGTCGAGGCCGATGCCGGCCGGCTTTCCGAGGCCCATGGCGCGGGCGGTCTCGGCGATCGCGTCGAGTCCGAGGTGGTCGCCGACCCAGTAGAAGAAGGTGTCGCACGAGTGGACGATCGCGCGGTGCAGGTCCACGTCGCCGTGGCCCCCGTCCTTCCAGCAGCGCCAGCGCCGCCTCCCGAGCGTATAGCCGCCGTTGCAGACGGTGTGGCTCTCGGGAGTGATGACGTGGTGCTGCAGGCCGGCGAGCGCGGTCACGGCCTTGAACGTCGACCCCGGGTGGTACTGCCCCTGGAGCGGCCGGAACAGTTCGGGCTTGTAGGGGTCCGCGGCGAGGGCTGCGAGCTGCGCGCGCGACACGCGGCCGGTGAGGAGGTTCGGATCCAGTTCGGGGCGCGAGACGAGCGCGAGGATGAAGCCGGTCCGGGGGTCGAGCGCGACGACCGCGCCGGCCTTGCCCGGGAAGCTCTCGTCCGCGACCTTCTGGAGCCGGGCGTCGATCGAGAGGACGACGTTGTTGCCTGGGCGCGGCAACCGGATCCGGTCCTGCGGCGGGATGAGGCCGCTGCGATCGGGAAGCCTGCGGCCCTTCGCATCCGCGACGACCCGCTCGGCGCCGTCGACGCCGCGGAGCACCGGCTCGAACGCCCGCTCGACGCCGCGGCGGCCGATGTAGTCGCCCTCGTGGTAGTCCTTGCCGGCGGTCTGGAGCGTTGCGAGCTCCTCGGGGCCGACCTCGGAGAGGTAGCCGAGCAGGTGGCCCGCGAGCGTGCCGCGTCTGTAATTGCGGTGCGGGGTGGGAACCATGTCGACGCCGTCGAGCTCCGATTTGTGCGCCTCGAAGACGTCCACCGCGTCGCGACCGATGTCGACGGCGACGAGGAAGGGTTTGAAGCGGACGAGGCCGCGCGCCTGGGCGAGCCGGGACCGCACGCGACTCGAGGTCTCGGCGTCGAGTCCCAGCCACGCCGACATCCGGCCGACGACTTCGTCGCACGACTTCCCGCAGAAGTACGGGGTCAGGTACAGGTCGAAGGACGGGCGGCTGTCGGCGAGGACCTCGCCGCGTCGGTCGATGAGCAGCCCCCGGTCGGCAGGGATCTTCTGCTCCTTGACGAAGTTGTTGACGCTCCGCTCGTAGTACTCGCGACCGAGCGACATCTGGAGCCGGTAGAGCCGCCCGATCAGCACGAGGCAGCCCAGCCCCGCGAGCACGCCGAAGACCGTCAGTCGCGTCCAGAGGTCGCGCGACGAGGCCCGCTGTTTCAGGAGCTCCGACATCAGCGCAGCAGCGAGGGGTCCTCGCGTTCCAGGGCGTGGGCCATGCCACCCAGCAACTGGAAGAAGGCCGCGCCGGCGGCCGCGGTCAGCACCGTGGTCCAGGCGAGCGCCCCCCACGACAGGACGGGCGCCGCCCGTCCCACGACGGCGAGAAGCCCGCGGGCCAGGGCGGCTTCCGCGAGCGTGCCGAGACCGCACAGGACGGCGAAACCGGCGGAGCCACGGACCTCGAGCGCTCCGGCTCCGACGCGGGCGAGCGCGTAGAGCGCCATCGCGAGCAGGGTGAACAGGCCGGGGTGCACGGCGTAGAAGACGTCCGCGAGCGCGCCGCAGGCGAAGGCGCCGATGGCCCCCTCGACCACCCCGGCGGGCCCGACCGCGAGCCAGAGCACCGCGCAGAGGGCCGCGTCGATCCGGCCGTCCGCCAGCCATCCCCCGAACGGCAGGAGCGCCGCCTCGACGGGCAGGAAGACGAGGCAGAGGCCGACCGCGGGCAGGGCGCTCCCCATCTACCGGCTCGCGTCCGGGGCCTCGGGACCGCCCTTCGGCCCGAGCACGATCATCACGTCCTCGAGCCGCCGGACGTCGACCGCGGGCGCGACCCCCGCCCGCAGGAACATGCCCGAACTCTTGCGCCGCAGCCCAGCGACCTTCCCGATCGGCAGGCCGGGCGGGAAGATGCCGTCGGTGCCGCTCGTCACCAGCGCGTCCCCTTCCTCGATGTCGTCGGAGCGCAGGGCGAAGTCGAGTCGGCAGCGCCGATCGGCCCCCGTCCCCGAGACGGTCGCCCGGGCGCGCGATCGCTCGACCCGCGCGGCGATCGCGCTCTCGGGATCGACGAGGAGCTGCACGTCCGCGGAGGACGGGTAGACGGCAAGCACGCGGCCGACCACCCCGTCGGCGTCGACCACCGCCATGTCGCGCCGCACGCCCGAACCCAGGCCGGCGCCGACGCGGATGACACGGGAGAGCGCACCGGGCGCGAGGCTGTCGCCGACCACCGGGGCCGCCACCAGGGAGAGCGGTCGGGTGCGCGCGAGCCCGAGCAAGTCGCGGAGGCGGCCGTTCTCGTCGGCTTCCGCCCGAAGGTGCGTGAGGTCGATGCGCAAGGTCCCGAGCTGGCGCTCGAGCGCGACGTTCTGGGCACGAACCTGCCGGAGCGAGAGGTAGGACTGCCAGCCGTCGACGACCCCGCCGACGGCCCAGACCACGCCGCGTTCGAGCGGAGTCGTGAGCCAGACCACCGGCCGTTCGAGCGCGCCCATGGGGCCGCCCTGCCGCGTGCGGGCGAGGAACGACACAACCGCCGCGCCGAGCAGCGCGAGGAGGACCAGGACCTCGCGGTACTTGCGGAGGAAGGTCACGACGCTCCAGGTCGGCCTGTATGCCGGCGGAGGAGCTTCCGCTCCCCGCCGGCCGATGTACCGGCGGAAGAGTTTCCGCATGCCGCCGGCTGCCCGGCCGATCGGCCGCCAGGCATTGCCGAACCTCTTGCATTGTCGCTGTTTTTCCCCTACATCGTCAAGCTTCCCACCACCCGGGGCACCACATGCTCGACAACATGAGAACGGCCAGCGCGTCGACCGCCGGCAAGCTGGTGATGGCCCTGCTCTTCATCCTGCTCGCCGTCGCCTTCGGCATCAGCTTTGGCCCTGGCTGGCGTGGGCTCACCGAGACTGGCCGCGGGCCGAGCTGGGCCGCGAAGGTCAACGGCGAGACGATCTCGGTCTCGGACTTCGAACGCTACTACTGGAGGACCATCCAGCGCTTCGGGGACATGGACCGAAACCTGGTCGAGCAGTACTTCCCGAGGTCGCGCGCGCTCGACGAGATGATCGAGGACCGGCTGGTCGCCGACGAGGCCGCCGCGCAAGGTGTCGGGGTGAGCGACAAGGAGCTCGCGGACGTCATCACCAAGAACGCCTCCTTCCAGGACGACGGCAAGTTCTCCAAGGAGCGCTACCAGCTCGTCCTCGAGCGATCGCTCGGCATGACGGAAGAGGCCTTCGAGGACGAGCTGCGGCGCAACCTCCTGGTCGGCAAGATGGGGACCTTGATCCGACAGACCGCCAAGGTCACCGACGCGCAGCTCGAGCAGAAGTTCCGCGACGAGAACGAGAAGATCTCTCTCGCCTTCGTCCGCTTCGCGCCGGCGTTCTATGCGGGGCAGGTCACCGTCTCCGACGCGGAGGCCGAGGCGTTTGGCAAGGACCACGCGGACCAGGTGGCGGCGGAGTACGCGAAGGAGTCCTACCGGTTCCACACACCGCGCCGGGTCGAGGCGCGCCACCTCCTCGTCAAGGTCGCGAAAGGCGACGACGGCACCAAGGCGAAGGCGGCGGTCGAGGCGGCGCGGACGCGGGCGCTCGCCGGGGCGGACTTCGGCAAGCTCGTCGAGGAGCTCTCGCAGGCCGGGGACGCGAAGCTCGGCGGCGAGTTGGGCGAGATCCGGCAGAACGACCACCTCTTCGACCCCGCCCTCGAGCACGCGGCGCTGGCCCTCGACGCGGGCAAGGTGAGCTCGCCTGTCCGCAGCGCCCAGGGCTGGGAGCTGGTCCAGGTCGAAAAGGTCTTCCCGCCCGAGGACAAGAGCCTCGACCAGGTGCGGGATACGCTCGCGAAGGAGCTCTTGACGCGCACCCGCGAGGAGGCGCTCGCCAAGGCGGCCGCCGAGGCGGCCCAGGCGAAGATCGCGGCCGGCGCGAAGCTCGAGGATCTCTTCCCGCCGGTGCCGGCGCCCGAATCCGAGGACGGCGCGCCGCCCAAGTTCACGCCGCCGCCCGACCACCCGGCGACCGACGTGACCGGCGCGTTCGCGCGCTCGTCGGTCGGCTACGTGCCGAAGATTGGCCAGAGCGCGGCGCTCCAGAAGGCGGCCTTCGCGCTGGCGACGCCCGGGGCGACGACGGCCGCGCCGTTCGACGTCGCCGATTCTTGGGTCGTGGTCCAGCTCGCTGGGCACGACCAGCCCGACATGGCCGACTTC
>DAIDIT010000220.1 GCA_027451705.1 Pseudomonadota bacterium
GCCCGCGTCGAGGTAGAGCAGCCGCAGCGAAGCGAGCGCGTCGCGGTGGAGCGAAGCGGCGCGCAGCGGGTCGAATGCGAGCCAATGCTCGAAGACGTCGGGCACGGTCGTCCCGGTCGCGGGATCGAAGGGGAGAGAGAAGCCCCACGGTTCGGGGGCGGGCTGGGGCGAGTAGGCGGCCGCACAGCAGAGGGTGGCGAGCAGGTCGATGGCGCCGGGATCGGGAGGCTCCGTCCGCAGCCGCTCGAGCACCGCCGTGACGCCGCCGCGGCGCTCGAGCTGCACGGCGGCGTCGGGAAACCCGCGGGCGAGCGAGAGTTCGAACGCGCAGTCGCCGCTGTGGGAGGCGGCCGCGGAGAAGACGGCCGGCCGGCGCATGGCGAGCCAGAGCGCCCCGAAGCCGCCGCTCGACTTGCCGACGACGGCGCGAGCGCCGGTCGTGCGGTACGTCGCGTCGACCGCCGGGACGATCTCGTCGCAGAGGTAATCCTCGTACGCCCCGAGTACCGAGTTGACGTACTGACTCCCGCCGAGACGGGTGAAGCAGTCCGGCATGACCGCGATGGCGGGCGCCATCGTGCCCCCGAGGATCAGCCGGTCGAGGCGGTCCGGCAGGTTCTCCTGCCAGGCGCTCCAGTTGAGGAACGAGAGGCCGGTTCCAGTGAAGCCCGCGAGGAAGTAGAGCGTCGGGTAGCGCCGCTCGCGCTCCTCGGCATACCCGGGCGGTAGGTAGACTGCGAGTGGCCGCTGCGTCGGGTCGCCGAGCAGGTTGCCGGCGAGCTTGCGGCTCTCGATGTGGTGGGTGTGGACGGTGCCGCGACGGCTCATGTGGTTCTCTCCGCGAGGGCCCGTCTGCTATACCACGGGCCCAATGCGCGAACCCGCGATGACGGACGGCCTCTTCCGGATGCTGCGCTTTCTGCAGCACCACCTCCAGCGGTCGCTCGAGCACGCCACGCTGAGGCTCGAGGGGGTGGACGAGGCCGAGGGCGAGGATCGCGACGTGCAGCTCGAAGTCGGCCACGCGCTCGTCGAGGGGCTCGAGTTCGCCCACGGCTGGCTGCTCGACCCCTTCTCGGCGCTGGGCCGGTGGGAGCCGGAGCTGGCACACGTGCCGGCGCCCGGTGGTTCTCGCACGGTCGCGGCGTTGGGATTCTCTCCGGCCCCCGGCATGGCGCGGCCGCTCGGCCTCCCGCCGCGCGAGCGGCTGATCTTCGACGGAGTCAACGCCTACCTCGTTCGGGGCGACCGCGCCCGACTCTGGCTGGAAGTCGGCCCCGACGGGCCGCGCGCGGTGTCGTCCGGGAAGCTCCCGATCGTCGGGTAGGGCGGGCGTGCCCAGATTGGTGCCATGTTGGCCCTCCTCGCAGCGGCGCTCCTGTCCGCTCCGTCCGGGCCCGGCGAGGCGGTCGTCCTGCGCGTCAGCGCCGCGTGGTGTGCGCCCTGCCTGGAGATGGCCCCGGACTTCGCGCGTGTCGAACAGGCGTTCCGCGACGCGGCGCGGTTCCGGGTGCTCGACGCCGATCGGGATGCGAAGGCCATCGCTCGGCTCCGCGTCTGGTCGCTGCCGGCGACGCTGATCCGCTTCCGGGGCCGGACCGTCGAGCGCGACATCGGCTACCTCACGCCGGGCGAGCAGTGGGCCCTCGGCGCCCGCGCCGCGCTCTGGCCGGCGGTCAGCGCGGCGCTGCGTTAGCGGTTGACCGCGGTCGGCCGCGCGAGGGACAGTGCGAGAATGGCGGTGACGCGGCGGGTCTTTCTTCGGCGCGCGCTGATCGGGACCGCGGCCGCGGCCGGGACGGGCGGTGCCGGGCTCGCGCTGTGGCCGGGGCGAAGGCTTCCTTCGCCCGGCGCGCCGCTGCGCTTCTTCACCGAAGCCGAGTACTCGATCTTCGCGATCGTGGCCGACCGAATCGTTCCCGCGGTGCACGGGCAGCCCTCGGCTGCCGACGTCGGGGTCGCGGCGAAGGCTGACGCGCTCCTAGCCAAGGCGGCGCCCCATACGCAGACGGATTTCAAGCGGTTGCTCGGCCTGTTCGACAACGCGCTCGCGTCGTTCGTTCTCGACGGACGCGCCACGCCGTTCACGCGACTTTCGCCGGCGGAGCAGGACGCCGCGCTGATCGCCTGGCGCGACAGCCGATTGCCGTTGCGCCGCTCCGGTTTCGAGGGACTGCAGCGCCTGGCGGGGGCGCTCTACTACTCGGACCCGCGGGCATATCCAGGCGTGGGGTACCCCGGGCCGCCGCTCCTGATGCGCGCGGACGGCAGCGTCGTCGGTGGGACGCCCGAGCAGCGGGCGGCCGCCCTGGCGGCGAAGAAGACGGCGGCCACCGTGTCCCCGCCGAAGGAGGGCCGGTGATCCACGACGGTGCGCAGCTCACCTCCGACGTGGCGGTCGACTGCGACGTGGCGGTCATCGGCACCGGCGCGGGTGGGGCCATCGCGGCGCGCACGCTCTCGTCGGCGGGAGCGAAGGTCGTCATGCTCGAGGAGGGCGGTCACCACACCTCGCGCGAGTTCGACATGCAGGAGGCGACCGCCTTTCCGATGCTCTACCAAGAGCAGGGAAATCGTGCGACCTCGGACCTCGCCATCACCGTTCTGCAGGGCCGGTCGGTGGGCGGCGGCACGACGGTCAACTGGACCACGAGCTTTCGCACGCCGGCGTACGTCCTGGAGCACTGGCGCACGCGCCACGGCGTCGAGGGTCTGACGGAGGAGGCGCTCGCGCCGCACTGGCAGGCGATCGAGAGCTACCTCAACATCCAGGAGGCGCCCGAGAGCTACGTCAACCGCAACAACGGCCGGCTCTGGGAGGGCCTCGGCGCGCTGGGCTGGAAGCGGCAGCGGATCCGACGCAACGTCTACGGCTGCATGAACAGCGGCTACTGCGGCATGGGTTGCCCCGTGGACGCGAAACAGTCGATGCTGATCACCGCGGTGCCGGACGCCCTGGCGAAGGGCGCGGAGCTGTACGTCCACACCCGGGCGCAGACGCTGACGGAGGAGAACGGCCGCGTCCGTGCCGTCGAGGGGGTCTGCGTCGATCCGTCGACCTGGCGGCCCAACGGCCGTAGGGTCCGCGTCCGGCCGAAGGTCTGCGTGCTCGCGGGAGGCGCGATCAACAGCCCCGCGGTCCTGCTCCGCTCGGGCATCGGGAACCGGAGTGGGCGCGTCGGCCGGCGCACCTTCCTCCACCCGACGCTGGCGATGGTGGGCCTCTACGGGGAGCCGATCGAGGCGTTCTACGGGGCGCCGCAGTCGGTCAGCAGCCACCAGTTCGCCGAGCGCGGCGACAAGATGGGATTCTTCTTCGAGACCGCGCCGATCCACCCGATGCTGGCGTCGATCGCGCTGAATGCCTTCGGCTCTCCGTTGCGCGAGCTGATGGCGAAGCTTTCTCACACGAGCGCCGTCATCGCCCTGCTCGTCGACGGATTCGGGGAAGGGGAGGAAGGCGGCACCGTGAGGCTCGCGCCTGACGGGATGCCGGTACTCGATTACCCGTTCACGCCGCGGATGGAAGAGGCGGCTCGGGCCGCGCAGGAGGGCGCCGCCCGAATTCTGCTCGCGGCCGGCGCGACGGACGTCCTCAGCCTCCATGCGCCTCCGGTGCGGCTGCGCGCCCCCGCCGACCTGCCGAACCTCGCGGCGGCGCCGTTCGGCCCGAACCGGCTCTCGGTCTTCACCGCTCACCAGATGGGCGGCTGCGCGATGGGCGGCGACCCGGCGCGTTCGGTGGTCCGATCGGACCTGCGGCACCACCAGATCGAGAACCTCTTCGTGATCGACGGGTCGGTCTTCCCCACCGCGCTCGGGGTCAACCCCCAGCTCTCGATCTACGGCCTCGCGAGCTGGGCCTCTCCGCACGTCCTCGCGGCGCTCGGCCGCGGCTAGACCTGCGCCCAGAAGGGCTCGCTCTGGCGGAGGAAGGCCAGGAGCCGCTCGCGCCGCAGTCCGTCGTCCTCGCCGATGCGCCGCTCGATGGCGTCGCGCACGCCGCGCAGCATGCCGGGGAAGTCGGCGGCGCGGCACCGCCCCCGCAGCCGCTGGACGCGAAGGAAGAGCCCGAGCGTCTGGAGGACGTCCGTCGCGCAGTAGGCTTCCAACTCGTCGACGCGACGATCCGCGAAAAGGGAGGCCACCTGGGCGCCGTCGACGCCCATCTTGCCCGGCAGGCCGACGAGCTTGCAGTAGTCGTCGAGGCGCGCGCGATTCCGGGGCTCTCCGTTCGAGAGGAACTCGAGCAGATCGAGATGGAGGTCGGGATCCGCACGGACGCTCCGGTCGGCGAAGTACCACGGCAGCGCGAGGCCGTGGCGGAGCGAGCGCGCCTCGAGCACGGGAAGGTCGAAGCGCCGGCCGTTGAAGCTCACGAGCTTCATCCCTTCGGCCAGCCGCCAGAACTCCGCGAGGATCTCCGGTTCCGGGCCAGAGAGGACGCGGAGGCCGTCGAACCGGTAGCTGTCGCCGGGCAGGACGGCGAGAGTCGCCGCGCCGATCAGCACGACGCGGTTGAAGGGAATCTTCGGGAACCCATCCGGTCCGTCGGCAGGGGCTCCCACGAGTTCGGGATCCGGCACCGTCTCGATGTCGAACACGAGGACGCCGTGCATGTCCCGGGAGAATAGGGGGGCCCTCTGACATGTGAGCGGGAGCGCCAAGTCCGCTTCCACACACACCGCGACGCGGAGTAAGCTCCGAGCGACATCCTGCCGCGGCGGATGCCGCCGAGGAGTTCCCACGGAGTTCGTCTCCCCGAAGACGGAAGCGGAGCGTTCGGCGGACCATCCAGAGGTGGCCACCCGGCGCCTCGGACAGTTCATTCACGTGGCCGAGGCGATCTCGGCCGTCTTTGGGACCCTATACCTGTCCCTCGGCCTCGTCCGCGCGAGCCCGCGGCTGCTCTGGATGGCCGGCTTGCTCGCGGCCGTCGGCGTCTCCGCCCTCGCGCTCGATTTCGCGCTCCGCCGGACGAAGGTCGCCAACGTGGCCTTCGCCGTGGCGCTGGTGATGCTCTCGTTCGAATGCGCCGCCGTCTACCTCCTGCCGTTTCTCTATCCGGCGTTCCTGATCATCGACTTCGTGGCGCTGCTGCTGCCGGCGCCCTACGTCTCGCGCGGCCGCCTCGCGGTGCTGGGAGGAGTGACGCTGGTCGCGATGGTGCTCCAGGCGGCGATGGGAAACTCGCTGCCGCCGGGCAATGCGTCGCTCGGTCGCGTCGGTCCGTGGCTGCTCGCCGCGAGCGTCGCCATCTGCGCGGCGCTGGCGTTGTTCCTCATCTGGCAGTTCAGCACGCGGCTTCGGGCGATGGCCGACGAGGCCGTGAATGCGCGCGATCGGGCCGTCGCGGCCCAGCGGCGCGACCGCGAGGCCTTCGAGTGGGCGACGTTCCTGTCCGAGGCGACGCGAATCCTCGGGGAGTCGCTCGACTACCGGGACACGCTCGGCAGGGTCGCCCGCCTCAGCGTCCCGGCAATCGCGGACTGGTGCACCGTCGCGGCCCTGGAAGGCGAGGGGACGCTGCGCCGGGTGGCGGCTTTCCACGCCGATCCGGCCAAGGAACCGCTCGCCAAGGCGTACGCCGAAGGCTTTCCGTCGGACCGCCACCGGCCCGAACTGGAGCGGGTCGTGACCGAGGCGGCCTCGATCCTCGAGTCGGACGTGACCCGGGAGCGGCTCGAGCGGTTCGCACAGACGCCGGAGCACCTGGATCTCCTTCTGCAACTCGGGGTCACCTCGACGATCATCGTCCCGATGGTCGCGCGCGGGCGGACCCTGGGGGCCCTCTCGTTCATGATCTCGGACGGCCGCAGGAGCTACGGACCGTCGGATCTCGCCCGCGCGCAGGACCTGGCGCAGCGGGCCGCGCTCGCGGTGGACAACGCGAGGCTGTTCCACGAACTGGCCGACGCGCGCGATCGGCTGCAGGCTGCGGTCGCCGCGCGCGACGACTTCCTGTCGATCGCCTCCCACGAATTGAAGACCCCTCTCACGCCGCTCAAGCTCCAGCTCGACATGGCGCGCCGACAGCTTCCGCCCACCCAGCAACTCGACGAACGGCTCGGCGCTGCGCAGCGGCAGGTCAGCCGGTTGCAGGGCCTCGTGAGCCGGCTGCTCGACGTCTCGCAGCTCGCCTCGGACCGGTTGCGCCTCGAGCCCCAGGAGGTGGATCTGCGGAAGCTGCTGGGCGGCGTCGTCGACCGCTTTCGAGAGGGCGGTGCCGAGGTGCCGATTGCGCTGGACGCACCCGAGGCGGTGGTGGGGAACTGGGACCCTCTGCGGATCGACCAGGTCGTCACGAACTTGCTCGGGAACGCGGTGAAGTACGGCGCGGGAAAGCCCGTCGCGCTCTCGCTGTCGCGCCGCGGGGGGATCGCCCGCATCGAGGTCCGCGACCACGGCATCGGGATCTCGCCCGAGCAGCGGGGACGCCTCTTCGAGCGCTTCGAGCGGGGTGTCAGCGCCCGCAATTACGGTGGCCTCGGGCTGGGCCTCTGGATCGTGCGGAAGATCGTCGAGGCCTCCGGCGGCACCGTGGGTGTGCAGAGCCTTCCCGGCGAGGGTGCGCTGTTCACGATCGAGCTGCCCGGCGCGCGGCCCGGGCACGCCTCCGACTTGCCAGACGCCGCGGTCACGGAGCCCGCCGCATGAAACTCTACTACGCCCAGGCCACCTGCTCGTTCGCCCCGCACGTCGCACTCCGCGAGGCCGGGCTGCCGTTCACGCTCGTCCGCTACGACATGGCGGCGCGGACGCTCGAGGGCGGCGGGTCGCTCGAGGGGATCAACGAGAAGGGCTACGTGCCGGTGCTCGAACTCGACGATGGCCAGCGGCTGACCGAGGTGGCGGTCATCCTCCAGTACGTCGCGGACCTCCGGCCGGAGGCGCGGCTCGCCCCGCCGGCCGGGACGATGGAACGCTACCGCCTCCAGGAGTGGCTCAACTTCGTCGCGACCGAGATCCACAAGATCTACTGGCCGCTGTTCCACGACGGCTCCGATGCCGAGAAGGCCGGCGCGCGCGCAGCGCTCGGCCGCCGCTTCGGCTGGGTCGAGCGGCGGCTCGGCGTGGGGCCGTTCCTGATGGGCGAGACGTTCACGGTCGCCGACTGCTACCTGCTCACCGTGCTCAACTGGACGCGCGCCGCCGGCATCGACCTCGCCACCTGGCCCGGGCTCGTGGACTACCGGAAGCGGCTGTCGGAACGTCCCGCCGTGCGCGCGGCGCGGGAGACGGAAGGTCTCGTGCGCCGCGGCTGACCCGGCCGCGCCACCGCCGGTCGGGTGATCGCCGGCAACGGTGCCGCCCCGCGTTCCGATCCGTTCGAGCGGCGCCCCGGTCTCGACACCGGGCTTGACCCTCGTGCGCCTTTGGGGCACTCACTTCGCCGGCCGTGCCCTCGCCCGCCCAGCCTCTCCCCATGCCCGAGCCCTCCGTCCACGAGGCGATCGACCGCGCGCTCGGCAACCTCGCGCGACTCCAGGCGGAGGACGGTGCGTGGCCCGGCGACTACGGCGGCCCGATGTTTCTCCTGCCGATGTACCTCGCGCTGTGCCACGCCGTCGGCCGGCTGCCCGACGCCGCGCGGCGCGCGGACATGGTCCGCTACTTCGAGAACGTCCAGCACGAGGACGGGAGCCTCGGCCTGCACGCCGAAGACGCGCGCGGGAGCATGTTCACCACCGCGCTCTGGTACGTCGGCCTCCGGATCCTCGGTCAACGGTCCGACGCCCCGCGCCTCGCGCGGATGCGCCGCTGGATCCAGGAGAACGGGACGCCCCTGGGCGCCGCCTCGTGGGGGAAATTCACCCTCTGCCTGCTCGGCCTCTACGACTGGCGCGGGATCCACGCGCTCCCGCCCGAACTGTGGCTCCTTCCGCGCTCCGCACCGTTGCATCCCGGGAGGTTCTGGTGCCACTGCCGGCAGGTCTACCTGCCGATGGCGTGGCTCTACGGGCAACGGTCCGCCGTGCCGCCCGACCCGCTGATCCTCGACCTCCGCGACGAGCTTTACGGCGGCCGCTGGGCGACCATCGACTGGCCGTCGCAGCGGGACACGGCCGCGGCCAACGACGTGTACCGGCCGCCCACGGCCGCGCTGGGCGCCGCGAACGTCGCCGTGGACGCGCTCGGGCGGGTGACGCCGGGCGCGCTGCGCCGACGGGCGCTCGACGAGGTCTTCGAGCACATCCTCTACGAGGACCGAGTCACCGGCTGGCTCGACATCGGTCCGGTCAACAAGGTCCTCAACGCCTTCGTCCACCACTTCCGCGAGCCCGGCGGCGAGTACGCTCAGCGCTCGTTCGCGGCCTGCGACGCGTACCTCTGGGCCGGCCACGACGGCACGAAGATGCAGGGCTACAACAGCAGCCAGCTCTGGGACACCGCGTTCGCGCTCCAGGCGATCCTCGCCGCCGGTGGCGGGGAGGGCCGGATGCTCGAGCGCGCCCACGGCTACCTGCGGGACAACCAGATCCTCGAGGACGTGCCGGAGGCCGAGCGGCACTACCGCCACCCCTCGCGGGGCGGCTGGCCCTTCAGCAACCGTCAGCACGGCTGGCCCATCACCGACTGCACGGCGGAGGGGTTGAAGTGCGCACTCGCGCTCGAGGGCCGTTTCGAGCCTGCCATCCCGACCGGCCTGCTCCGCGACTCGGTGAAGCTGATCCTCTCCTGGCAGAACGAGGACGGCGGATGGGCGACGTACGAGCGGCAGCGGGGCGGCGCCTGGCTCGAGGCGCTCAACCCCTCGCAGGTCTTCGGCGACATCATGGTCGACTACTCGTACGTCGAGTGCACGAGCGCGTGCGTCCAGGCGCTCGTGCGCGCCCAGTCCCGCTTCGGGCGCGATCCCGAGGTCGCTTCGGCGATCGAGCGCGGCGTGGGCTTCCTGCGTGGCAAGCAGCGGGCGGAGGGTGGCTTCGAGGGCTCGTGGGGAGTCTGTTTCAGCTACGGGTCCTGGTTCGCGGTGACCGGCCTGCGGGCGGCGGGCGTCCCCGGGGACGATCCGGCGGTCGCGCGAGCCTGCGCGTTCCTCCTCGAGCGACAGCACGCCGACGGGAGCTGGGGCGAGCACGGCGACTCGTGCAGGGAGCACGCGTGGATCGATGCCCCGGGCGCGGCGGTGCAGACCGCCTGGTCGCTGATGTCGCTCGTCCGCGCCGGACATCCTTCCGCCGAGGCGCAGGCGCGCGCGGCGCGGTGGCTGGCCGAGCGGCAGGATGCGGACGGCTCGTGGCCGCGCGAGCCGCTCGTCGGCGTCTTCAACCGCACCTGCCTCATCAACTACGACAACTACCGACACTACTTCCCGCTCTGGGCGCTCGCGGAGTGGTCGCAGCGCGCCGCCGTGCGATGACCTCGTACGCGGACGCGGTGGTCGTCGGGGGAGGGTTCGCCGGCCTCGCGGCCGGGGTGGCCCTCGGCCGGGCGGGGCTCCGCGTCGACGTCGTCGAGGCGCACGAGGGTCCGCCGCCGGCCTTCCGCGGCGAGCTGATCCACCCGACGGGCGTCGGATCGCTGCGATCCCTCGGCCTCGAGGCGCCGCTCCGCGCGGCAGGGGCGGTGCCGGTCGCGGGGTTCGCCGTTTCCGAGGCGCGCGAGGGCGGCATCGTACTGCCCTACCCGAAGGAGGGCGGCCCCGGGCTCGGCTTCGACCACGGCGAGATGCTCGCGGTCATGCGGGACGAGCTGCGCCGGCTCCCCGGCGCGCGCCTCCACCGCGGGCACGCGGACGACGTGCTGCGGGAGCGGGGCCGGGTGATCGGCGTGCGGTGCGACGGAGGCGCCGAGCTCCGGGCGGCGCTGCTCGTCGCCGCCGACGGGCGTCACTCGCGGCTGCGTTCGCTTCTCGGTCTGCCGTTCCGCTCCGAGCTGCTCTCCTACACGCTCGCCCCGGCGGTCGACGGCGGCGTGCTGCCCGAGCCAGGCCACGGCAACGTCCTGCTCGGAGCGCCCGGGCCGATCCTCGCCTACCCGTTCGGAGGCGACCGCGCCCGGATCTGCATCGACGTCCCGACGGGGATCCCGGGTGGGCGCGCCGGCCTCGTCGCGTTCCTGCGGGAGCGGTACCGCGACCACTTCCCCGAGCCGCTGCGCAGGGCCGCCTTCGCGGCGCTCGGGGACGCACGGCTGCCGGCGAGCGCGAACCACGCCGTCTCGACGGACGGCTGCGCCGTCCCGGGGGCGGTCCTGCTCGGCGACGCCGCGGGCTGCTCCCACCCGCTCACCGCCGCCGGCATGACCATCTGCCTCCACGACGCGACCGTGCTCGCCGCGTCGATCGAGGCGCACGGGCTGGGCGACCGCGCGCTGCTCGACTACGCGAAGCGCCGCTACCGGTTCGCCCGGGCGCGGGAGGTCTTCGGCCACGCGCTCTACGAGGCGTTCCGCGGCGCCGGAGAGGGGCCGCGCGTGCTGCGCGACGGCGTCTTCCGATACTGGCGGGGCGGCGCCCGCGCCCGCCGGGCGTCGATCGACATCCTGACCGGCGCCGAGTCGAGCCTCGCGGGCCTGCTCCGCGAGTACCTGCGCGTCGTGGGCACCGCCGGTCGGGTCGCGGTCGAGCGGAAGCTGCGCGAGGGACGTCTGCTGACCGCCCAGGCACCGCTGGCCGCGCTCGCGGTGACCGCCGGCGACGCGCTCGACCTGGCGCTGGACCGCGCGGCGGCGATGGTTCTGCTGCAGGGCTCCCGGACCCTCGACGGGCCGCCGGCTTGGCTCAGACCCGTGGAGCGTCGGATTCGGAGACGGACGCTCCGGCGAGCGCCGATCCCAGAAGCCGCACCACGCTCCGGCGGATGAACGGCCGGTTGTAGGCCGCGGCCACGACGTCGAGAACCGGCGAGTCGATGACCGCGCGCAGCGCGTGTCCCATGGCGAAGGCGGGCGTGAAGCGGCGGCGCTGCTTGCCGGTGTAGGCCTCCCACGCGGCCGGCTCGTCCGCGCGCCCCGCGCGTACGTCCGCGATCGCCTCGGCCGCATAGAGCCCGCTCTGCATCGCCTGCGAAATCCCTTCGCCCGTCGCGTTGTGCGTGAGCCGCGCCGCCTCGCCGAGGAGGAGCATCCCGGGTTCGGCGCAGTGGCCGACCCAGGTCGTGTGGACGATCGGGTGGCCCTTGAGCTTGCCGATCTGCCGGGCGCCCTTCAGCCGCTCTCCGTAGTGATCGGCGAGGAAGCGGGCGAAGACGTCGCGG
Source organism: Pseudomonadota bacterium (assembly GCA_027451705.1). Taxonomy (GTDB): domain Bacteria; phylum Myxococcota; class Myxococcia; order Myxococcales; family JAKAPL01; genus JAKAPL01. Next base: position 11,202 of record DAIDIT010000220.1, read on the forward strand.
ATGTGGCGCCGCTTGCGGCCGTCTTCCTCCTGGCCGTCGATGCAGATGCCGATGTTCACGCGCCGGTCCGTCTCCGGGAAGAGCCAGCCGTAGAGCGGCGCGACGCTGCGGTCGAAGATCATCTCGATCTGGCGCGGCGTGAACTCGAGGTCCTCCCACCAGCCCATCAGCGTCCCGAGACTCCGGCGCGGCCTCGGGTCGGACGAGAAGATCGAATGGGCGCCGGTCGCCGAGAGGACGAAGCGCGCCCGGATCTCGCGGCCGTCGGAGGTGCGGACGCCCGCGACCCGCCCGCGCTCGCGAAGCAGCTCGGTCGCGTGGACGCCGCCCTCGAACCGCACGCCGAGCGCCCGCGCGCGCTCGACCAGCAGGTTGTCGAAGTCGCGGCGCAGGAGCACGACCGCTTCGGCGTTCGAGGCGAGGACCATCTCCCGCCCGCCCGGCGTAACGATCTTGACCGACATGATCGGCGTCGCCAGCCGCCGCAGCTCCTCGCCGATGCCGAGCTCCTCGCCCACCTTCAAGGCGTTGGGTGAGAGGCCGGAGCCGCAGGTCTTGTCGCGCGGGAAGTGGCTGCGGTCGAGGAGCAGGACGTCGCGGACGCCGCGTTGCGCCAGGCCGATGGCCGCGGAAGCACCCGCCGGTCCCGCGCCGACAATGACGATTTCGGGGTCCAAGGCGCTGCTTGAATGCCACACCCGCCGCCCGAAATCCACCCGTGCGAAGGACTGTGACTTCCCTCCCGCGCTTGCGGGGAGAAGTCCTCGGGATGGTTGCTTCCCTAACGCTTGCGCGTCGGGTATGTCAGCCTTCCCGCCGAGGTGGCACCAGGGCGCCCGCCGGATGGAGGTCCATGTTCGAGGCGCTCGCCGCCGCGGTCCATCGCCGTCGCTTCCAAGTCCTCGCGGCCGCCGGGGCCTTCCTGGCGCTCTCGGTCGCGATCCTCGTGCGCGGAGCGCCGCTCACGACCGGGACCATCGAAGGGCTCGAGTCGGAGCGCGCCCAGGCGCTCGTCGACGGGGTGGCCGGCACGCCGCTCGACACGATGTTCGTCGCGGTCTTCCGCTCGCCGAGGTGGGGGCCGGACGACGACGCCTTCGTCGCGGCGGAGGACGCAGCGCTGGCGCCGCTGCGGAAGGATCCCGCGGTCCGCTCGGTCACCACCGCCGACGAGGCGCCGCCGTCGGTGGGCCTGTGGATGACGAACGGCACGGCCCACGCCGCGCTCGCCTACGTCTCGCTGCGCGGCGACTTCAAGAGCGCGCTGCGCGCCTACCCCGAGGTCCGGGCCCGCCTCCGCTCGGACGCGCTCGAGATCCGCTGCACCGGCCGGCTGCCCTTCGTCCACGGGCTCGACACCACCCTGGAGCACGACCTCCTGCGCGCCGAGATCGTCTCGCTGCCGCTCGCGATCCTCGTCCTGCTCTGGGTCTTCCGCTCGGTCGTCGCCGCGCTCCTCCCGGTCCTCGTCGGCGGGCTCGCCGTCGGGGGCGGCATCGCGGTCGTCCTGGTCCTCGCGCGCTTCGTCGACATCGCCCAGTACACGATCAACGTCTGCTCGCTCATCGGGCTCGGCGTCGCCATCGACTACTCGCTCTTCCTCGTCAGCCGCTACCGCGAGGAGCTGGCGGCCGGTCGCGAGCCGCCCGCTGCGCTGGGCGCGGCCATGGCGCGCATCGGGCCGGTCATCGCGTTCTCGGGCGCCGCGGTGGGGACCGGCCTCGCCGGCCTCCTGTTCTTCCGCGGCTCGTACCTCTCGGCGATGGGCATCGGCGGCGCGGTCGTGGTCTTCCTCTCGGTCGTGTCGGCGCTGACGTTCCTGCCGGCGCTGCTCGCCGTGCTCGGACCGCGCGTCGACTGGGGCCGCTTCGGAAAGGGCGGACCGCGCGACGTCTCCTCCGGCTTCTGGCACCGGATGGCCTCGGCGGTCATGCGCCGGCCCGTCCTGGTCCTCGTGCCGACCCTCGGCGTGCTCCTCTTCATGGCCTCCCCGTTCGTGGGGCTCCGCATGGCGGCGGCGGACGTGGGCGTCCTGCCGGACTGCATCGAGGCGCACCAGGGCTATGAGCTCTTGCGCTCGTACTTCCCCGAGCAGGCGCAAACGCGGCTCGCCGTCGCGGTGCGCTTCCCGAGCGCGCCGGCGCTGACGGCCCCGCGGATCGGCGCCCTCTACGATCTCGCGCACCGGATCGCGAGGATCCCCGGCGTGTCGAAGGTCGAGAGCGTGGTCAACGGCGCCGGGCTCGGCCGCGAGGGGTACGTGCGCGAGCTGCTCCACCCGAGCGCCTTCTTCGCGGGCGGCCTCGCCGAGGCGAAGAAGCTGCTCGTCCGCGGCCCGGACGTCGTGATCTACGCCCTGACCGACCTGCCGCCGCAGTCGGATTCGGCGCGCGCCATCGTCCGGGCGATCCGGTCCGACCGTTTGGTCGGCGACGGGACGCTCCTCGTCGGCGGGCAGACGGCGCTCGACGTGGACACCACGGACTACGTGATGACGCGCACCCCGCGCGCCGTCGGTTTCGTGATCGGCATCACCGCGGTCGTCCTCTTCCTGTTGCTCGGCTCGATCGTCCTGCCGGTCAAGGCCGTGCTGATGAACTTCCTCTCGATCGGCGGCTCCTTCGGCGCGCTGGTCTTGCTCTTCCAGGAGGGCCACTGGTTCGTCCACCAGCCGCGCCCCGTCGAGCCGTCACTCCCCGTGCTCCTCTTCTGCGTCCTCTTCGGCCTCTCGATGGACTACGAGGTCCTGATGCTGTCGCGGATCAAGGAGTCGTACGGCCGCAGCCACGACAACACGCTCTCCGTGGCCGACGGGCTCGAGCGGACGGCCGGGCTCATCACCAGCGCCGCGGCGATCATGGTCGCGGTCTTCGGCGCCTTCGCGCTCGCGAGCGTCGTGCTGGTCCAGGCCGTCGGCTTCGGGATGGCGCTGGCCGTGGCCCTCGACGCGACCGCGGTCCGCGTCCTCCTCGTCCCCGCCACCATGCGCCTCTTCGGCGACCTGAACTGGTGGCTCCCCGCCCCGCTGGCCCGCTTCCGCCGCCGCCTCGGCTTCGACTAGTCGGCCGCCGATGAGGGTCCATCTGCTTCGTTGCTCGGTCGCTCCGGTCCTCACCGTACAAACTCGTACCCGGCAGATCTCGTCGCTTCCCTGCGGCAAGCTCCTCGACCTGCCACCGGTCCTCGCTCGGTCGCGCCTCGCATCTGGACCCTTCTCGACGGCCTCCGCTGCTGTCCCGAGACTTGATTCATTCACAATGTGACTGCGCCCAGGAGGTCCCCCTAGTCCCGGGCGCGGGCGTACTGCGAGGGCCAGGGCGTGTCCGCGGAGAGCGCCTTTGCGGCGTGAAGCGGCCAGTAGGGGTCGCGCAGCAGCGCCCGCGCCAGGAAGACCGCGTCGGCCTCGCCGCGCGCGACGATGGCTTCGGCCTGCTGGGCTTCCGTGATGAGGCCGACCGCGCCGGTCGCGATACCCGCCTCGCGCCGGACGGCCGCCGCGAACGGGACCTGGTAGCCCGGCGCCACCGGAACCTTGGCGTCAGCGACGAGCCCGCCGCTCGAGCAGTCGATCAGGTCGACCCCGAGCGCGCGGAGCCTGCGGGCCAGCTCGAGCGACTGCGGCAGGTCCCAGCCGCCCTCCGCCCAGTCCGTCGCCGAGATGCGGACGAAGAGCGGGCGGTCGTCCGGCCAGGCCGCGCGGACCACCTGCGCGACGCGCAGCGGCAGCCGCATCCGGTTCTCGAGCGTCCCGCCGTAGTCGTCGGTCCGCCGGTTCGACAGCGGCGAGAGGAACTCGTGCAGGAGGTAGCCGTGCGCGAAGTGCAGCTCGATCACGCGGAAGCCGGCGAGGAGCGCGAACCGCGCCGCCTCCTCGAACCGGCGAACCAGCGCCTCGATGTCCGCGGCCGTCATCGCGCGCGGCTGCGGGTAGGACGGCGCGAAGGGGAGGGCGCTCGGCGCGAGCGGCTCCCAGCCGCCGTCGGCCGGCGAAACCGCGCCGCTGCCCTTCCACGGGACCTGGGTCGACGCCTTGCGGCCCGCGTGCGCGAGCTGGATGCCCGGCACCGCGCCGTTCGCCTCGAGGAACGCCGTGACGCGCTGGAAGGCGCGGGCGTGCGCCTCCGACCAGAGGCCCGAGTCGGCCGGCGAGATGCGCCCCTCCGGGCAGACCGCCGTCGCCTCGACGACCACGAGGGCCGCGCCGCCCACCGAGCGGCTGCCGAGGTGGACGAAGTGCCAGTCCGACGGCATCCCGTCGTCGCTCGAGTACTGGCACATCGGGCTCACGAAGATCCGGTGTTTGAACGTGGTCCCCCGGATCGCCATCGGCTTGAAGAGTTCGCTCATGGCGGGGGAGACTAGCCCAAGACGGCGGGCCGAGGTGACGGAAATGCCCGGTCCACGGTTCGCGGCTCAGCGGTCGAGGCCGTAGCGGCGCAGCTTGCGGAGAAGCGTCACGTGCGACAGCCCGACTCGCGCGGCGGTCCTCCGCCGATGTCCGTCGCACGCTTGCAGCGCCGCCGCGAGGATCTCCTTCTCGCGCTCGGCGATATACTCCTCGAGCGTCCGGTTCCCGAGATCGGCGAGCGCGATGGGCGCGGACGGGTCGGGCGCGTCCCCGTCGAAGGCGAGGTGCTCGGGACCGAGGGCACCCGCGCCCACCGCCGCGATCGCGGCCCGCTCGGCGACGTTGCACAGCTCGCGGACGTTGCCCGGCCAGCGGTGGGCGCGCAGCCGGGCGCGGGCGGCCTCGGAGACCGGGATCGGCCGCTCGTCAGGCCGCGCGGCGGCGAGGAAGTGGCCGAACAGGAGCACGGCGTCCTCGCCCCGCTCGCGGAGCGGCGGCAGGACGACGCTCCCGACGGCGAGCCGGTAGTAGAGATCGGCGCGGAAGCGGCCGGCCCGCACCTCCTGGAGCAGGTCGCGGTTCGTCGCCGCGACGACCCGGACGTCGGCGCGCCGCGTCTTGCCCGAGCCGAGCGGCTGGTACTCGCCCTCTTGGAGTGCCCGCAAGAGCTTCGCTTGCAGCTCGATCGGCAGCTCGCCGATCTCGTCGAGGAAGAGCGTCCCGCCGTCGGCGCGGGCGAAGTGGCCGATCTGGTCGGAGGTCGCGCCGGTGAACGCGCCCTTGATGTGGCCGAACAACTCCGACTCGAAGAGGTGGCGGGGGATGGCCGCGACGTTGAGGACCACGAAGGGCCGCTCGGACCGGGGGCTCCGCGCGTGGATCGCCCGCGCGACGCCCTCCTTGCCCGTGCCGGTCTCGCCCTGGATCACGACCGGGACCCGGCTCGCGGCGAGCCCCGCGATGCGCGGGAAGAGCATCAGGACGGACGGATGCGAGGTCAGGATCCCCTCGAAGGACTCGAGCGCCGGCACCGCGTCCGCCTCGGCCTCCACCCACACTTCGACGGGCCCGAGCTGCGCGGTGGCGTCCAGCGGCAGGGTACAGGCCTCGACCTCCAAGCCGCCCACGATCGTCCCGTTGGTGCTGCCGAGGTCCAGGAGCCGGAGCCGGGTGCGCTCGCGGACGATCCGCGCGTGCCGCTTCGAAACCCGGTTGTCCTCGACCCGCAGGCCGCAACCCTCGGCCGAGCCGATCTCGAGCTCCGCGCCGAGCGGCACCCGCTGCGGCTTGCGGCGGCCGGAGAGGTCCCGCGCGACCACCCAGAGCCGGCGCGGCAGATCGTCGAGGTGCAAGCCGAGGCCGAGGGTCTCGGGCGCGCCGGACGGCCCGCCGCGCTCGTGGAAGATCGCGCGGACCTCGCCGAACTGGAGCGGCATCTGGTGGACGAGCGTGATCTCGTCGATCGGCGCGCCCCGCGCGAGGGTCCGACCCTTCGACCGATCGACGAGCTTGTAGCCGCCCTCGATGGCCTCGATCGTCGCGTGCCGCTCGTCGACCGAGGGGTGCGGCACCGTCGCGTGGATGCCGCGGGTCCAGCCGCCGCTCCCCACGTGCGTCACCTCCCGGGTGATCCGGTGGAAGAAGTAGCGCTCGGGCGAGAGGATGATCTCGATCTGCGCCATCGGGTCAGGCCGAGGCCCGCGCCGGTGCGGGGTCGAGGGGCAGGTCGGCCGCGCCGACCGTCCGGGCGCCCGATAGGACAAGCCGCTGCGCGGCGTTCTTCAACTCGCGGACGTTGCCCGGCCAGGGGTGGAGCGCGAGCCGCTCGCGGGCGGAGGGCTCGATCACGGGAGGCACGCCCGGCGCGAGTTGCGCGAGCAGGACTTCGAAGATCGCCTCTGCGTCCCGGCCGCGGGCGCGGAGCGGCGGGAGGTCGTAGACGTTCTGGAGCGCGACGAAGAGGTCGCGGTGGAGGCGGCCCTCGGCGTGGAGATCGGCGGGCGATTGCCGGAACGTGAAGTAGACGCGCGGCCGGCCCAGGACCGCCCGCGCCAGCCGCCGCTGGAGGGCAAGGGGCAACGCCTGGGCCTCCTTCACGAGCGGGCGGACGTCCGGCCGGGGCACGAGCGTCCCTGCCGCGTCGAGCGCCGCCTCGGCCTGCCCGGCCGGGAGGCTGGCGCAGTCGACCGCCGCGAGCCGGTAGGGCCAGCCCCTCGCGCGCCGGTGGGCCGCCCGCGCAAAGCGGCTCTTGCCCGTGCCGGGCTCGCCGACGAACACCATCGGGTCGCGCCAGTGGGCATCCAACTCCAGCCGCGCGATCCATCGGAAGAAGTCGGCGCTGCTGGTGAGCAGCCCGTCGTAGCTGGCGACCGGCAGTCCCTCGTCCCAGGTCCCGCCGTCCGCGTGTTGCGGCTCCCGCTGCCGATCGCGCCGCTCCCCGTCTACGTAGCGGGCGTGGAACGGCCCCACGTCGAAGCCGTCGCCGTCGGCCAGGTCCGCGAGAGCGCTCCCGGCGGCCCCGGCGCGGAGTGCGTGGCCTCCGTCGTCGCGCTCGACCAGCACGGCGTGGATCGGCGCGATCGCCGGGTCGTCCACGAACAGGTCCGCGAGGGGCGAGCGCCCGATCGTCGTCTCGTCGCCGTCCAGCCGGTACCGCAGCCGGACCGCGCCGGCGCTAACGAGAAGGAGGTGGCTCATACCGGCTCCTCTGGCCCCCGATGCGCGCGCCGTCGCGGCAGGTTCGAATTGCCAGGGTGGCGGGGCAGGACGGGAGTCTCGCCGAGCATCGGGGGAGCGCGCTGGTAGCCGAAGACACGAAGGAGCTTCAGGTACGTGTCGATCCGCGCGTACTTCAAGCCGCGCTCGATCTGCTGGATCTCGGAGACGCTCAGGTCCGCCTCTGCCGCGAGCCGCTCCTGGCTCCACCGGTGGAGCCCCCGCAGGCGCCGGAGGTGCGCGCCCAGGAAGACCCTGCCCTGCTCGCCGGTGGGGAGGCCCTGCATTGGGGACGAGTCGATCCCTGTTCCGGGATCAATAGCCACGCACGATCGTGAGGAGCCCCCCGGTGGGCCCCGCGCAGCAAACTCCCTCCCCCGCGGAGTGGTGGCGTGCCGAGGCGCTTCCGTACCGGAGGCGCCGAGGTTCGCCGGGGGCAGGGTGGGGGGCCACACGTTGAACGCGCGTCCACCCCTTGACGCGGCAGCGTGCGAAACGTCAGCATCGCCGCCCCCGCGACCATCAACAGGATCTTCATCGTTTCGCGCATCGGACTTCTCCTCTCTCGCGTCGAAAAAGGAAAGCGGGGCGCCCGGACCATTCCGGGCGCCCCGTGCTGCCGCTACGACTGCGTGCTGCCGTTGCTGCCCGTGTTGCCGCCGCCCGTGCCGCTCTGCCCCTGCGTCGCGGGGGCCGGGCCCCTGCTGCTCGCGGCCGGCGGGGTGTTGCTCCCGGAGGCCGGGGCCACGACGCCCTTCACCTCCGTGGGCTCGCCCTGGCCGGGCGGGATCGGCCCGTCCAGCACGCCGGGGACCACCTGCCCCGCCGGCGTGACGAGCGCCAGGCCCGGCTTGCCGCCCGTGGTGACCTGGAGCCGCTGCACCTTGCCCATGGTCCCGCGGGCCTTCCGCGTCTGCCGGCCCTTCGCGACCGCCTTCGCCTTCGTCTCGGCGGTCTTCGCCTTGACCTTGCGGAGCGGGATCCCGAAGTCCGCGAGGACGGGGTTGCCCGCGCCGAAGGTCCCCTTGAGCGCCAGCTCGAGGTCCGCGACGAACTGCCTCAGCCCCGGGAGCGCCGACCGGTACGCGCCCAGCGCCGCCTTCAGCGCGTTGCGCGCGGCCGTCACCGCGCCGTAGAGCTGCTCCGCCGGGGCCAACTTCGCGTCGATCTGCGGCCCCGTCATCGCCGTCCCGGCCACCGTGAGGGTGGCCTTTCCGACGATGTCCTTGTTCACGCCT
>DAIDIT010000221.1 GCA_027451705.1 Pseudomonadota bacterium
GGTGGTGCCGTCGCCGGCCTTGTCGGAGGTCTTGCTCGCGACCTCGCGGACCATCTTGGCGCCCATGTCCTCGAACTTGTTCTCGAGCTCCACTTCCTTCGCCACCGTCACGCCGTCCTTGGTGACCGTCGGCGAGCCGAACGACTTCTCGATGACGACGTTGCGCCCCTTGGGGCCGAGCGTCACGGCGACGGCGTTGCTGAGCGTCACCACCCCGCGCAGGATGGCCTCGCGGGCGAGTTGGTGGAAATAGATTTCCTTGGCGGGCATCGGTGCGACCTCCGTTGAAAAGACTGCGAGAAAGGATGCGCAAGGCAGTCGGCCGCCCTGCGAGCGGCGCGTAATCTAACCGTAGCCGGATCACTGTCAAGCCCTGGCCCTTCGCGCCGAGTGGGAGGAACGCCGGCGGGGACGGAAAGTAGATCTCGACTGAAGAAAGGCCGCATTGGGCTGACGGAAGGCCCATTCGAGATCGGCCTGCCCTCACTCGATATTGCCCTTCCCAACTTCGACATCGGCCTTCCGCCATCGGCAGCCGCACGTCCTCACTTTCCGCCGATTCTCGGCCAAGGGCTTGTCATTCCAGGTCGTTTCGCCGCTCGGCGAAGCGTCGGATCGCTCGGGCGCTGGGCGGGTTGATGTCTTCGACGCGACGTGCCATATTCCCGGCCCGATCATGCTGGCACCCACCGTGGGGCTCCTGGAGGGGTCTGCGCCGCCACGGCGGCGTCCCCTCCTCTTGGAGCGGGTGCGAAAGTTCTGGGCCTTCCGCAGCTTGGCCGCGAGCGCGTTCGGGGCGGCCCTCGACATCGCGGTCCTCGTCGCGCTGGTGCACTGGGGCGGAATGGACCCGGTCATCGCGACCGCCATCGGGGTCGTCGCCGGCGGCTCGGTCAACTTCGTCCTCAACAAGTACTTCGCCTTCCGCGACCGCGACCCGAAGATCGGCTGGCAGGCGGTCCGCTACGCCCTCGCGACCGGGCTCGCCTTCGCGATCTACGAGGCGGTCTACTACACGCTGACCAAGCGGCTCGGCGTGGAGTACGTGGTCGCGAAGCTCGTCTCCGACATCCTGGTCTTCAACGTGGGCGGGCTCCTGCTCAACCGCTACGTCGTCTTCCCGGACCGGACCGTGCTGGCGCAGGAGGCGGGCCGCACGCTCGCGTGCCTCTCGCTCGCGGCGGCCTTCACCGGCTCGCCCGCGTTCTCGGCCGCCCACCGTAGCGAGGCGCTGCTCTCGGCCCCACTCCACGCGGACCCGCGCGGCTCGGCTGGCAGCCCGATCGCGATTTCGACGCCGCCCGCCGCGGCGGCACAGCCGGCGGCGTTGCGCTGGGCCGACGGCACCGATGCTCCGGCGCTCGAAGGACGGCCGCACCGACTCTTCGAGACCGCGCCCCGGCGCGCGCCCGACCTGAAGCGGCGCCGTCGCCCTCCCCGCGCGGCGGCCTGAGTCGCGGCCGGGCGCACGCCCGGCATCCTCGACGAGACCTCTCTCCCTTTACGGCGGAGTCCGGCGACGGCCATCCACGGCCGCGCGGCTCCGCGGAGCAGCCATGCCGAACGCCGCAGCCAAGATGATTCCCACCCCGGCGCCCTCCCGGTCGCTCGCCTTCCGGCGGCTGTACGGCCGCCGCCTCACCGTCGACCTGGTGGTCGATCCCGGGCCGATGGCGCTCGGCGCCGCCGAGGCCCGCGCGTCGATCGCGGCCTGCCTCGACGCCCTCGGGGGCCACCCCGACCTCGAACTGCGCCGCGAGGCGACGGGCTCGGCGGACCTCGTCCACTTCCTCGGCTGGGGGCCCGCGCTGCTCGCGAGCAAGGCGCGCCGCGCGACGCACCGGCTCTGCGCGGTCACGGCGCTCCCGGGCCCGCGCGAGGGAGCCATCGACCGCATGACCCGTCCGGCCGCGGAGCGCTGGCTCCGGGCCGTCGCGCGCTTCTCGAACGCCGTGCTCGCCGGGACGGACGCGACGGCGCGCCACATCCGGGCGCTCGGTGTCCGCGCGCCGGTCTGGACGCTGCCGGCGGCGCTTCCCGAGGGATTCGTCGCCGCCCCGTCGCTGCGGCGCCGCGGCCGGTCGCTGCTCGGCATCGATCCCGAGCGGCCGCTGGTCCTCGGGATGGGCGGCCTGCGCCGCGAGGACGGGATCGCGGACTTCGCGGCGACGGCCAAGCGGGTGCCCTCGGCCCTCTTCCTCTGGGTCGACCAGGACGCGGGCCGCGGTCCGACGGACGCGGTCGGGCTCGACGCGTTCGTGGGCGACGGTCCGCCGAACCTGCGCTTCGCTGGCGCGCTGCCCGAGGCCGAGCTGCCCGCGGTATTCAACGCCGCGGACGCCCTGCTCCACCCTGCCCACCGCGTTCCCGCGCCCGGCGTTCCGCTGCTCGCGGCCGGCTGCGGCGTGCCGGTGGTCGCGCGCGCGCTCCCCCCCGAGAGCCAGCCGTGGGAGGCCGAACTGCTCGTGGCGTCGGATGCCGCGGGCTTCGCGCAGGCGCTCAGCCGTCTGCTAACGTCGGTGACGGAGCGGGCGCGCTGGTCGGCGCTCGCGCTGCGGCAGGCGGAGCCGCACCGCGCCGCCGCCGTCGTCGAGCGGCTGGTCTCGCTCTACGACCTCGCCGCATGCGGAAAGCTCGCGCCGCGGCCCGCCGAATCCGCGCGCGCGCGCCTGGTCGAGTGGTCGCTGTAAGGGCGTCCGGGCGGGAAGAGAGGCCGGGAGGCGCCGGTTGGGAGCGGCATGTTCTCGACTGGACGGATTCATGCTGCCGGCCTCTCCCTCGCCTCGCTGCTCTCGGCCGGACTCGCGCAGGCCAACCCGCCCTCGGCGGTCCCCCTCGACACGCTGGTGAAGGTCAAGACCGACTGGGCGCCGCAGGGCAACGAAGGAACGGAGGTGGACGTCTCCGCCGCCGGCAACGAGGTCGCGGCTTTCCAGGTCGCGATCCTCGGGGGCACCGGCGGCGTGCCGGGGGTGAGCGCGTCCCTCCAGGATCTGCACGACGGCGCGGGCCACGGGCTCCCGGCGGGGTCGATCACGCTCTTCCGCGAGGACGTCCTGAACGTCACCCAGCCGTCCGACGGCGGCGGCGGGACCGGCAACTACCCCGACGCCCTGGTGCCGGCGCAGGACGAGGTCGCGGGCGAGGCGCGGTCCGCCTTCCCCTTCGACGTCGCGGCGGGACAGACGCGCGCGATCTGGGTCGACGTCCGGGTGCCCGCGCACGCGGGGCCCGACGTCTTCCGCGGGACGCTCGCGCTTTCGGGTGGGATCCAGGCGCAGATCCCGGTCGTCCTGACGGTCTACCCCTTCGACCTGCCGGCGACATCGTCGCTGCGCTCGGCGTTCCTCGCCTTCACGCCGTCGATCTGCGCGCTCGAGCTGGGCTCGGCCGACGCGTGCGCGAGCCCGGCCGGCCAGGCGCTCCTCTCCCGGTACGTGCAGCTCGCGCTCGACCACCGCGTCAGCCTGACCAACGTCGAACCGGTCGCGGCGAGCGCTTCCGACCTGTCGGGCTACGACACCGCGCTCGCCCCCTTCCTCGAGGGAAGCGCGCCGACGCGACTTGCTGGAGCGAAGTTGACGAGCTTGCAGTACCCGCTGGGGGCGAATGCGGCGCAGTACCAGGCCTTCCTCTCGGACGCGCAGGCCCACGGCTGGGCGGATCGGACGTTCGTCTACGCCGCTGACGAGCCGGGTTTCGGCGCCTCGACCTGGGACCAGGCCCGGCAGGTCGTTTCGGCGGTCCAGAGCGCGGCGCCCGGGCTGCCCACGCTCGTGACGACGACGGTCCAGGCCGCGCAGCAGAACGGCGTCGCGCCCAACATCCTCGTACCCGCCGTCAACGAGATGGACGACGTCTCGGGAACTTACGCGGGCGATCAGCGGCCCGCGTACGATTCGTTCGTCCAGTCGGGCGGCCAGCTCTGGATGTACCAGTCGTGCATGTCGCACGGCTGCGCGTTCGGCGGCGACCCCACCCAGAGCGGCTGGCCGAGCTACATGATCGACGCGAGCCCGGTCCGCAACCGCGCGATGCAGTGGGCCGATTTCCGCGAGCAGGTCTCGGGAGAGCTCTACTACGAGACCGTCAACGCCTACCAGGGCGACCCCTGGACGGACCAGTACCGGTTCGGCGGCAACGGCGACGGCACCCTCTTCTACCCGGGCGGCCCGTCGCGGATCGGCGGCTCCACGGAGGTCCCGCTCGCGAGCCTGCGGCTCAAGCAGATCCGGGCCGGAATGGAGGACTACGAATACCTGACGCTGGTGTCGGCGCTCGGCGATCCTGGCTTCGCGATGACCCAGGCCCAGACGGTCGTGCCTTCGGTACACGCCGTCAATCCCGACCCGAACGCGCTGCGGGCCGCGCGCGCCGCCCTCGCCCAGCGGATCCTCGCGCTCGTCGCGCCCCTGTCGACCGGCGGCGCTCCGTCTTCCGGAACCGCGACCGGCGGAGCCGCCGCGCCGGGCCCCTCGCAGGGCGGCTCGGCCGGACCGACCGGAGCGACGGCGCGGGGCTCGGGAGGCTCGTCCACTGCGCTCCCGCCGGGTGAGCCGGCGTTGGACGGCGCGCCTTCGCTCGACGCCGTCGTCTCGAACCCGCCGAAGCCGGGTCAGTCCGCGGGCTGCGGCACCGCGCCAGGAACGTCCGGCGTCGCGGCCGCCTTTTTCGGGCTGCTCGCGCTCGCCCGATCGCGACGGCGGGCGAGCCGCTCGTAAAGGTCCTCGAACGCGCGGACCATCCGGTGGAGCGGCAGCTCCCCCTCCACCCGGCGGCGGCCCGACGCCCCCATCTCGCGGGCCCGCCCCGGGTGCTCGAGGAGCCAGACGATCCGGTCGGCGAGCGCCCAGGGCGCGCGCGGGGGCACGAGCCAGCCGTCCCGCGCGTTCCGGACCAGCTCGACGTTGCCGCCGACGGCCGTTGCCACGACGGGCAACCCCGCCGCCATCGACTCGATGACCGCATTCGAGAGCCCCTCGGCGGACGAGGCGCTGACCGCCACCGCCGAGCGCCGCAAGAGCGCCGGCACGTCGGCCCGCCGTCCCGCGAAGCGAACCGCCGCCCCGAGGCCGAGCTCGCGGGCTCGGCGCTCGTAGGTCGGCCGCAGCGGACCGTCGCCGACAAGCAGCAGCCGTGCACGGGGCACCCGCGCGAGCACCAAGACCATGGCCGCGAGGAGGTCCTCCTGGCCCTTGACCGGGTGGTTCATGTTTGCGACCTGGATGACGGACGGAAAGATGCCGGCACCGGCGAGCTCGATCGCCTCCGCGCTCGCCTCCGCCGCGAGCCCGTCGAAGCGCGGGAGATCGATGCCGTTTCGGATCAGCTCGATCCGTTCGCCCGCGACACCGTCCTCGCGGGCGACGATCTGCCGGACGGCGTCGGCGTTGACCCAGACACGGTCCGCGTGGCGCGAGGTCCAGGCGACCGCGGCGCGCCGGAGCCCGCCGTACCAGTGGCTCAGGTCGAGCCGGCTCACGAGGCAGCGCGCGCCCGCGAGCCGCGCCGCGGGGAGCGCGACCAGGTTCGTGTAGAGGTCCTGCGGGTGGAGGACGTCGATGCGCCGGCTCCGGCACCACGCCGCCACGCGGGCGATCGTCGCGGCGGTCCCGGGACGCGCGAGGGAGGAAGGCAGCGGGATCGCTTCCGGCGCCACCCCGAGCTCCGCGAGCGCGGCGACGTGCGGCCCCTCCAGGTGGAAGGTGATCAGGCGCGGCTCGACGCGGCGGCGGTCGATCGCGCGGACCAACTCGAGAAGCTGCCCCTCCGCGCCGCCGACGTGGAGGGTGTGGACGAAGAGGCCTAGGCGAACAGGGTCGGAGGGCATGGCGCCGGCACCGCCGCGGCCAGCTCGCCGCGGGCCGAATGATCGGCGGCGGCGGCGAGGCCGAGGAGGAGAAACAGGAATGCGTTGGGGGAGTATCCGCTCGAGAGCTGACAGACGAGGTTCCCGACGAGCGCCGCGAAGAGCGCGGCGGAGGCCGCACCGGTCTCGGGCGCGTTCCGCCCGGCCAGGGTCGCCGCCAGGCACGACGCCACCAGGACGAGGAAGGTCACGAAGCCCCCGAGGCCCGTCTCGGCGAGCGGCTGGAAGAAGACGTTGTGGGTCACGAAGGCGTGGTGGCCGGCCTCGATCGGGGCGTAGATCGGCCAGGCCTTCAGGAAGGCTCCAACTCCCGTGCCCCGCAGCGGCCGATCGAGCGCGAGCCGATAGAGCACGATCCAGGCGTGGACCCGTCCCTGGGCGCTCACGTCGGTCTGGTAATCGGCGAGGGTGCCGGTACGGTGCCAGAAGGCGGCCGGGGCGAAGCCGACGACGCCCGCCGCCAGGAGCGCCGCGAGCCAGAGCCCGCGCCGCTTGCCGCCGCGCGCGGTCAGGCCGAACGCGATCACGGCCGCGAGCAGGCCCACCGCTCCCCCTCGGGACTGCGTGACGATGACGCCGGCGGTCGCCAGGCCGGCAGCCGCCGCGAAGACAACGCGGCGGGCGATGCTCCCGCTCCGGGCGGTCCAGAGGAGCGCGAGCGGGATCGCGGAGACGAGCGCCATCGCGAGGTGGTTCGGATCGGCGAAGACGCCGAGCCAGCGCGCCCGCCCGCCGTCCACGAGGTCCGCGCCGTGGACGTAGTTCTGCAGGGCGCCGACGGCCGGCACGACCGCGGAGAGGGCGATCGCGCCGAGCATGGCGCGCAGCCGGCGGGCGTTGCGGACGACCTGGACGATCACCAGGTAGACGAGCCCTTCCTTGGCCACCTCGACGGCCGTGCGCGCGGAGAGAGCGGGATCGAGCGACCAGGCGATCGAGGCCACGCCCAGGCCGCAGTAGGCGACGAGCGCCGCCCCGCGCAGGCCGTCGAGCCGCAGCGTGCGTGGACCGGCCCAGAGCGAAAGGAGCGTCCCGCCGGCGGCGAGCGCCGAGGCCATCAGCGCCGGGCGCAAGGGGGCGGTGGCGGGGATCCACCAGGCGATGCTCGTGTAGGCGAAGATCGCGAATGCGAGGAGCGCGCCGTAGGCGAGGCCGTCTCCCAGGTCGGCGAGACCCCGCCCGGGCGGCGCGAGCCGCGGCGCATCGAGCACGTGCTCCACAGCCCTCAGCCCGTAGCAACCCCCGCGCCAGCACCGCGGGCACGCCGTGCGAGCGGGAAAGCGGGGCCTCTGACCGGGCGGAAGGCAGAGATGGGAAACGAAGTTCCCACTCGCCGGAACGGAGGCGCCCTACTGCGCGAAGCGGATCAAAGTCGCCAGGGCTTCGAGATCGAGCGGCTTCGAGAGGAAGAAGGAGGCCCCGTCGCGCAGCGATCGGTCCGCCGCGTCGTCGCCCGGATAGGCGGTGATCATGATGATCGGCAGGTTGCGGTGCCTGGGATCGCGCCGGATTTGCCGGACGAGCGCCCGGCCGTCCATGTGCGGCATCATGAGGTCCGAGATGACCAGATCGATCCGGTCGCGTTCGACGAAGTCGAGCGCCTGGAGCGCGTCGAAGGCCGTGAAGACCTCGAACCCCTGCTTCGCCAGGTAGCGAGACAACATTCCGACGATGGCTTCGTCATCGTCGACGATCAAGACCCGCACGCAGTTCCTCCGGCCGGCAAAATGGTAGCATGGAAACGATGATCGCGCCCGTTTCCGTGCTCCTCGTCGCCCTCGCGGCACATGCACCCTCCGCGCCGCCGCCAGCGGGGGCCGCTCAACCCGTCGCCGACGTCGCGGACGCGACTGCCCGCTTCGCCCGCGCGATGCTCGCCCACGACGTCGACGGACTCGTCGCGCTGACACCCGCCCCCTTCTCTTTCGACGGGACGTCCGCCAAGTCCGTCGCCGAGGTCCGCGAGCACTGGGCGTCGCTCCTCGATCGGCATCCGCTGACCGGTGTCCGGCTGTACGGCATCGAAGTCCTGCCGTTCGCCGGGATGGTCCAACGATATGGGCCGCCGCCTGCCCGGCTGGCCAATCTCCCGCTGCGCCAGGCGATGGTCGGCATCGCCAACCTGGGCGGCCACGCGACGCTCGTCCTCTGGCGCAAGCGGGCCCGGGGCTGGCAGGCCTTCGCCGTCTCCGACTGAAGGTCAACCCTTCGGCCTGAACTGCCACAGCCAGTCGCCGGGTCGCGGCCGCTCCTCACGGTGGTCCGGGTGGAGGCGCCCGCGGTAGAGCGTCACCCGCGTATGAAGCCTGCGCGACGGCCGATCGTCGAGGCGGCAGCGCGCCCGCGCCTCGATCGGCCCCTCCAGGAAGTCGTGTCCGAACCGCCAGTCCCATTCGCCGCCGGCGGTGACCCCGCCCGCCGCCCCGATCTCGAGGACGTACCGACACGGCGAGCGGACGAGTCGCGCGAGCAGCGGGCCCGGGGGCAACCAGATCGCAAGGACGACGTCGGGGCGCAGGCGCCGGACCGCCGTGACGGCCTCGAGGCGCTCGACGCCCTCGCCGGGCGGAAGTCCCGCCGCGCGCCGCCCCATCCGCGACCGTGCTTCGCGCTCCGTCATCCGCGCCATCGGGCGTGCCCAGGCACCCGAATCGGTGGCCCGCAGCTCGAGATCCGGCCGCGCCGCGCGCAGGCATCTGGCCACCATGCCATCGCCGGCCGCGACCTCCAGGATCCGCCTCCCGAGGCCGGCGAGCTGCGCGCCGAGCTCGGTCATCCATTCTCGCGTCGGAAGCAGGTAGAGGGGACCTCCGGGATCCAGCTCGCACCGCCGCCAGAGCGCCCCGCGAGGTAGCGCGGCGATCGCCCGATCGAGCTCGGCTGTCGACGGCAGGCGCCGCCGGCCGTCCCGCGTCCACAGCGCGCGAGTCAGCGGGTCGTCGGGCCGCCCGTCCGTTCTCGCGGCAAGCATGCCGCATTCTACCGCGGACCCCGGGCACGGCGGTCCCCCGGGTCGCGGAGGACCCGGTTTCGGCATCGCCAACCTCTCGAAAGCATTGCCCGAGGGAGACGGCATGGACGTTGCTGTCCCGTCTCCGCATGAGCCCGATCCTTGCCACGGTGGCGCTTCTCCTCGCCTCGGCTTCCGGCTGGAAGGCCGACATCCTTTCCGACGATCCGGCCGTGCGCGGATCCGTCGTCGCACGGCTGCACGCGAAGGGACGACCCGGCCTCTTCGCCGTCCAGGACCTCGTCACGCACGCGCCCGACCTGGAGGCGCGGGTGCGCGCCGTCCGCGCGCTCGGCGAGCTCGGCGATCCGGACGCCGAGTGGGCGCTGCGCGCCGAGCTTCGCCGGCCCGAGCCCGAGGTCGTCGCGGCGGCCGCGCGGGCGGCGGCCGCCCTTCGGCTCGACGGCCTCTCGAAGCTCCTGGCGGCACGGGTGGGAGATCCCGACGCGGGGCTCTGCGCGGCCCTCGGCGCGGCGGTCTCGGTCTTTCCCTCGGTCGCCGCGGCGGCGCACGCGGCGGCGGCGAACACGTCGCCGCAGATCCAGCTCGCAGGACTCCGCGTCCTTGCGGGCGCGGGCGTTCCCGTCACGGCGGACGAGGCGCGCGCGGCGCTCCGCTCCCCCCTGCCCGAAGCCCGACTGATCGCGGCGCAGGCCCTCGCGCCGATCGATCCGGCGGCGTCCGACGCCGCCCTCGAGGGCCTGGCGGTCGTAACCGATCCCGTCGGCGCCGAGGCTGCGATGCGAATGGCGCGGCTCGGCCGCCCGGGCCTCCTCCGCGACCTCGAGCGGCTCGCCGCGGGAAAGAGCGCCATGCTGGCCACGCGGGCCATCGACGCGCTCGCCGGGAGCCCGACCGGCCTTGCCGCATTGCTGCGCCTCCGCGCAGAGACCCCGGCGCTTGCCGCCGAGGTCGATCGCGCGTTCGGCCGCAGGCCGCCGACGACCGCCGACCTCCTCGCCGTGCTCGGCGACGGCGGTCTGGACGCGGCCGAATCGGCGGGGAAGCTGCTCTCCACCCGAGCCGACGGCCTCGCCGCGCTGGGCCACTGTCTCGAGACCCTCTCGCCGGGAGCGGACCGCTGTGCGACGGGCCTCGCCGGTGGCCCCGGGGGTGCTGCGGTCCTCGACCGGGCCCTCGGAAGCGTCGACGCCAACGTTCGCCGGCTGGCCGCCTGGGCGATCGCCTCCTCCCCGATCGCGCCGCCACTCCGCGTCCTCTCGGGGCTGTCGCTCGACCCGGCCCCGGCGGTCCGCGCCGCCGCGGCGCTCGGACTCGGGCGGCGCGGCGCCGAAGGCAAGCCGCTCCTCTCGGTCCTGGTCGAGGATCCCGACCACGAGGTTCGGGCGGCCGCGGCGGAGCAGCTCGCCGAACTGCTCGGCCCCGACGAACTGGTGCGCCTCGTCGCACGCTCCCTCGACGACGACGCGGTCCGGCCTGCCCTGATTCCGGCGCTGGCGCGGCTGCCTTCGCACGCGGCGCTGTCGCTGATCCTGGCCGAGCTGCGCCGCGGCAACTCCGTGGAACGCCGGATGGCGGTCGAGGAGCTCTCCCGGTTCAACGATCCCGCCGCGTTCGACGCCCTGATGCAGGTCGCTTCGCGCGATCCGGATCCCGGCACGCGCCGGCGCGCCGCAGAGATCCTCGGCAACTGAAGTCTACCCTCAGCCCGTCCGTGGCGCGCCGAGGCGAGCGGCGAGGCTCTCGAGGAGGCGGGGGAAATTGATCGGCTTCTCGAAGACGCCCTCGACGTGCTCGCCCGGGGCGAGGCTCTCGATGCCGGCGGCGGCGGCGATCGCGCCCGAGATGACGAAGACCGGCAGATCGGCGAGCCGCGGCTCCTTGCGGATGCGCCGCAGCAGGATCCGCCCGTCGAGATCCGGCATGTGCAGGTCGAGAAGCATGATCGACGGCCGGGTCCGCGAGAGGGCGGTCAACGCCTCGCGGCCGCCCGTCGCCACTTCGACCTCGTAGCCCTCGTTCTGCAGCACGAGCTGGAGCGCCGAGCGGCAGTCGGCGTCGTCCTCGACGAGGAGGATGCGGCCGTCGCCACCGGCCGGCTGCTCCGCGGACCGGGCGGCGCCGCTCGCGACACCCGCGAAGAGCGGCAGATCGATGGTGCAGGTCGTCCCGTGCCCAGGCTCGCTCTGGAGATCGACCCGGCCTCCGTGGCGATCGATGACCTGCCGCACGAGCGCGAGACCGAGTCCGACCCCCAGGCCGCCGCCGTTCGGCGACACGTCCAGCTCGATGAACCGATCGAAGACGTGCCGGAGTTCGTCGGGAGCGATTCCGGGACCCGTGTCCGCGACCCTCATCCGCGCCACCGACCCGCGGCTCTCGATGCCGACCTTGACCTCGCCGCCGCGGCGATTGTAGCGGACGGCATTGT
>DAIDIT010000222.1 GCA_027451705.1 Pseudomonadota bacterium
GGCACCCGCAGCCGTCGGTGATGACGGCGGCGCAGCCGCCCCTTCCCGCGCCGGCGCCGGCGCTCGCCGATCGGGCCGCGGCCCCGCCGGTGCCCGTCGCGGTCGTGGGACCGCCGGCGCATCCGGCGACGGCGCAGTCGCGGGCCGCGCACGTCGCGCCGCGCCCGCGTCCGCCGCCCCTGCCGGTGGAGGCGCCGCCCGCGGACGCGGTGCGCTACGCCGTGGAGGAGGGCGACAGCCTCTGGTCGATCGCCTCGTCGCACGGCGTCGACGTCGGCCAGCTCTGCCGCTGGAACCGCATCCGCAACCCGCGCCGGCACCGGCTCTACCCGGGCGAGGAGCTCTGGGTGCGCAACGGAGCGCCGCGCCCCGGAGCAACACCGGTCGCGGCGGCCGCGCCCGCCGCGCCGGCGCCGGCCGCCCTTCACCCCTTCGCCTACCAGGTGCGGGACGGCGACAGCCTCTGGGAGATCTCCCGGCACTTCGGCGTCAAGGTCGCGGACATCGAGCGGCAGAACCACCTCGACGAGGATTCCATCCTGCAGCCGGGCATGACGCTGACGATCCTGGCCGCCGGCCCGTGAGCGGCGCGATAGCCTCCCGCGTCCCGGGCGGGACCCCTTTCCAGAGGTAGCGGGCAGCGCACCCTTCCCGTGGTCGCGCCGGTGGGGTACAGACGGCGGCATGACGCCGGCAGTCCTCGCGCTCGTGCTCGCGGCCGAAGCGCACCCGCTCGTCGCGGTCGAGGTCGGCGCCGTCGTCGAGCCCGCGGCCGGCCACTTCTGCAAGGTGACCGGGGACCCCGCGTTCTCGCTCACGCCGGCCGGCGCCCTGCGCGTCGCACCGGGCGGCGTCGGGGCGCGCGCGGAGCTGGCGTACGGCGACTGCGCCGCCCCCCAGGTCGAGTCGCTCGTCGGGGTGGGCCTCTTTCCCGGCGTACCCGCCTTCGTCGAGGTCGACCTCGACCGCGGCCAGGCCGCCCTTCAGGGGGGCGAGCTGACCCGCCGCCCGATCTGGTGGCGAGAGTCGGACGCCGCCCGCTACAACGCGGCCGCCTGCCCCTCGGTCGCGCTCGAGAACGGACAGGAGCGCTGCTCCATCCCGCTCCCCGGCGACGCGCTGCGCGGGGCGCTGCTGCGCGGTTTGACCGGGCTCGAGGTCTTGCGGCTGCCAGCGGGGATGCCCTCGCCGGCAGAGGCCTTCACGCTCTGGGACCGCCACGGGGTGCAGCGCCCACTCGACGCGTTCCGGCTTCCGGTGCGGCGCTACGTGCTCGACCAGCCGCCCGTCCGCCCCGCACCGCTCGAGGCGTGGCGCAGCGAGACGGCGGTTCCGATCGCTTGGCCCGGTGCGGTCGAAGTGGCGAACTGCGCGACCGAGTGCCGGATCTCCGACGACGGCACCCAGCTCGTCGCCAGCCCCCCGAGCGAAGGGACCGCGCTCGTCGTCCACCTCGTCCTGCGCGACGGCGTGGTCCTCCGCGGACCGCGGGGGCTCACGTCCGCCGTTGACGTCACGCTTCCCCTCGCCCTCTGCCGCCTCCGCGCGCTCGCGCCGGCGCTGCTCGGAGGGGTCGACGACCACCGGCTGCCGATCGAGCTCGGCACGAACTGCCCCCCCGCGAGCCCGGACTGGGCGGTCGAGACCTCGCCGCCGTCGTCCGCCGCGATCCTCTCGCAATCGGCGGACGGGCGGCGGCTCGTGGTCTCGCTCGGCCACGTGCCCCGCGGGTTGCCGACCCTCGAACTGCGGCTGCTCGCCGGCCCTGGGCGCGCGCTCGTCGGTTCGGCGACCCTCCCGATCACCGTCGGCTACCTGGGGACGCGGGCGCGGCTCGTCGACCCCGAGGTCGGCGAGCTGGACGCGATCCCGACCAACCGCAAGGTGCGCATCGAGCTGCTCGTGCCCGACCCCGCGCTCGCGCCGATGCTCGCGCCCGAGCCGCTGCCCGGCTATTACACCGTCGCCGGCACCCACCCCTTCGAGATCATCGGCTCCGCGCCGTCCGGCGGCACCGTGCCCATCCTCGTCGGCTACCGGCCGCCGGAGGCCGGGCTCGCCCCCGACGCCCCGCCCCTCGCGCTCTTCTCCGCCGAGCCGGGTTTCAGGGTCCAACCCGTCAGCGTCCCCATCTCGCTCGCCCCCGAGGATCCGCGCGCGAGCCGCTTTCTCGCGATCCTCTGTCGCGATCCGAACGGAAGCGAGCGCCGCATCGCCGCCGGCCAGACGGTGAACCTGCCGTTCGAGCTCCGGCACGCCTGCCGGCTGCGCATCGACCGCTCCGTGCTGACCACCGCGGAGGGTCCGCAGCGGCTGCGGGTGACGCTCGCCGTGACCCACCCGGACGGCACGACCGCGCCCGGCGGCTTCTCCAAGGTCTTCACCATCCTGCCGCGGCCGGGCCACGAGTCGATCTGGATCGAGCCGACGCTCCCGGTCCGTCCGTTCGACCACGTCCACGTCGGCCTAGCCCACGAGCCGGGCCCCCCCTACGCGAACGGCGAGACCATCGCCGGCGTGACCGGCCAGGAGGTCACCCTCATCTTCGGCAACGCCCGGATCCGGCTCTACGGCTCGGCGACCATCCCGACCGGCCTCTACCGGCTCACCTCGGGCCCCGACGCCGGGGTCGTCGCCTTCAGCGCGGGCGCGCTGCTGCGGCTGGCCATGCTCGACCGCGAGGGGCGCGAGTTCCCCTTCGACCTCGAGATGGGCCTCTTCGGCACCAACCTCGCCGCGCCCCCGCCGACCGCCGGCGTCCCCGCGCCGAGCGCCAACCTTTCGATCGTCACGGGCTTCGGCCTGACCGTGCCGATCCTCAACGCGAACCAGCCGACCCAGGCGTCGGTGGGCATCCACGCCTGGTTCGAGTACGCCCCCACCCTGGTCCCGATCCCCGCCCAGCACTACGCGCAGCAGTTCGCCTTCATCTTCGGCCCCTCCGTCTCGATCGGCGACATCGGCACGAACTTCTAGCCCGCATCATTCGCGGGACGGGGTGAGGGCTTGCGTTCGGGGACCGGGGTCGGTAGACCTCGCGGCGCCCGACGACCGGGCCCTGGAGGTGACGCGATGAAGGCCGAGACCCCGCCGCAGAAGCTCGTCGCGCTCGCGGTCGACACGATCAAGATGCTCGCGGTCGACGCGGTGGAAAAGGCGAACTCCGGCCACCCCGGCATGCCGATGGGGACGGCGGACCTCGCGTTCGTCCTCTGGACGCGCTACCTGCGCTTCAACCCCCAGGACCCGCGCTGGCCGAACCGCGACCGCTTCGTCCTCTCGGCGGGCCACGGCTCGATGCTGCTCTATGCGCTCCTGCACCTGACGGGCTACGACGTCTCGCTCGAGGATCTGAAGTCGTTCCGGCAATGGGGGAGCAAGACCCCGGGCCACCCGGAGGGCGGGCACACGCCCGGCGTGGAGGTCACGACGGGGCCGCTCGGGCAGGGCTTCGCGAACGCCGTGGGAATCGCGATCGGCGAGCGGCTGCTCGCCACGCAGCTCAACACGGCGCAGCACGCGCTCTACGACCACCGGACCTACTGCATCGCCGGCGACGGCGACCTGATGGAGGGCGTCAGCCACGAGGCGGCCTCGATCGCGGGCCACCTCGGGCTCGGCAAGCTCGTCTGCTTCTACGACGACAACCACATCACGCTCGCCGGAACGACCGAGCAGACGGTGACGGACGACGTGGTGGAGCGTTTCACGGGCTACGGCTGGCGGGCGGAGCGGATCGACGGCCACGACCACGCGCAGGTGGCCGCCGCCCTCGACCGTGCGCTCGCCCAGGACGCGAAGCCCACCCTGATCGCGGCGCGGACCCACATCGCGAACGGCGCGCCGCACCTGCACGACAGCTTCAAGGCGCACGGATCGCCGCTCGGCAAGGAGGAGGTCGCGGCGACGAAGAAGGCGCTCGGCTGGCCGGACTCGCCGACGTTCCTCGTGCCGGCGGAGGTGCGCGAGCTGTTCGCGGCGCGCGTCGCGGAGCTGAAGAAGGGGTACGACGGCTGGTGCGCCCTCCGCGACGGCTGGGCGAAGGCGAATCCGGATCGGTCGAAGGTCTGGCAGGCGCGGCTTTCGGGCGAGGCGCCGGCGGGGCTCTACGAGCGTTTGATCGCAAAGCTTCCGGAGCCGAAGCCGGAGGCGACCCGGGCGATCGCCGGCAAGATCGAGCAGGCGGTCGCGGCCGAGTTGCCGGGGCTGGTCGGTGGATCGGCGGATCTCGAGACCTCGACGAACACCCTCATCGCGGGCTCGCCCGAGGTGCAGCCCGGCCACTTCGAAGGGCGCAACCTCCGCTTCGGCGTGCGCGAGCACGCGATGGGGAGCATCCAGAACGGCCTCGCGCAGACGGGCGGCTTCGTGCCGTTCGGCGCGACCTTCCTCGTCTTCTCGGACTACATGCGGCCGGCGGTCCGGCTCGCCGCCCTCGGAAAGCTGCACACGATTTACGTCTGGACCCACGACAGCGTGCTCCTCGGCGAAGACGGACCGACCCACCAGCCGGTCGAGCAGCTCTCCTCGCTTCGGCTCATCCCCGGGCTGCACGTCTTCCGGCCGGCGGACGCGCTCGAGACGGCCGCGGCCTGGGCGCACGCGGCGACGCGGCGGGACGGGCCGACGGGGCTGGTGCTGACGCGGCAGAAGGTGCCGCCGCTCTCGCGGCCGGCGGGCTTCGACCCGGCGGTGGTGCTGCGCGGGGGCTACGTGCTGCGGCGGCCGGCCGGAACCCCGGAGCTGGTCCTGCTCGCGACCGGCAGCGAGGTCCACCTCGCGGTCGACGCCGCGGAGGCGCTCGCGGCCGAGGGGCGGCGCTGCCAGGTCGTCTCGCTGCCGTGCCTCGAGCTGTTCGACGCGCAGCCGCGCGCCTGGCGCGACGAGGTGCTGCCGCGCGGCGTGCGGAGGCTCTCGATCGAGGCGGGCCGCACGGAGCCGTGGCTCCGCTGGGTGGGCGAGGACGGCGCGGCGATCGGCATCGATCACTTCGGGGCCTCGGCCCCGGAGAACGTGCTCGCCGAGAAGTTCGGGCTGACCACCGCGGCCGTGGTGGCGCGCGCCCGCGACCTGCTCCCCGCGCGCTGATCCCCCCCCGCGGGGCCGGCTCGTCGGAGCCGCCCCGCGGATTGAAAGCGGTCCTCGGCCCGGCTCCCGGTCGGGCCGGTTGCCGGCCGGCCCGCGGATGCGCAGCTTCACGTCCCGCGTGGACCGCGACCTGAAGCTCTACCATTGGATGAAGCTCACGCGGGAATTCGAAGACCGCGTGTCGCGGCTCCATGCGCAGAACCGGATCCTCGGCGGGGTCTACAGCGGGCGGGGACAGGAAGCGGTCGCGGTCGGCTGCTGCGCGGACCTCGAACCCGCGGACGTCATCTTCCCGCTGCACCGCGACCTCGGCGCCATGCTCGTGAAGGGAGTCGATCCGGGACGACTCATGGCCCAGCTCCTCGGCAAGGAGACCGGCCTCTCGCGCGGGAAGGACAGCTTCCTGCACGGCGGCGATCCCGCCCACGGGGTCTTCGGCGGGACGAGCATGCTCGGCGCGACCCTTCCGGTCGCCTGCGGCACCGCGCTCGCGATGAAGCTGCGCCGCGACCCGCACGTGGCGGTGGCCTTCTTCGGGGAGGGCGCGAGCAGCCGCGGCGACGTCCACGAGGCGATGAACTTCGCGGCGGTCCATGCCCTGCCGGTCGTCTTCGTCTGCGAGAACAACCGCTACGCCTATTCGACACCCCAGGCCCTCCAGATGGCGATCGAGGACGTGGCGGACCGCGCCGCCGCCTACGGGATGAAGGGCATGGTCTCGGGCGGCAACGATCTCGGCGCGGTCCTCGAGACGATGGCGCGGGCCGTCCGGCGGGCGCGCGAGGGGCTCGGGCCGACGCTCGTCGAACTGAAAACCTACCGCTACCGCGGCCACAGCGAGCACGACCCGGCCCGCTACCGCGGCGAGGAGGAACTCATTCAGTGGACGAGCCGCGATCCGATCCCGCGCTGGGAGACGTACCTCGCGCTGCGCGGCCACGACGTCGAGAAGGTGCGGGGCGAAACCGAATCCGAGGTCGCCCAGCTCGTCGACGACGCGCTGGCGTTCGCCGAGGCGAGTCCCGATCCCGAACCGCAAGAGGCGCTCGAGGATCTCTACGCGACGCCGCTCGACGTCGCACCTTCGGCGGTGCCGGCCGGCTCGGAAGCCGCGGCGTCGTACCCACCGTGAGGCCCGAGTGCCGACTGCGACGTACATCCAGGCGATCAACCTCGCGCTGAAGGAGGAGATGCGACGCGACCCCGACGTCTTCGTGATGGGCGAAGACGTCGCCGCCCTCGGAGGCGCATTCAAGGCCACGGACGGCATCCTCGAGGAGTTCGGGCCGGCCCGGATCCTCGACACGCCGATCAGCGAGGCCCTGATCGTCGGCGCCGGCGTCGGTGCCGCGGTGCAGGGGCTGCGACCCGTCGTCGAGATGCAGTTCATGGACTTCGCCGCGTGCGGCTTCGACCAGATCGTCAACATGGCCGCGACCGCGCGCTACCGGCACGGCGGGGCGCTCGATGTGCCGCTGGTCATCCGCGGCCCGTCCGGCGGAGGCGTGCACGGCGCGCTGTTCCATTCCCAGGATCCGGAGGCCTGGTTCACCCGCGTGCCGGGCCTGAAGGTCGTCGCGCCGTCGACCGCCGCGGACGCGCGGGGGCTGCTCAAGGCCGCGATCCGCGACGACGACCCCGTGATCTTCCTCGAGCACAAGCGGCTCTACCGGAGCGTCAAGGAAGAGCTTCCCGAGGAGCAGGAACCGGAGCCGCTCGGGCGGGCGCGCCTCGCACGGGCGGGAAGCGACATTTCGATCGTCACCTACGGCGGCACCGTGCCGCTCTGTCTCGAGGCCGCGGACCGGCTGGCGGCCGAAGGCGTGGAGACGGAGGTCGTCGACCTGCGCACGTTGCTCCCGCTCGACCGCGACGCGGTCCGGCGGACGGTGGCGAAGACCGGGAAGCTCCTCGTCGTCCACGAGGATCGCCAGACCGGCGGCCTCGGGGGCGAGATCGTCGCCTGGACCGTCGAGCACTGCTGGGACCTGCTCGACGCGCCGCCGCAGCGGGTCACCGCGCTCGACTGCCACACGCCCTTCGCCCCCGCGCTGGAGGCCTACGTGCTCCCCGGCACGGACGAGATCGCGGACGCCGCCCGCCGCCTGGCCGCGTACTAGCCCGGAGGATCGATGTCGATTGCGATCGTGATGCCCCAGCTCGGCGAATCGGTGGTCGAGGGCGTGGTCACACGCCTGCGCGTCCGCGCGGGCGACCGGGTGGAGCGCGACCAGCCGGTGGTCGACGTCGAGACGGACAAGGCGCAGACCGAGGTCGCGAGCCCCGCGCGGGCGCGGGTCGCACGGCTGCTCGTTTCGGAGGGACAAACCGTGCCGGTCGGCCAGCCGCTTTTGGAGCTCGAGCCGGTCGAGGAAGGGGCGCACGCGCCCGCCGCCCCTGCCGAGCCGAAGGGGGCGAAGCCTGCGCCGCCCACCGAGTCGCCGGCTCCCGAGGCCCGCAGGCGCGGCAAC
This sequence comes from Pseudomonadota bacterium, assembly GCA_027451705.1. Lineage (GTDB taxonomy): Bacteria > Myxococcota > Myxococcia > Myxococcales > JAKAPL01 > JAKAPL01. The sequence goes on from DAIDIT010000222.1 coordinate 7,560, forward strand.
GGACACGCCGGACGCGAGGCGGGACGCGTCTCACCCGTCGTCCGCAAGATGGCAGAGGAGCACGGTCTCGACCTCGCCGGGATATCCGGCAGCGGCGAGGGAGGCCGGGTGACGAAGAAGGACGTCGAACGGGCGCTCGAATCGCCGCCGGCGTGGCGTCCGACGGCGCAGCCACCACCTCCGCCTGCGACGGACGACAGCTCGGCCGAGCCCGTGCCAGAGACCGAGCTGCAGATCCCGCGGGCCCCGACGCCGCCTGGCGGCCTGCCGCTCGGTCCGGGCGATCGGATCGTGTCGTTCACCCGGAGGCGGCGGTTGATCGCCGAACGGATGATCTCGAGCCGGCGGACAGTTCCGGACGTGACATGCGTGGCGGAGGTCGATCTCGGCCGGGTGGCGGCGCTGCGTGCCCGCGCGCGGGCAGAGGCGCCGGAGGGGGCGCCGCGCCTGACCTGGTTGCCCTACGTCGCCGCGGCAGTCGTCCGCGCCCTGCGCGAGCAGCCGCTCCTCAACGCGTCGGTCCTGGACGACGCGTACGTGCTGCACGGGGACGTGAACCTGGGCCTCGCGGTCGACACCGAGGAGGGGCTGATCGTTCCCGTGATTCGGCGCGCGGGCGAGCTGTCGCTGGTCGGGCTCGCGCGCGCCGCCGAGGTGCTCGCCGAGCGCGCCCGCCGCGGGGAGATCACGGCCGACGAGCTGCAGGGCGGGACGTTCACCCTCAGCAATCCGGGTCCGCGGGGCAACCTGTGGGGGACGCCGATCGTCGTGCCACCCCAAGCAGGGGTGTTGCGAATGGGAGAAGTGGTCAAGCGGCCGCTGGTCATCGAGGTCGACGGTGGCGATGCGATCGCAATCCGCCCGACGATGCAGCTCGCGCTCACCTACGACCACCGACTGGTGGACGGGGTCGTGGGCAACGGGGTCCTGCGGCGCATCAAGGAGCTGCTGGAGGCGGGCGACCTGCCGTCGTAGCGGCGGCCTCCGCGAGCCGACGTGGGTCGGCCGGTTCGGCCAGCCTTGACCCGCGCGCTGGCCGCGTGACAAGTCTGCTTTGTGCGCGAGACGCGGGTGGACGGCGCGACGGCGTGGCCCGACCGCGGGGACCTCGCGGTCGCTGGAGGGCTCGCCGCTTCGGCGTTCGCGGCATACGTGGCGACCGGCTACCGCCACGTCCCGGGCGGCGACGCCGGCGAGCTGATCGGCGCCATCGCGACGGGCGGCGTCATCCATCCTCCCGGTTACCCGCTCTACGCGCTGCTCGGGCACCTGTTCGCCCTGCTTCCCGCCGGGAGCCTCGCCTGGCGAGTCGGGCTGCTCTCGGCCGTCTCCGGCGCGCTTGCCTCCGGCGTGCTCGTGCTCGTTCTCGCCGGATGGACTCGCTCGCGCTGGGCCGCCGCGGCGGGCGGCGCCCTCTTCGCGTTCGCACCGGGGGTGTGGGCGTACGCGATCGGCGCCGAGGTCTTCGCCCTCGACAACCTCTTCGTCGCCTTGCTTCTGTTGCTCGCGTTCCGATACGGCGAGACGCGAGATCCAGGGTTTGCCTATGCCGCGTCGGCGGTCTTCGGGCTCGGCCTCTGCAACCACCAGACGCTCCTCTTCACCGGCGCTCCGGTGGCGGCGTGGATCCTCTGGACGGGCGGTTCGGAGTGGACGCCCCGCAGGCTGGTGGGTCTCGCGGGCTGCCTTCTGGTCGGGCTCACGCCGTACCTCGACCTGGTCGTCGAGGGACGGCACGCCGCCGCAGTCACCTGGGGGGCGACGCAAACGTGGCCGGGCTTCTGGACGCACGTACTGCGTCGCGAATACGGTACCTTCCGCCTCTCGGTCCTGCCGTCGCACGCGGACGGCGTCTCGATCCTCGGCTCGTTCGTGCGTGATCTGCACGGGCAGCTCGACTGGCTGGCGCTCGGCCTCGCCGTGGTCGGCGCCGCCGTGACGATGGACGAGACGCGAAAGCGGCCCGGGGCCTTCGGTACGGTCTGCCTCCTGTCTCCGCTCGTCTCGGTCGCGACTTTCGCCGCACTCGGCAACCTGCCGACGGGCGATGCCCTCCACCGCGAAATCCTGGCGCGCTTTTGGCAGCAGCCCGAGATCTACGCCTGCGCCTTCGCCGCCCGCGGCCTCTCGAATCTCGGCAAAGGGGCTCCGCGGTGGCGTTTCGCCATTCCGGCCGTCTCGTCCGCGGTGATGCTGATCCAGCCCCTCGATCACCTCGCCGAGATGGACCGGCACGACAGCGACGTCGTGGAGCGCTACGGCGCGGAGATCCTCCGGCCGCTGCCACCCGGGACCCTTCTGCTCACGCGCGGTGACCTCATCACGAACACCGTCCGCTACCTCCAGGTGGCCGAGGGGCTGCGCCCCGATGTACGGGTGGTCGACCGCGAGCTGCTGGCGTTCCCGTGGGCGGTCCCGCGGCTCCGGGCGCTGTACCCCGAGCTCGTCTTCCCGGGCGCGCACTATGCACCGGGGCGCGACGGCTTCTCGCTCGCGGCGCTCGCCGACGCGAACCTCGCCCACCGGCCGGTCGTGGTGTGCGGCGGAACGAGCACCGAGCAGGACGGGCCGACCGGGTACGACGCCTTCTGGCCGCTCGGACTCTGCGAAGCGGTGCGCCAGCCGCGCGCACCGCTCGCCGCGCTCCCCGAGCCGGACGTGGACGCGTGGGATGCGCGAAGCGCGGCCGCCCTTCCCCGCATCGACTTCCGCGGGCAACCGCATCCTCCGGGCTCGTGGGAGGACGTCGTGTGGGGGGACATCTGGGCCGCGCGGCAGGCGCGGGCCCTCTGGCTGCTGGAGGCTGCGGGACGCGACCCTGCGAGGCGCCGATACCTCGTGGAGGCCGTCTCGGCGCTCGAGGGGATCGTCGCCGAGGACCCGCGTCCCCCTCCCCAAATCTGGCGGAGCCTCGCCATGGCCGACGGCCGGCTCGGTCTCGACACGCCGGCGGAGCGCGCGCGCACGGCCGACGCCTGGCGCCACTACCTCGCGGTGGCACCTGCGTGGGATCCGGGCCTGCCGGCCATTCGCTCAGAGCTCGAGCGGCTGGAAGCGCCGGAGCCGTCGCCCCGTTGACCTCGCCGGCCGGAGGGACGCAGAGTCACCGCCGTGACGGCGCCCGAGGAAATTCGAGCCACCCGCGTCCTCGTCGTCGACGACCAGAAGGACATTCGGTCGACGCTCCCGGTCTGCCTCGAAGGAATGGGCTGCGCGGTCGAGGAAGCGGCGGGCGGTGAGACTGCGCTGGCGCTCGTCGAGATGACCGACCGATGGATGGCCCTCGCCTTCGCAGTCGTTCTGTTCCACGCGTCGGCGGCGATGGCCCAGTCGGCGCCCGCCCCAGCCCCAGCCGCGGCCGCGGCCGCCCCGCTCGCTGTCGCGCCGGTCCCTTTCGCGTTTGCCGACTTCTCCTGGGCCCCCGGCAACGCCGGCGCGTCAGAACGTCCGCTATCGTGGGGCCCCTTCACCGGCGAGCTTCGGGTCGACGTCGCCTACCACGACGACATGAGCCAGCCGATCGACCACACGATCTCCGGATCGAGCGAGGCCTTCCGCAGCAACGAGTTCCAGCTCACCCAGATCGGATTCGGCGGCGATTTCGACTACCACAACGTCCAGGCCCGGCTGATGACGCAGTTCGGGATGTACTCGCAGACCACGCCGCGCAACGACGCGAGCCCGGGCCGCGGGCAGTGGAACCTCGCCGACGCCTATCGCTACCTCTCGGAGGCTTACGGCGGCTACCACCTCGACGTCCTGGACGGGATCAACATCCAGGGCGGCATCTTCATGTCGTACCTCGGCCTCTGGAGCTACTACAACTTCGACAACTGGACGTACCAGCCGTCGTTCGTATCGTCCAACACGCCCTGGTTTTTCAACGGCGTGCGCGTCCAGATCTTCACCTCCGACAAGCTCAAAATCGAGCCCTGGGTCATCAACGGCTGGCAGTCGTACGGCATGTTCAACGAGATGCCCGGCTTCGGGGGGCAAATCCTCTGGACGCCGACGGGCTGGCTCCGCCTCGTCAGCAACGAGTACGTCGGCACCGACACGCTCCAGACGCCCGGACGCTACCGCGTCCACACCGACGACAGCGTCATGGTGAAGTACTACGAAGCGAAGGGCGCGCGGCTGCTCTCGAAGGCGGCGGCCTCGCTCACCGTCGACGCGGGCTGCGAGTGGGGCGGCTCAGGCGGAACGGCGAACGGAGCCCTCGTGCCGGCCGGCCCGGTCAGTTGCATGAACGGCACACCCGACGCCCCTTCACAGTTCTTCCTGGGGTTCATGGCCTACACCCGCCTCTGGTTCGACCGCGACCTCTTCGGCTTCACCCTGGGCGGCGGCGCCATCGACAACCCTGGCCGCTACCTCGTGCTCATGCCGCCCATCAACGGCGCGACGGCCTTCTCGGGCACCCCGTACTTCCCGGAGAGCCCCGGCGAGCAGTTCGAAGCGTGGGACGGCCAGGTCACGTTCGACTACATGCCAAGTGGCTACCTCACGTTCCGCCTCGAGTACACGCACCGCGCCGCGAGCGTGCCGTACTTCTCGGGCCACTACGGGGTCACCCCGATCGTCGACGGGGTGATGGGCGACGTCGGGGCGCCCGGCAGCGCCGTCCCGGGTTGGGCGCCCGACCTCAGCCCCACCGAGGACCGGGTGACCCTCGCGATGCTGCTGAAGCTCTAGCGACCGACCCCGTACAGCGCGCCGTACTTCTGCCAGAGGTAATCGAGGAACGGCGCTTCCGTCAGCCCTTCGCCCGTCGCCGCGCGTACGGTCTCCTCGGCGTCGCGCAGGTGGCCGGGCGCGTGGATCTTCGCGCGGAGCCACTCGCGCAAGGGCAGCAGTTCACCACGGCCGACGGCCTCCCAGAGCCCCGGCAGCGCGCGCTCGGCGGCGGCGAGAATCGACGCGGCATAGAGGTTGCCGATCGTGTAGGTGGGAAAGTAGCCGAGCTCGCCCCAGGCCCAGTGAATGTCCTGCAAGACTCCCTCGGCATCGTTGCGCGGGGTAAAGCCGAGCAGCCGCCGCGTCGCGTCGCTCCAGGCGCCGGGCAGATCCGCCACGTCGAGGTCGCCGCCGACGAGCTCGGCCTCGACTTCGAGCCGCAGCGCGATGTGCAAGTTGTAGGTGACCTCGTCCGCCTCGACGCGGATCGGCGAGGGCCGGACCTCGTTCACCGCGGCGTGGAAGCGTGTCGCGTCCCAGCCGGCGAGCGCATCCGGGAACCGGCTCGACAGCTCCGGGAAGAAGGCGTCCCAGAACGGCCGGCTGCGTCCGACCAAGTTCTCCCAAAGTCGCGACTGCGACTCGTGCAGGCCGAAGGACGCCGCCTCGCCGGCGCACGTCCCGGCGATCGCCGCGCCGAAGCCCTGCTCGTAGAGGCCGTGGCCGCACTCGTGCAGCGCGCCGAAGATCGCGGGGCGCGGATCGTCCTCACGGAAGCGGTTGGTAAGCCGGACGTCCGTAGGGTCGAGCCCCGTCGAGAAGGGGTGCGCCGACCGATCGAGCCGACTGGCCTCGAGGTCGAACCCCATCGCCCGGACGAGTGCGAGCGAGAGGTCCCACTGCTTGTCGAGATCGAAGCGGCCACCGAACGCGTTCGGCCGACTCTTTCCCGTCTCCGCGATTGCATCCGAGAGCTTGCGCAGTTCGGGAACGATCCGGCCGAAGAGAGGCCGCAGCGCCGCGAGCCGCGCGCCCGGCTCGTAAATCGCGAGGAGCGCGTCGTAGGCCTCGCCGCCGTCCGCGAGCGCGGCGGCCTGCTCCCGCCGCAGTGCGACCAGCGCTCGGAGCCGCGGCGCGAACGGCGCGAAGCTCCGCTGCGCCCTCGCCTCCCGCCAGGCGAGCAGCCCCGCGGATTGCGCCTCGGCGAGCGCGCGCACCCAGGCGGCCGACAGCCGGTTCGCGCGCCGCACCTCGCGCGCGAGCAGCCGGACCTGCGCCGCGCGCTCCGCCGACAGCGTTTCGGCCTCGAGTTCCGCGATCAGGTCCGCGAGCGCCGGGCTGCAGAGACGCTCGTGGATCACGGCCTCGAGCGCCGCCGCCTGGCGCCCCCGCGCGTCGCTGGCCTTGCGCGGCAGGCACGTCTCCTGGTCCCAGGAGAGCAGGGCGGCCGCGGCGCGCAGGCTGCGGAGATCCCGCATCCGCCGCTCGAAGTCGTCCCAGCGCCGCTCGTCCATCGCTCAGCCCGCGTCCGCCGTGCCGGCATCGGCGCCGGCGTCAGCCCCGACTCCCGCGTCGTCCGCCCCGCCGTCCCCGCCGCCATCGGCGCTCCCCGCATCCGCGCCACCGTCGTCCGCGGCTCCCGCGTCGATCGTCCCGGCGTCGGCGCCCGCGTCGGACGCCGTCCCCGCGTCGCCCGCGCCTGCGTCGACCGCACAGCCGCCGTCGCAGGGGACGCACGCGCCGTTCGGGAAGTCGGCGAGGTCGCAGCCCTGGCCAGCGGGGCAGTCGCCCGGCGCCGCGCAGCCGCACGCGCCGCTCACGCACACCGGCGCGTCGCCGCCGCAGCCGGCGTCGCGCTGGCAGTTGCAGGTCCCGCCGTTGCAGACGTCGCCGTCGGGGCAGTCGGGGTCGGACGCGCAGCCGCCGCAGCCGCCCGCGAGGCACCCGGGGTTGTCGTAGGGACAGTCGGACGGCCCGAGGCACTCGACGCACCCATGCGTCGCGGGATCGCAGAGCGGGCCGCCGAGCGACGGCGCGCAGTCGGCCGCGGTCAAGCAGCCGGCGGCGCACAGGCCGGTCGCGGGATCACAGGCATGGCCGATGGGGCAGCCGCCGCCGTCGGCCGTGCAGCCCGCGACGCAGGCGTCCGTGGCAGGATCGCAGGCCAGGCCCGCGCCGCACTGATCGGGCACCGTGCACGCGACACAGAGGCCGTAGCTCGGGCTCTGTGGGGCGGTCTCGCAGTGCGGGGTGGGCGCGGCGCACTGGGTGTCGGCCAGGCACGCGACGCAGGCGCCGCGGCCGTCGCAGTAGGGGCTGGGCGAAAGGCAGGGACACGGCGCGCCCGCGTCCACCGGCGCGCCACCGTCCGCGGACCCGGCGTCGCCCGAGCCTGCATCGGTCGGCGCGCCTCCGTCCGGCACGATTCCGGCGTCGGCCCCGGCGTCGACGCCGCCGCTGCTGCCGCCGCCGGTCGCGCCACCGGTCGTCCCACCCGTGCCGCCACCGCTCGAGGACGCGCCGCCCGTGCCGCCGGAGGTCGACGCAGCGCCGCCGTCGCGGCCGCCCGCGGGGCCGCCCGCGCAACCCGCGATTGCGGCGGCCGCGGCCAGGATCGGCGCGATGAGGTGGAGCGGGCGCACCGCCACCGTGTAGGACGGGCGGACCGAGCGAGTCAACGCCCGGCCGAAGGCTCACTGGAGCGCGTAGACGTTGCCGTCGTCCGAGGTGAAGACGACCGTCCCGTCGGAGCCGATCGCCGGCGAGTCGCTGATCGGCCCGGCGGTCTGGACCTTGAAGCGGAGCTGACCGGCCGCCGTGACCGCGTAGAAGTTGCCGTCGGAGCAGCCGAAGAAAATCGTCCCGTCCGCGCCGATGGCGGGCGAATCGCTGACGTTCGCGCTCTTGAAGAGCCACTTCACGTTGCCGCTCGCGCCGTCGACGGCGCGCAGGCCGTCGCCATTGCCCACGTAGACCGTTCCGTCAGAGGCAATCGCAGGCGCGGCGTTCCCCGCGTCGGACTGGAGCGGGTTCCAGCCCGCGGGGAGGGCCGTGGAGGGCAGTGTCAGCGTCCACTTCGTCTGGCCGTTCGAGGGATCGAGCGCGGTCAGGTTGCCCTGCACCGAGTAGCCCGACCCCACCGAATCCTCCCAAGCCGAGTAAGCATAGAGGTAGCCCGTGGTTTGGTTGTCGAGCGCGAGGTCGGAGATGACGGCCCCGGTCGCGTTACTGTCGTTCGCGTTGCTCGCGGCGGTCACCCCGCTCGACGGCCAGCCCGCGACCGTCGTGAAGCCCTTGCTCGGGGGGCTCACCGCGAAGAACTGGCCGTTGTTGCCCCAGTAGCTCGTGTTGTCGGAAGCGATCACGACGCCGAAGCGCTCGGATTCGACCGAGATCGGCAGCGCCAGCCCGGAGATCTGGGTGACGGTCCTGCCGGATGCCTGGAACGCGATGGCCGAGTAGGGATCGCCCGAGCCGCCGCTGCTCGCCGGGCCGTCGTCGTCGGCTTCGAAGAGCGTGCCGTCGCTGCCGAGGCCCGGACAGGCGTCGAATCCGTCCTCGCCGAACGACTCGGAGAAGACCACCGCGCCCGTGTTCGCGAGGTAGTAAAGGTTCGGCGGCGAGCCGTCCGAACCCGAGATGACGAACATCGAGCCGTCCTTGAGGATCGCGGGCGTCGAGGGGTGCGGGTCGCCGGAAGCGTCGCTGATCGTCTGCTGCCAGTTCACCGTCCCGGCCGGCGAGAGCGCATAGAGGATGCTGCTGCCAGTCCCCGGCATCGACACCTGGTAGACGTTGCCGTTGCCGTCGACGACCGGCGAGTTGATGTACGTCGTCCCGAAGCCGAAGATTCCGGCCGCCCCTCCGGGCTTGCCGATGTTGTACTTCCACTTGACGGTGCCCTGGAGCCCCGAGGTGTCGGCGCCGCTCTGGCCGCTGTTGAAGTTGTCGAGGTGCCACTTCGGCCAGCCGCCTGAATAGATGTTGCTGTTGTCGATGAAGGCCGACAGCGGCACCGAGGCGCTCGGGTTGCTCGTGTCGCCGGTCTGGAACGTCAGCGTCCCGCGGCGCAAGAGAGGCGTCGCTGCGCTCGCCGGGCTGAAGGTCACGCCGATGGTGGCATTGCTGCCCGGCTGGACCACGAACGCGACCGGCTGCCCGGACGCGAGCGCGAAGCCCGGATCGGTCGAGGGCCCGAGCGCGATGGAGGCGACGTTGCAGGCGGTGCCGCCGGCGTTCGTCACCGTCACGTCCTTCTGGGCGCTCGAACCGGGCGTGACGTTGCCGAAGTTGACCGCGGTCGGGGCGATCTGGAGACTGCATGGACCGAGAATCTGGTTGCCCGAGAGCTGATCGCTCGCCTGCCGGGGACTGACCGCGGGATCGGCGACCGTCCAGACCGCCAGGATCTGGTCCTGGTCGCCGCCCTGCGTCGCGGGGCTGTAGGTCACCGTGAAGCTCGTCGATCCGCCGGACGGGGCGAGGGTCACCGGCAGCGCCGGCTGTCCCGAGAGCGAGAAGATCGCGTTGCCGTTGTACGTCCCGAGCTGCGTGATCTGCAGCGGCTCGGTGCCCACGTTCGTCGCGGTGACCTTCTGACTCGGGCTGCTGCCGGACGGTACCGGGCCGAAGTTGACCGGGCTCGGCGAGAAGACGAGTTGCCCATCGACGCCGACGCCCGAGAGCGTGATCGCCGGCGCGGAGCAGTTGTTGCAGCCCTGTAGGGTGACCGAGAGCGGCAGCGACGCCGACGAGGGCCCCATCGCCGCCGGCGAGTAGGCGACGGAGACCGAGGCGTTCTGGTTGGGCGCGAGGGTGAGCGAGGTCTGCCCCGAGAGCGAGAAGTCGCCCGCCTGCGGCCCGGTGATCGGCCCGACGGTGAGCGTGAACTGGGTGGGGCCACAGTTACCGAGCGAGATCTTCTGCACCGACGGCGTGCCGAGGACCTGGACGTTGCCGAAGTCGACCGCGGACGGGTGGGAGCAAAGGTCGAGCTGGACGCCGGTACCGGTGAGCGTCACAACCACCGTCGGCGTCTCGAGGCTGTCGGTGGGGATGTTGACCGTCGCGGTGCGCGGGCCGCCGACCGTGGGGATGAAGAGCACGGGGACCGAAGCGGACATGCCCTGGGCCACGCTCGCCGGGAACTTGGTCACCAGGCGGAAGTCGCCCGGGTTCGTGCCGCCGATCGTGGCGTCCCCGAGGGTGAGCGGCCCGTCGCCGGCGTTCTTGAGGACGAGCTTGAGCGGCGCCGAGGTCTGGCCGACGAGCACGCTCCCGAAGTTCAGGGGACTCGCCTCCCCGATGCCGTCGACGCCGCACAGTCCGCCGTTGCACCCGCCGCCGGTGCCACCATCCGAGCTCCCGTGCGGCTTGCGCGGACAGCAGCCGCCGGCCGCGAGCGGCAGAGCCGCCGCGAGGACGGAGGCCAGGTGGAGCATTCGGGGCGCGCGCAGCATGGACGACCTCACGTCTTCTCCCCGCACGGGTTTTTGCGAGGGCCATGAAGATCCATGATCGCTCCCAGGCGCGCAAGGGAGCAAGCGTGCCACATGCGTCGACAATGTAGGTGTTGCACGCAGCCCGGGGCGCGCGAACGAAGCCTTCGATTAACCTACCGCCGCGCCCCGCGCACCGTGCCATCTACGGCCGTGCCCCCGCGCGGCCGGACCATCGCCGTTCTCCCTTCGCTGGCGCACGCTCGACCCTGACGCGTTCCAAGAATCCCGGGGTGGGTCGCTCTTCGAGGCTATCGACCCCAAGAGCCGTGACAGCTCCGTCACATCTCGCCAGGCCGCCTTGACGGCGGGCGGCCGTCTCCAGCATCATCCGCGCCGCTCTCAGGAGGGCTGACATGCGTCGTCTGTTCGGAATCCTGCTCGCGGCCGCGCTGGCGGGCGGCTGTAGCTGCAAGCATGGCGGCCCCGGGGGCGGCGGACCCGGGGGCGGCAATGGCGGACTTGTCGGCGTCGACGGCGATCCCCAGGCGACGCCCGACCCGCTCGACTTCGGCACGGTCGACACGGGCTCGACGCACACCCTCGGCCTGGTCATCAGCAACCAAGGCAGCGGCCCGCTGACCGTGGAGAGCGCGGTGGTGAGCGGCGATCCCGCCTTTTCGATCCCGAAAGTGCCCTCGAACTCACTCCAGCCCGCCTCGAGCTTCACGATCAGCGTCCACTTCCAGCCGCCCTCGGACGGGCCTCACCAGGCGCAGCTCACGCTCGAGACGGATTCGGCGGCCCAGCCGACGCTCGTCGTTCCGCTGAAGGGGGTCGCCTTCTCCTACAAGGTCGAGGTCACGCCCTCGGAGTTGGACTTCGGCGACGTCCAGGTCGGCACCACCTCGCAGGCACAGACCTTCACGATCACGAACGACGCGACCGCGGCCGAGGACATCGTCGTCGGCCCGATCCAGGGCTCCTCGGACTACCAGTTCAGCCCCTCGGGCGTTCAGAAAGGGGTTCCGGCGAACGGCACGGTCGTCGTCAGCGTGACCCTCGCGCCACAGAACCCGGGCGACGAGCCGGCGACGACGCTACCGATCTACCCATGCCAGGGCTGCCAGGGCGTGCCGGTGACGCTGACCGGCACCGGCGTCGACACGGAACTGGTCTTCTCGCCCTCGGGCGTCACGTTCGGCGCGGTGCCGCAGGGGACGACCGCGACGCAGACCGTGATCGTGCAGGCAGTCAGCAATCCCCAGTCCGCGACCTCGCCGATCCCAGCGACCCTCACCGCGGCGCCGGCATTCGCACCAGGCGTGTCGGCCGGCCTCACCGTGACTCCGGTGGACGCCAACGGCAATCCGACCTCGTGGCCGGCCCAACTCGTCCCCGGCGGCGGCACCACCTCCTTCGCGCTCCTCCAGGTCGCCTACGCACCGGGCAACAGCCCACCCCCCTCCGCGAGTGGCGTCGTGCAGGTGCCGTACACCGATGGAACCGTGGTGAAGACGCCCGCCCAACTCCTGGTCACGGCGGGCGAATCCGGCAGCCCCTGCCAGCAGGTCGTGGCGAGCCCGAGCGCCGTCAACTTCGGCACCGTGGCCGCGGGCACGACGGCGAGCAAGCCGGTGACCTTCACGAACAACGGGCCGCTGCTCTGCACCCTGAGCAACCTTCAGATCAACCCGAACGACCCCTTCAACGAGTTCGGGTTGCAGGCGCCCGGGAGCCAGCTCAGCCTGTCTCCGGGACAGTCGCAGGGCGTGACCGTGACCTTCGCTCCGGCGCAGGGGACCCCACCGCTCGTCCGCACCGCGAAATTCGCGATGACGACGAGCGACCCGACCGTGCCGAACATGACCGTGCCGCTCTCGGGCTCGCTGCAGAACACGGTCTACGCTGCGAGCGCCTGGCCGAAGTGGCACCACGACAACGGCAACAGCGGCTACACGACCGCGGACACCTCGGGGAACCAGGGGCGGGTCGCGTGGAATGTCGCGATCGGCAAGCCGATTGCGACCGCCACGCGCTTCTCGTCGTACATCCACTCGCCGGCCATCGGCGTCGACCCGAGCAGCGGTCACGACATCGTCTACATGCTCGGCTACAACAACTGGCAGCCGTCGCCCAAGCCGTGCCAACCAGGCAGCGGGTCGGGCTTGCTCTACGCAATCGACGGGCCGTCCGGGCAGCAGATCTGGGCGACGCCGATGACCGGCCCGGAGGACATGGCGCAGGAGTCGACGCCGACGATCGTCGCCGACAATTCGATCTTCCTGATGACGGGTGGCGAGCAGAGCTACTACCCGCAGTACTACCACATCGCCCCCGACGGCTCGATCCTCTGGTCGGGCGTGCAGGCCATCGGCGGCGCGACCTTCGCCTGCGCGTTCGACGCGAGCGGCGCCACCGACTGCTCGAACGCGGGGGGACAGACGTGCGGCCAGCAGGGCACGACCGGGACCAAGATCAACGACGGCTTCGACACCTGCCCGGGCTTCGACAACAACGGCATCCTCTACCTGTTCGACGATGACCAGCCCGGCTGCGACACCTACACCTCGACGAGCGGCGCGCCGTCGCTGGTCTGGTCGGGAACCGCCGCACAGCCGCAATCTGGCGGCAAGCCCGCCGCTCACGTCGAGTCGTTCTCGGGTGCCCTGACCGACACGAGCCAGAGCGTCTTCTCCTGGGGAGGCTATGTCGTCTCGTTCGATCCCAAGGGCAATGAACTATGGGGCATGGCCACCGGCAACGGCCAGATGGTCAACGGATGGGCGCCGAAGGGCGGTACCCAGAAGTGCGAGAACGACAGCGAGGGATCTCCGGCGATCGACGGTGCCGGCAACGAGGCCGTGGTTCCATTCGGCGGCTACGACGCGACTTGCAGCACGATCACCGGAGGCATCGTCGGCGTCAACCTCGGTGTGAGCGGGACCGGTGGCACCCAGGACTGGGGCTACCAGTGGACCGGCCAGCCGCCGCCGCCCGCGCCGTACGACAAGACGGGCTATGGCTCGGCGCTCGTCGGCTACTCGTCGCCTGCCTCGCTGGGCGACGGGGGCTGGGTGATGGGCTGGCTCGACGGGATCTATGCCTTCGACCCGCCCGCGGGCGGCACGGGACCGGCGACGATCCGCTGGCACGTTCCGGCCGGGCTCGTCCTCTCGTCCCCCGCGGTGGGCGGTGACGGCACGGTCTTCGTCGGCTCGACCGACGGCAACTTCTACGCGATCAACGGCAAGTCCGGCGCGGTCAGGTGGAAGTACACCGTGGGAGCGGCCATCAACTCCTCTCCGGCGATCGGCAGCGACGGCACGGTCTACTTCGCCGCCGACGACGGCAACCTGTACGGACTGCACTGAGGCGTTCAGCTCGCGGCGAGCTTCTCCATGCGCGCCTTCAGCGCCGCGGCGCTCTGGGGACGCGCCCGCGGCTCCTTGGCGAGGCAGGCCTGCACGAGCTCGGCGGTTTCCCTGCCGATGTCCGGCTTGAGCTGGCGAGGATCGGGGGGCTTCCCCCCCTGCGCGTTCGCGGCGGCGTCCCCCTCGGGAAACGGGACCTGGCCAGTGAGCAGCTCGTAGAGGGTGCCGCCGAGCGCGTAGATGTCCGTCCACGGACCCAGCCCCTGTCCGACGAGCTGTTCGGGCGCCATGAAATCCGGGGTGCCGGCGACGTAGGTGGAGCGGCGCTGTCCTTCCGAGGCGAGGTGGGCAATGCCGAAGTCCATGAGCTTGACGGTGTCGCCACCCTTGAGGCGCAGGACGTTGCCGGGCTTCACGTCGCGGTGGACGATGTTCTGGCCGTGGACGCACGCGAGGGCATCGGCGACCTGCGCGGCGTAGCGCAGCGCGGTTCTCTCGGGGAGGCCCGACAGGCGCGTCGCGAGGCTCTCGAGGTCCTCACCGTCGAGGAACTCCATCACGAGGAACAACACCGCGCCCTCGAAGCCGGCGTCGTAGACAGTCACGATGTTCGGGTGGCTGAGCGCCGCCGCGGCGCGCGCCTCGCGCAGGAAGTAGCTGCGGGCGAGCTCGTTGTCGGAGAGGGATCGGTTGAGAACCTTGATGGCCACGTGCCGATCGAGCACGCTGTCCTTGGCCTTGTAGACGGTCCCCATCGCCCCTTCGCCGATCTTGCCGACCAGTAGGTAGCGCTGGGGCAGGACGGTCGGCGCGGCCGCGGGGGCGGGTTTCGGGGGGGGCGTCGTCGGGGCGCTGCGGAGCTGGCTCAGCCGCAGCGGAGCGTCGCGGAACGAGTGGTCGAGGGCGAGGCACTGCTCGAAGCAGGCGATCGCCTGCGGTACGTCGCCGCCCTGCTGGCAGGCGAGCCCGAGCAGGTAGAGCGCCTCGCAGCGCAGCCGCGTCTCCGACCCGCCGCGCGAGACGACCGGCCGCACGGTCGCGGCGGCGTCGGTCGATCGGCCGAGCTTGAGCTGCGCCGCGCCGAGCAGCAGCCGAACCGCCGCACCGTCGCGCCGCTCGGGCGGCAAGAGTGCGACGACCCGGATCGTGTCGTCGGGCCTGCCGCACTGAAGAAACGCGCGCGCGGCCGCGGCGAGGTCGCCGCGCCGCTCGAAGGCGCGCGCCAGGCCGGCTGGATCGCCGAGCTTCTGGAGCGCCTGCGCGGCGCGGTCGCGCTGGCCGAGTTCGAGCCAGATGTCCGCGGCCTCGGCGAACGCGCCTCCCGCGGCGAGCTGCTCGGCCGCCGCCGGAAGGTCCCCGACCTGCCGATAGACTTCGGCGGCCTTGGCGGCTTCGCCGGCGCGGAGGTAGAGGGGCGCGGCCAGCTCCGCCTCGCCCGCCGCCGCGTACAGGTCCGCAGCCCGGCCGAACAAGCCATGCTGCTCGCACATTCGTGCCGCGGCGCGGCCGTCGCGGGGCGCGAGCAGGTTCACCGCGCCCTCGACGTCGCCGCCCGCCTCCAGGACGCGGGCCGCCCCGACGGCGTCCCCCGCCTCGACGAGAACGTCCGCGGCCGCTGCGTGGTCGCCGGCGCGCGCCAGCAGCTCGGCCCGGCGGTGGCGGTCTCCGAGCCTTCCGGCCAACTCCGCCGCTGTCCGGAACTCGCCGATGTCGGCGAGTGTCCCGACCGCGGCATCCGAGGTGCCGGCGGCGAAGGAGCGCTGGGCGAAGAGCTGCGCGTAGGACGCGCGTTCCGGCGATCCCTCCGCGGCGGCGCCCGCTGCCCGTGCGTAGCAGCGCGCCGCCGACGCCCAATCCTGGAGTCCGTCGAAGAGCGCCGCCGCGCGGACACAGTCGCCGCGCCGCTCGGCGTCCGCAGCCTGGGCGGTCGGCGGCGTGATGGCGGAGACTCGTGCACGCGGCGCCCGCTCCGGCTCCCGCTGCGGTGCGTCATGGCTGCCGCGCGCGAGCTGTTCGTTGAACGCGACGGCGATGATCCCGAGGCCGAGCGCGAACAGAATGCCGGCGATCCAGCGGGCCCCGCCGTGGTAGGTCGAATCCGGCTCGACGAGCTGGACGAGGAGCGAGTCGGAGGGGTGGTTCGTCGGGGACGGCTGGGCGAAGACACCCGGCTGGGTGACCAGGAGCAGCGACAGCGCACCGACGATGAGGGCGACGCCTCGACGCAAAGGAGCGACCGGAACGAACGGGTGGTCGGCTGACGTATACCACTTCCGCGGCGCGGGCGTCGGCCCGACTGCGGTCAGCGGCGCGCGCGGCGGACGGCGACCCTTGGCAACCGGTGGGCCAACAGGCGCAGTCGGGCCGCCGGTCGCAAGAGGAGCGCCTTGCGCAAGTAGACCTCGGCGCGGACCGGCGGCACGACGCCCGGGGGAATCGCCCGCTCCACGACGGCCCGGTCGAGCCGGCGACACAGCCGCGCGGGCAGCGGGCGGGCCGCGGCCGCGGCCGCCTGGGCGAGGCTCGGGAACAGTCGAGCGGCCGCGGTGAGGACCGCGTAGAGCATCCGCTCCGCGCCCCACTCCGCGGCCCGGTGAACGGCCGCGGCGAAGTCGAGCGGGGGCCCTCCGGCGGCTCCCCAGAATGCGGCGCGCTCCGCGAACATCAACCGGAGATCGAAGAGACCGAACGCGGGCGCCGTCGCCACCGAAAGTTCGCCGCAGCCGGCGTGGATCGCCTGGTAGACGACGGCGTCCTCCGGCGACAGGAGGCGGGCGTTCGGCGCGAGGGAGGACCAATCGAGCGAGCGGGCGAAGACCGCGCCGTAGTCGATCGACAACCGTGCTGGCTGGGTGAACGCCTGGTGAAGGTCCAGCTCGAGATCCGGGCTCCCGAGCTGCCGCTCGGGACTATCGGGGGCGTCGGTCGAAGGGTCACCGAGGTTGTGCCGGACGAAGCCGTGCCCCTCGAGCCGCACCAGGGCTTCCGGCATGTCCGAAGACCGAACTAGGACGTCGACGTCGCCGAGGCTCCGTGCCGCCGGCGATGGGTAGAGCAACTCCGCGAACGCCGCACCCTTGAGGACGATGACGGGCATCGGGGCGAGCAGCGCGAGCGTCCGGCGCAAAGGCTGGCCGCGCCAGAGCGTCCGGGCCAGCGCGGCCGCGCGGGCCGACTCCCAGGCGTGCCACGTCTCGGGGTCGACGTGAGCCGCAGGCGACACCGCGGTCAGCCGAGGCTCGGCGAGCGCGACGTCCAGGCGGTGCAGCCGCGTCAGCTCGCGCAGAAGTTCTGGACTGGGGGACCGAACGGGCGGCCGGGCGCGCTCGCCGAAGAGGTAGCCGACGAGATCCCAGACCCGCCACCGCGCGTCGCGCGAACCGTCCATTGCGCGAGCATAACCCGCCGGGGGTCGCGACCGCGTCGGCTTGTTGGCGAAGGGCCGGCGCGCTATGAACGGCCGCGGGAGACGCCACGAGGAGACCCAGGGCATGCCGAAGCGGGCGCTGATCACGGGCATCACCGGCCAGGACGGCAGCTACCTCGCCGAGCAGCTGCTCGGCGAGGGACTCGAGGTCTTCGGGATGGTCCGGCGCAGCAGCACCGAGACGTTCGAGCGGATCGCGCATCTCCGAGACCGCGTCACGCTCGTCCAGGCCGATCTCCTCGACCAGACGTCGGTCATCCGCGCGCTCCAGCGCGCCGAGCCCCAGGAGGTCTACAACCTCGCGGCCCAGTCGTTCGTGCCGACTTCCTTCGAGCAGCCGGAGCTGACGGCGCAGTACACCGCGCTCGGCGTGACCCGCATGCTCGAGGGCATCCGCGCCGTCGACAAGCGGATCCGCTTCTACCAGGCGTCGTCGAGCGAGATGTTCGGCAAGGTCCGCGAGTCGCCGCAGAGCGAGCGGACGCCGTTCCACCCGCGCAGCCCCTACGCCGTCGCCAAGGCCTACGGCCACTTCATGACCGTGAACTACCGCGAGAGCTACGGGCTCTTCGCGTGCAGCGGAATCCTCTTCAACCACGAGTCGCCTCGGCGCGGGCTCGAGTTCGTGACCCGAAAGATCACCGACGGCGTGGCGCGCATCAAACACGGCCTCGCGCGAGAGCTGCGCCTCGGCAACCTCGACGCGCGGCGCGACTGGGGCTTCGCGGGCGACTACGTGCGCATGATGGTCGCGATGCTCCGCCAGGACCGGCCGGACGACTACGTCGTCGCGAGCGGCGAGACCCACAGCGTGCGCGAACTCTGCCAGATCGCCTTCGCCCGGGCCGGCCTCGACTGGGAGCGGCACGTGGTCGTCGATGCCTCCTTCATCCGGCCGGCCGAGGTCGACCTCCTCGTCGGGGATCCAGCCAAGGCCGGCCGCGAGCTGGGCTGGCAGCCGACCGTCGATTTCCGCGGCCTGGTCGAAATGATGGTGGACGCCGACCTCGCTCGGATTGGGCAGGCCGTCGCGCGCCGCGAGCTGCGGCACTAGCCCGTGCGGGCCCTCGTCACCGGCGCGACCGGATTCGCGGGCGGGCACCTCTGCAGCGGTCTGCTCGCGTCCGCCGGAGGCGGAGGGAACAAAATCCAGGATTTCTCCGCGATGCTCCCGAATAAAGTGTTCGATGCGGATCTGGGTTGCATAGCTCCAGCCGCGCGTCGTCCCGATTTCGCGAACCAGCTTTCCGGAAGCTAGCTTATCGATCAGGGAAGGGGCGGCAGAAAGAAGTTGTCGTCCTTCGGCGATAATGTAAGGACCCGCGCCAAACGCAATGGCCGCACAGGCCATCGCGAGAACGAGGTAAACCTCGGCGATGGCGAGGCCCCGCGATCCCCGAGAAATCTTTTGTTTTGCTTGCAGCCAGCTGACCAGCGGTTCAAAGATGTAAGCGAAGAAGATCGCGAAAATGAAAGCAACAATGACGTTGCGCGCGCCCCAAACGAATAGGGCAATGACGGCGAAGATGGCGACCGTGCGGGCTACTGCAGTAGTGCGCTGGTCCAGAATGGCCACATCGCTCCGATGTGCAACCGGGGCTTCCGGTTGCAGGCCGAACCCGAATCAAGCTGCCACGTCGTGCGAATCCTCTCCCATGCCTGAGTGCAGCTGCAGGAAGCGCAGGATCTGCCCGCGCGAAAAAATGCCCAGCAGTTTTCCATCGGAGACCACGGCGAGTTGATTCAGATTCTCGCGGCTCATCATTTCTACAGCCTTGAGGGCGGGCATTTCCGGCGAGACGGTGCGCAGCTTGTCGAGCGGGCGCATGACGCTTTGTACGCTGGTCTGATCCCAATCTTCGCGGCTGACCTTCCGAATCTCATTGGCGGTCACGATTCCAGCCACATGATTGTTCTGGGCCACGACAAAGCACCGGCTGCCGCTGTGCAGCAGATAATGATCGACGAAATCGCGTAAGTTGAGATAACCCTCCACTTGCGCGCAATTGCTCTCCATGATATCGGCGACGCGGTGATCGCGGAGTCCCGCCATGATTCCGACCTGGGCGTAGCTGCTG
>DAIDIT010000223.1 GCA_027451705.1 Pseudomonadota bacterium
GTAACGCGGTCGTGCTCGTCCTTCCCGGGTGGCCCCCCACCTTGGTCCTCCCCCGCAGGCGGGGGAGGAGAGGATTCCGCGGGGGCGGCGCGGTCGTGCTCGTCCTTCCCGGGTGGCCCCCCACCTTGGTCCTCCCCCGCAGGCGGGGGAGGAGAGGATTCCGCGGGGGCGGCGCGGTCGCTTTCGGTCTTCGCGGGTGGGCCCGGTCGTCTTCGAGGGGGACCTCGGCGGCGCTGGACGGGGCGCGGGGCGCGGCGTAGCTTGCGCCGGTGCTCGCCGTCGAGGCCACGGGGCTCGTCAAGCGCTACGGGCGCGTCGGGGCCGCGGCGCTCGACGGCGTCGACCTCGCGATCCCGGCCGGCGCCGCGTTCGGCCTCATCGGGCCCAACGGCGCGGGGAAGACGACCTTCGTCAAGATCCTCCTCGGCCTGGTGTGCCCGACGGCGGGGGCGGTGCGGCTTTTCGGCGGCGCCCCTTCGGATCCGCGCGTCCGCGCCCGCGTGGGCTACCTCCCCGAGAAGCTCGAACTGCCGGCCAACTGGACCGCGATGCAGTTTCTCCGCAGCGTCGCCCGGCTCAAGGGGCTCTCGGGGGCGGACACGCAGGTGCGCCACGGGCTGGAGCGCGTCGGGATCGCGGCGGACGCGCAGCGCCGGCTCGGGGCGCTCAGCAAGGGGCTCCGGCAGCGCGTCGGCCTCGCCGCGGCGCTCCTCGGCGGCCCGGACCTGCTCGTGCTCGACGAGCCGACCGACGGCCTCGACCCGCTCGCCCGGGTCGCGGTCCGCGACCTCCTCGCCGCGGAGCTCGCGCGCGGCGCGACGCTGCTCCTCAACTCCCACCTGCTCTCGGAGACGGAGCGGATCTGCGCGCGCGTCGGGATCCTCTCCCAGGGCAGGCTGGTGCGCGAGGGCGCGCTCGACGCCCTCTGCGCCTTTCGCGAGCGCTGGCGGGTCCGCTTCGCGCCGGGCGCGGCGGCGGACGCGGTGGGGGCGGCGGGATTCACCGCCGACGGCGAGCCGGGCGTCTGGCACTGGGCCGGCGCCGACCTCGCGGGCCTCAACGCGGCGCTGGACCGCGCCCGCGCCGGCGGGGCGCTCGTCGCGGAGCTGGGGCCGGCCCACCGGTCGCTCGAGGCGGTGCTGGCGGAGGCGGTGCGCGGCCCGTGAGCTCCGATCGACCGGCGACTCCGCAGACCGGGGACGGCGCGCCCCGAGGCGCCGCGCCTTCGCGGCACTCCCTGCCGGGGGGGAGAGTCTGGTCCGTCGCCCTCGACGTGCTGCGCGACGGGGCGAGGCGGCGCTGGCTGCTGCTGGCCGGCGCGGTCGTGACGCTCGCGCTCGGGTTTCTGGCGCTCTCGATGCGGCTGCCGGCCGACGGAAGCTCGGCGGTCGGCCAGCTCTTCGCGGCGCCGGTCGCGCCGGGCGTGCGCGGCGCCGACGTCGCGGTCCGCGCCCTGTTCGCCTTCGCGGCGTACGGCCTCTTCTACGCCGGGCTGCCGTTCGGCATCGCGCTCTGCGCGGACGTCGCGCCGGCGCTGCTCGCGCCGGGGCGCGTCGAGCTGCTCGCCTCGCTGCCGCTGCGCCGCGCCGAGCTGCTCGCGGGAATCCTGCTCGGCGTGCTGCTGCTCGCGACCGGGACCTCGCTCTACGCGGCGGGCGGCCTCGCGATCGTGCTCGGGTTGAAGACGGCGGTCTGGAGCGCGGGGCCGCTCGGGGCGGCCCTGCTCCTGGGCGCGACCTTCGGCGCGATCTACGCGGCGATGCTCGCGGCCGCGGTGGTGGCGCGGAGCACGGCGCTCTCCGGCGGCGCCGGGGGCGTCGTGCTCGTCCTCGGCCTGCTCGCCGCGCGGCGCGACACGCTCTCGGGGTTCTTCGCGCCGGGGTTCGGCCGCGCGGTCTTCCTCGGGCTGACGGCGGTCGTACCGCGAATCGGCCCGCTCGCGGACGCGGCGGCCCAGCTCGCGGGCGGCGGGCCGATCGACCCGTCCCAGGTCGCGAGCCTGCTCGCGGGCGCCGCGGCCTTCGCGGCCGCAATGTTTGCGCTCGCCGCGGCGGTCTTCGCGCGCCGCGACCTGTAGCGCCGCAGCGCGTGCACCCGGGCGGGAGCTTGGCGCTCCCGCCCGGGAGCCCTACCCATTCATCCATTCGCTTCGACCTGAGGAGGTCTCTCGTGACGCTTCGCGCGGTCCGTCCCGTCGTCCTTTCCCTGGCGTTTCCCTTGCTCGCCGCGCTCGCCCCCCAGGCGCTCGCGAAGTCCGGAAAGATCACCGGCAAGGTGGACGCGAGCCCCGCCAAGTACCTGAAGGAGACGGTCGTCTACGTGACCTCCGGCGGGAGCCCGGGAACGCCGAAGACCGCGACGATGAACCAGAAGCACATGAAGTTCATCCCCCACGTCCTCGCGATCACGGTCGGCGACACGGTGAAGTTCGAGAACGGAGACACCGTCGCCCACAACGTCTTCACGCCCGACGTCGCGCCCTACAACCTCGGGACGTTCAAGCCCGGCGAGAGCCGGACCCACACCTTCGACAAGCCGGGCGCCTACAGCCAGCTCTGCAGCCTGCACCCGGAGATGCTCGCCTTCATCTACGTCGCGCCGACGCCCTACCACGCGGTGGTCAAGCCCGACGGGACGTTCGAGATCGCGAACGTGCCGCCAGGCGACTACCAGGTGGCGATCTGGAACTCCCACCTCAAGGCCGAGCCGCAGTCGGTGACCGTCTCCGCCGGCCAGGCGGCGCAGGTCTCGTTCTCGCTGTCGCGCTGAGCGGTGCGGGGTCTCTTGGCGGCGGTCGCGGCGGCGGGGTGGGTGGCGGCGTGCGGGGCGCCGCCGCCGCGCGCCCCGGCGCAGCCGATCCCGTTCAGCCACCGGCTCCACGCCGGGCAGTACCGGATGGGTTGCACGCTCTGCCACGCCTATGCCGCGCGCGGGCCGGTCGCGGGCATCCCCCCGACCTATCGCTGCTACGGCTGCCACAAGTTCGTGGGAACCGACAAGCCGGCGGTCCAAAAGGTCGACGCCGCGTTCCTCGCCGGCCAGCCGCTCGTCTGGAACCGCGTCTACCGGCTGCCGGACCACGTCTTCTTCACCCACGAGCGGCACGTCGCGGCCGGGGTGTCCTGCCAGACCTGCCACGGACCGGTCGAGACGGTGGACGTCGTGGCGCAAGTCGCCCCGCTCACGATGGGCTGGTGCATCGACTGCCACCGGCAGCGCAACGCGCCGACCGACTGCCTGACCTGCCACAAGTGACGCGATGGACGGCGACGGAACCACGGGCTTGCAGCGGCGGACCTTCTTGAAGGTCCTCGGGGCGTGCGGGGTCGAGGCGGGCTGCTCGCCCGCGCACGCGCCGGCGAAGCTCTACGCCGCGCTGACGCCCGAGCCGAACGTCGTGCCGGGGACGCCGATCTTCTACCGCACGGTCTGCCGGGAGTGCGCGGCGGGCTGCGGCGTCACCGCGCGGACGCGGGAAGGGCGGGTCGTCAAGCTCGAGGGCAATCCCGAGGACCCGATCGGCGGGGGCGCGCTCTGCGCGCGCGGGCAGGCGTCGCTGCAACGGCTCTACGCGCCCGACCGCATCCGGGGACCGATGCGGCAGGGCGGCGCGGGAGGCTCCGTCGCCGTGTCGTGGGAAGAGGCGCTGTCGCGGGTGGGGGCGGCGATCGCGGGGGCGCGCGGACGGGCCGGCGCCGTCCGACTGCTCACCCGGCCGGAGACCGGTCTCACGGGGAGGATCCAGCGGCAGTTCCTGGCCGCGATCGGCATGCCCGAGTCGGGTCGCGTCGCCTTCGAGCCGCTCGATCTCGCGCCGCTGCGCGCGGCGGGTCGGAAGCTCTTCGGCCGCGACGAGCTGCCGGCCTTCGACCTCGCCGCGGCGCGGACGGTCGTCGCCTTCGGCGCGGAGTTCCTCGAGGGATGGCTCTCGCCCGTGGAGCTGGCGCGAGGCTTCGCGGCCGGACGGGGCAAGGTTGGCCCGAGCCGTACGCGGCTGACCTGGGTCGGCCCGCGCCTCGGCGGCACGGGTGCGAGCGCCGACGCTTGGGTGGCCACGCGGGCCGGGGGCGAGGCGGCGGTCGCGCTCGGCGTGCTCCACTGGCTCGTCTATCGGAGCCACCGCGTGGACGGGCTTCCGCCCGAGGCCGCGGCGCTGCGGCCGATCGTCGCCGCCTACGACCCGGCGAGCGCGGCGGCGGCCGCGGGCGTGCCGGTGGCGGCGATCGAGGCGCTCGGCCGCGAGCTGGCGGAGCGGCGTCCTTCGGCGCTGCTCGGGCCAGGATTGCCGTCGAGCGGGCCGGACGCGGTGGAGCTGGCCGAGGCGATCCTCCTCGTGAACTTCGTGCTCGGCAACGTCGGCCGGACGGTCCTCTACGGGCTCGACCCGCGCCTCGACATCCCCGCGCGGGCGGAGGAGGTCGAGGCGCTCGTCGCGGACATGGCCGCCGGAAAGGTCGAGGTGCTGCTCCTGCACCACGCCGATCCCGTGGGCGCGCTGCCGCCCGGGTTCGGAGCGCGGGAGGCGTTCGCCAAGGTGCCGCTCGTCGTGAGCTTCTCGGACCTGCCCGACCCCTCGACGCGGCTCGCGCAGTTCGTCCTGCCCGACGACCACCCGCTCGAGGCGTTCGGCGACGTCTCGCCGCGCGCGGGCGTCGTGCAGATCGACCAGCCGGCGATGCGGCCGCTTTGGGACAGCCGCGCGGCCGCGCAGTCGCTGCTCGACCTCGCGAAGCTGCTCGGGCTGTCCGCGCTGCGCGCGCCGTCGTACGCGCTTTACGACCACTTCCTCGCGGCGATGAAAGTCCTCGCCGCGGACGAGGCCGGGAAGGGCGGGGACGTCGAGGCGGCCCGGCGGGCCGCGATGGAGCGGGGCGGCTTCTGGAAGCGCGCGGCGCCCGCCGAGGTGACGCTCGAGACCCGCCCGCTCGCGCCATTCCGGATGGGGCCGCCGCCCGCGGAGGAAGGCGTGCCCATCGTGCCGTTCTCGACGCCGCTGCGCGGCGGGGGCGCCGTCGACGCGATGCCGTGGCTGCGGGAGGTGCCGGATCCGACGACGAGCATCTCCTGGGTCCCGTGGGTCGAGCTGCCGCGCGCGCTCGCGGAACGGCTCGGGGCATCGACCGGCGAGGTCGTGGAGGTGCGGACCGGGGCGGGCGCGGTGGAGCTCGCCGCCTACGTCGCGCCGGCGCTCCGCGACGGCTGCGTCGCGGTTCCCATCGGCAACGAGCTCTCGCGGCTCTTGCCGGCGGCCGTCGACGGTGCGTCGGGGGCGTTCCTCTGGGCGGGGGCGCGCGCGACGCTGCGGAAGACCGGGCGGACGATCGTGCTGCCGAGGATGTCCGTCGTGGCCGAGCCGACGCAGGAGGGCGTGGTCCGCTGGGTGTCCGCGGCGGCCCCCGCGGTCCCGAGCCCGGAGGCGTCGGAGCAGATGTACCCGCGGCCCGAGCACCCCAAGCACCGCTGGGCGATGGCCATCGACCTCGATCGCTGCACGGGCTGCCAGGCGTGCGTCGTCGCGTGCTACGCGGAGAACAACGTCGCGGTGGTGGGGCCGGAGCTGGCCGCGCAGGGCCGGACGATGGCATGGCTCCGGATCGAGCGGTATTTCGAGCCCGCGCGGGAGGGAGCGCCGGGGCCGGGGATGGACTTCCTGCCGATGCTCTGCCAGCAGTGCGCCTCCGCGCCGTGCGAGCCCGTCTGTCCGGTCTACGCGACGTACCACACGGCCGAGGGGCTCAACGCGCAGGTCTACAACCGCTGCGTCGGGACGCGCTACTGCTCGAACAACTGCCCCTACAAGGTCCGCGAGTTCAACTACGTCGATCCGGTCTTCCCGAGCCCGCTGAACCTCCAGCTCAACCCCGACGTGACGGTGCGCTCCAAGGGCGTCATGGAGAAGTGCACCTTCTGTGTGCAGCGGATCCGATTCGCGGAGAACGCGGCGCGCGACGCGGGCCGGCCCGTCGGCGACGGGGAGGTCGTCACCGCGTGCGCGCAGGCCTGCCCCTCTCGCGCGATCGTCTTCGGCGACGCGGACGATCCGACCTCGAGGGTCTCCGCCCTCCGCCGCGACTCGCGCGGCTATTCGGTCCTCGGCGAGCTGAACACCGCGCCGGCGATCACCTACCTCGCGAAGGTCCGGGAGGGCTGAATGGCCGCGGCCGCCGGGATTCGACAGGTGCAGGCGATCGCCCTCCAGGCGGAGGATCGCCTCGGGCTCGGCCATTTCGCCCTCCTGCTGCTCTCGTTCGCGGCGGTGGTGGTCGGCGGCTACGCCTGGGCGTGGCAGATCGGCCACGGCATGGTCGGCTCCGGGCTCGAACGGCCGGTCGCCTGGGGCGTCTACATCACGGACTTCGTCTTCTGGGTCGGAATCGCCCACTCGGGGACGTTGATCAGCGCGATCCTGTTCCTGTTCCGCGCCCGCTTCCGGACCGCCGTCTATCGGGTGGCCGAGGCGATGACCGTCTTCGGCGTGATGACCGCCGGCCTCTTCCCGATCATCCACCTCGGCCGGCCGTGGTTCGCCTACTGGCTCTTCCCGTACCCGAACCAGCGCCACCTCTGGGTGAACTTCCGCTCGCCGCTGCTCTGGGACGTCTTCGCGGTCTCGACGTATTTCGTCATCAGCGCGACGTTCCTCTGGGTCGGCATGGTGCCGGATGCGGCCGCGCTGCGCGACGCCTCGGCCGGCTGGCGGCGCCGCTTCTACGCCGTCTTCTCCGTCGGCTGGCACGGAACCTCCGAGGAGTGGCGCCACTTCACCCGCTCGTACCTCTTCTTCGCGGCGCTGGCGACGCCGCTCGTCATCTCGGTGCACAGCGTCGTGTCGTGGGACTTCGCCGTCTCGATGGTCCCGGGCTGGCACTCGACGATCTTCCCCCCGTACTTCGTCGCGGGGGCGATCTTCTCGGGCGTCGCGATGGTGGTGACGCTCCTGATCCCGCTGCGCCGGGCGCTCCGCCTCGAAGAGGCGATCACGATCCACCACCTCGACATGCTCGCCCGCGTGGTCCTCTTCACCAGCCTGATCGTGACCTACTCCTACGTCGTCGAGTTCTCCCTGGCGCTGCACGGGCCGCCGAGCGCCGAACGCGCCACGCTCGTCTACCGGGCGACCGGCGACTACGCGCTGCTGTTCTGGATCATGATCCTGTGCAACAGCGTGCTCCCGCTCCTCCTCTTCGTGCCTCGAGTGCGGCGGAGCCCCGCGGCGCTGCTGCCGATCGTCATCGCCGTCAACGTGGGCATGTGGCTCGAGCGCTTCGTCATCATCGTCAGCTCGCTCTCCCACGACCGCCTCTCCTACCTCTGGCGCGTCTACCATCCGCAGCCCATCGAGATCGCGATCACGCTCGGCTCGTTCGGCTGGTTCTTCTTCTGGTTCCTCCTCTTCGTGAAGTTCCTGCCGACGCTCTCGATCGCCGAGCTGAAGGAGCAGGTCGATCACCCGTCCGTCGCGCAGATGGGGCTGGTCGATGGCTAGGTCGGCGGAGGCGGGCGTCCTCGGATGGTTCGTCGAGCCGGCGCGGGCGGCGCGCGCCGTCCGCGCGCTGCGGGCCGCCGGATTTCTGGACGTCCGCGCGGCGATGCCCGCGCCGTTCCCGGCGGTGATCGCGGCGCTGGGGCGGCCGCGGAGCCGGGTGGGCTTCGGCGTGTTCGTGGGGACGGTCACGGGCGTCGTGGCGGGTTACGCGCTGTGCGCCGCCACTTCGGCGGACTGGGCCCTCGTGACCGGCGGCAAGCCGATCCTCTCCTGGCCGGCCTTCACCGTGATCGCCTTCGAGGTCGCGGTGCTCGTCGGCGGGCTGACGACGCACGCCATCCTCGCGGTCGAGACGGCGTGGGCCCGTGCGCGCCACCGCGTCCCCCTCCGTGGGAGGAGCGCGTCGCTCGACCGGATCGGCATCTTCGCCGTGGGAGAGGCGGGGGCCGCGGAAAAGGTCCTTCGCACCGAAGGCGCCGAGGAGGTCGAGCGGGTTGACTGAGTGGCTGCCAGCCGCGGCGCTCCTCGTCCTCTGCGCCTCGTGCCGGAACGACTGGCGCACCGACATGTGGTTCGAGGCGGCGGTGCAGCCCCAGGAGGCGCCTGCGCGGGCCGAACCGGAGCACTCCGTCCGGCTCGACGCGCGCCCGCCGATT
This sequence comes from Pseudomonadota bacterium, assembly GCA_027451705.1. Classification (GTDB taxonomy): domain Bacteria; phylum Myxococcota; class Myxococcia; order Myxococcales; family JAKAPL01; genus JAKAPL01. The sequence goes on from DAIDIT010000223.1 coordinate 8,143, forward strand.
GCGGATCGCGACGACGCCACGGACCTGCCCAATCCCGTGGCCGCGGGCGGCGAGTCCGTTCGACACGGGGCGCTGATCTTCCAAGCCCGCTGCGCCTGCTGCCACGGCGACGGCGGACGCGGCGATGGCCCGGTCTCCAAGCTCTTCCCGCAGGCGACCGATCTGGCCAGCGAACCGGTGCGGAGGCGCTCCGACGGCTACCTCTTCGGCACCGTGACCTTCGGCGGCAGGGCCATGCCCGAGTACGCCGACGGCTTGACGCGGCGCGACCGCTGGGACGTCGTCAACTTCGTACGGTCCCTGCAGGCGGGGTCGCGATGACGGAGCGTCCGGGCGGTCGGTTCGCGGCGATCGCGGCGGTCGCGCTGGGCGCCGCCACGGTCGCGGTCGCGCTGGCGACGGGGCGGGGCGCGGCGGCGCTTGCCGTGCTCGACGCGGCGTGGCTGTTCTGGGCCGGGATCGCGGCGGGCGGGGTCGCGTTTTCCGCCGCCGTCCGGCTCGCGGAAGGGAAGTGGGCGGACCCGATCCTGCCACACGCCGAGGCCGCCTCGGGCTTCTGGTTGCCCGGGCTCGTTCCGCTCGCGCTCCTCGCTTTCGACGCGCGCGCGTGGATTCCGGCGCCCGCGGGAGTCGCCGCCGCGGCGGCGCGCGACCTCGGGGGGGCGATCGCGCTGGGGCTCGTGGGCCGCGCCTACCTCGCGCATGCCCGGCGCGATGGGGCGCCGGCGGTCTGGGCCGTGGTCTACCTGCTGCTCTATGCCGCGGTCCTATCGGTCTGGGCGGTGGATCTCGTCCTCGCCCTGGGGCCGTGGGCGCCGAGCACCGTCGTTCCCGCCTACTACTTCATGAGCGCGCTGCTCGCGGCGCTCTGCTGGGGGACGCTCCGTCTTCTCGCGCTGCCGGGCGGCGGCGGCCCCGAACTGCGGCACGACGCGGGCAAGCTGGTCTTCGGCCTGGTCTGCTTCTGGGGCTACCTGCTCTTCGCCGAGTTCCTGCCCACCTGGTACGAGAATATGCCGGACGAGACCGGCTTCCTCCTCGCGCGCTGGCACGGCGTCTGGCAGCCGATCTCCGGCGGGGTCCTCGCCGCCGTCGGGCTCGTGCCGTTCGCGCTGCTGCTCACCGAGTGGGCCAAGCGGCGTCGCGGCTGGCTCGGCGTCGCCGTGGCGAGCGTGCTGATCGGGACGCTCGGGGAGCACGCCCTGCTCGTCCTTCCATCCGTTCATTGGATCGCGGATCTCCCGGACGTCGCCGTGGCCGCCGGGGTCCTCGTCGGGATGACCGGGCTGTTCGCCCTGGCGAGCGCGCGTCGGCCGGCGGTCGCGTAGCCGCATCCATCGCCGGCGGGTGGTACGCCCTACGCCAGCGCCAGCTCGTCGAGCAGGGCGTAGCTGCGGAGCCGCCGGCCGAGCTGCTGCTCGAGGTGCCGCCAGACGAGCTGCCGGGGCTCGCGCGGCAGTTCGGGCCGCTCGCCGGTCCGGAGCCGCGCGAGTGCGTCGAGCCACTCGTGCCGGACGGGGATCGCCCCGGGCGCGCGAGGGGGGCAACTCGGGCAGAGTCGGCCGCCCTCGCCGGGATCGAAATGCTCGCCGGAGGCGGGGTTCGCCTGCGGCGCCGCGCCGCAGCGGGCGCAGTGGCGAAACTGCGGCTCCAGACCCGCCGCCGCGAGCGCCCCCAGAAGAAAGGCAAAGAGCCCGGACGCGTCAACGGCCCCGCCGTCCAGCGCCTCGAGGTAGTCCTCGAGACGGGCGAAGAGCGAGGGCGCGGGATCGGCCTCGCGCCCCAGCTCGGCGGCGACCTCGCACGCGGCGCCCGCGCAGGCGATGCCCTCGAGCGAACCGCGAAGGCCGGTCTGCGGCGCGCGCGGGGTCAGCTCCTCGAGTCGCCAAAGCTCGCCGCGGCGCGGCGGGGTCACGGTCGCCGTGACCCGCGCGAAGGGCTCGACTCCGCCCGGGAAGCGCCGGCGGCTCCGGCGCGCGGACGGCGCGATGGCCGCGAGCCTGCCGCGCCGGGGCGTCAGCATCCAGACCACCTGGTCGGCTTCCCCGTGGTCGAAGCGGCGGAGGATCACCGCGGGTGTCGTGACCGGCTCCACGCGTCAGCGGCCCCAGTGCCACCAGGCGGCTGCGACCGAGGCGAGGAGGACGGCCGCCGCGAGGCCGGCGGGAAGGAGAACGCGCCGCCGGGGTTTCGGCGCCTCGGCGGGCTCGGTCGTCTCCTGGCGATATTCCTGGTAGCGCAACACCGCTTCGTCCGGCGCGAGCCCGATGCAGCCCGCGTAGCTGCGGACGTAGCCGAGCACGAAGGCCTCGCCGGGCAGGGCTTCGTAGCGGTCCTCTTCGAGCGCCGCAATCGACGCGAGCGAGAGCCGCGTCTGTCGCGCGACGTCGTCTCGGGAGAGGGCCCGCAGCTCGCGTTCCTGCGCGAGATATCGTCCGAACGACGCCACTACTGCATCAGCTTCACGAGCCGACCGCACTCGGTGCCCAGATCGGTGTCGCGGGCCGCCTTGGCGTCGGCGCAGGTCTGGAACTCCTGCCGCGCCCGGTCCTGCCGTCCCTCCTTGAGGAGGACGAGGCCCAGTCGATAATTCGCCTCCGGCACGTCGGGGCAGCGCTCGTGGTAGGAGGTGAATTCGGCCTCGGCCTCGGCGAGGCGTCCGGTCTCGCTGTAGATCATGCCGAGCGAGCGGTAGCCTTGGCAGTAACCGCGATTCTCGTGGATCGCGGTCTCGAGGTGCTGGATGCCGGCCTGCATGTCGCCGCTCTTGTAGAGAACCCAGCCGAGGTTCCCCTCGGCGATGTACGGCGTGCGGTAGAAGTCGTCCGCGAGCGCGCGTCGGAACATCGCCGCCGCGTCGCCATAGCGGCCGAGGTCGATGTAGTCGGCGCCGAGGTTGACCGCGGCCTCGCTGTACTTGGGGTTGAGCTGGAGCGCGCGCAGGTAGTGCGGCAGCGCCTCCTCGGGCCGGTGGAGCATCAGGTGGTAGACGAGGCCGAGGCCGTCCTCCACTTCCGCATCGCCCGGGTTGCTCTGGAGCGCGGTCTGGAACTCGTGCAGGGCCGACTGGGGGTCGTGTGACAGCTCCATCGCGTTGACGCCCAGGTCGTAGTGGATCTGGGCATTCTCGATGTCCTTGGCGGTGGGACCGCAGGCGAGGAGCGGAACGAGGAGGAGGGCGGCGCGGCGCATTCAGAAGGCCGACAGCAGGCGCGCGAGCGCCAGCCGATCCTGGTCCGCGGCGCCCGGCGTGCCCTCCGCCGCTGCGGCGGGCGCCGTGGGGGCGGGCGGTGCGAAGGCCGGGATCCGCTGCATGATCTCGTCCTGCTGCGCGGGCGGCTGGTTTCGGAAGTTCACGTTCTCCATCATGAAGCCCATGCTCTCGACGAACTGGAGCGCCTCGGCCTCTGCGTCGCGGTAGCCTTGGAGCGGGAACTGCGACTGGTCGTACGCATAGACCACCGGCTCGCGCCCTTGGCTGAGGAGGAAGTAGACGAAGATCGAGAAGGTCGCGTTCGCGTTGCGGACGCCGCAGACGAAGGCCTGCGCGCCCTGCGGGGGCTTGCCGGGGATCGCGACGTTCGGCTGGTTGACCGACTCGATGACCGCGACCACCTGCTCGCGGCGGGCCGCAACGTGGGTCAGCGTCGGATCGATCGCGAACATGGCAATGACAATTGAAGACTTGCCGTGTCAGGCATGCGCGGGGGAAAGAATTCGCACGGGCTTTGGTCGGGGCGGAGCTATCGGCCGTCGACGGTGAACTGCTGGCTTCCGTCGTCCATCTGGTCTGCGGATCGCTTGTAGGTGAGCAGCGGGTCGTCGATGACCACCTTGTCGCCGCTGGCGTCGCCTTCGCCGAGGGTGATCGTGTAGGTGGCGGCCGGGCTGAACGCCTTGCGCGCGCCGACGATGTTCTTCTTCGCCATGAAGAGGATCGTGTTGGCCCCCGGGTGGATGTACTGCGTGACCTCGGTCACGATCTGGTCGTCGTCGGAGTGGAACTTCCGGACCCACTTCGAATTGATGTAGAGGTCGATGTCGTACTGGGTCATCCCCGGCATCGACTGCTCGCTGACGACGAAATACTTCTTCGAGAGCACGCCGGGCGCGGCGGCCACGGCTGGAGCGGCCGGAGCGGCCGCCGGCGCGGCGGCGGCCGGCGGCGACACCGACTGGATCGCGTAGCCGGGGGCATCGATCAACACGTTTCCCTTGCCGTCGAAGGTCACGGTGCAGCGCTCGAACTTCTGGGTGAGCACCGCGCCGTCGACGTTGACCCCGTTCAGGAAGACGGAGGCGAGGGCGGTGGCCGAGATGGCCGCGATGCCGAACACGACGACGACCCCGATTCTCCGCATGTGGACCTCCCGCATCCCGGTGGAAATCCGAGGGCTTCGCACGAAGTCCCCTCTCTATCCCGCGGTCGGCCGCCGGTCAAGCCATGCCCGTGGCTGCGGGCGACCGTTTCGGATTTGCCGGAAGGGCGCGGTTCGTGGTCCTGGGCAGTCCGGGACGTCCCGGGCATCTGCGCCGCCCATGCTTCCCTGGCGCAGTCCTGTCCAATATTCGGTCAAGTTTGCGCCGCCGGTCGTTCACGAGTTGGGCTGTTGCCTGTCTCGAAATCGGTCGCTCCGCCCAACACGCCGTATTTCTTTGGCAAACTTGCCCGGATTCGTTCGCCTGCCCCTCATCCAGGCGATCACCGTCTGAACGCCCGTCCCCCGCGCCGTGTCCGCTCCGTGCGGGCGGCTGAATTTTACCGAATGAAATCATAAGCTTGCGATGCATTGTTTCGCCTACATCCGCTTACGCTGTGGTTGGCCTGGCGTCTGCTTACGGGGGACGGCGGATCGGTTCCCTCCGGGGGCTATGGGTGTGTCGATGGTCACGTTGGCGCTCATCACGGCAGTCGGTCTCGCCCAGGGGTCCCTGTCGCTCTCGCCCGAGGCGTGGCTCCGGCGGCCGCTTCCGGCGACTCTCGGCGCTCCCGTGCCTGACGGCGCGCCGGCGCACCTGGGCATCGCGCTGCGCCTCGCGGACCACCAGGGTCTCGACCAGCTCCTCGCCGACCTCCAGGATCCCGCGTCGCCGCAGTACCACCGGTGGCTGACGCCGGAATCGTTCGGCGAACGGTTCGGCCTCCCGGCGGGCGAATACGACCGGATCGCGGCGTGGCTTGGCGCTCGTGGTTTCACCGTCACCCGCTACGACAACCGCCTTTTCGTCGAGGCGACCGGGACGGCCGGATCCGTCCGGCGGCTCCTCGGAGTTCAGCTTTACGAGGTCGACGAGGGCGGCCGCCGCTTCCGGGTGCCGGTCGGCAGGGTCACGTTGCCCGAGGCCGTCGCATCGGACGTCCTTCGGATCGCGGGACTCGACACGCGCATCAACCTCCATCACCACCTGATGGTCGGGGGCACGCCGATGTTCGGGGCGGACGACCTCCGCGCGTTCTACGACCTCGCCCCCTTCGTCGCCCAAGGCGACGCTGCGAAGGGGCTGACGACGGCGGTCATCGGAACGCAGGAGCAGGGCGGGCCGCCGTCGACGGACGCCATCAACTACTACTACCAGAACGTCTCGCATGCGTCGGCGCAGTACACGCCGGACACGCTGAACAACCCGAACGGCGATTACGACCAGCAGGGTGCCAACCAGGAGTACCAACTCGACGTCGAGATGCAGAGCGTCGGTGCGGCGAACGCGTCGCAGATCCATCTGGTCCTCTCGCCCGCGAGCGAGGTCTTCAGCACCGGCGTGAACTACGCCGCGAGCACGCTCTCGTCGGCAACGGTCGTCAGCCTCTCGCTCGGCATCTGCGAGCCGGGGCTCAGCGGCAACGAGGCGAGCACCATGGAGCAGTACGTCCAGCAGGGACTCGCCGAGGGCCAGACCTGGTTCGCCGCCTCGGGTGACAGCGGCGCGAACGACTGCGGTGGAGGCGGGGGTGGAGGCGGAGGGGCAACGGTCGACTTCCCCGCCGACCTGCCGGAGATCGTCGGCCTCGGCGGTACCATGCTCCAGGGGAGCGGGAACTGGAACCAGAACGGCGATCTGACCGACTACGAGGCGGAGCAGGCGTGGAACGAGACCCAACAGGGCGGCGGCGCGGGGGGCGGCGGCCAGAGCACGCTCTTCAGCAAGCCGTCGTGGCAGCAGGGCGTGGGCCCGCAGGCCAGCGACGGTGCGCGCGACGTGCCCGACATCGCCTTGATGGCGGCGTCGAGCCCGGGCGTCGCGACTGCCGACGGCACGTCCGCGGGTCAACTCGATCCGGTTGGCGGGACGAGTGTCGCGTCTCCGCTCGCGGCGGGCTTCTTCGCGCTCCTCTCCGGCCACCTCGGCTGCCGGCTGGGCGACATCCACCCGACGCTCTACCAGCTCGGCGCCGCGCAGCAGAAGGGCGGCGCAAAGGTTTTTCACGACATCACGGCCGGCGACAACGGCGGCTTCTCGGCGGGGCCGGGCTACGATCTCGCGACGGGCTGGGGTTCGCTCGACGTCTCGACCCTCGTCGCCAACTGGCCGAACTGCAACGGCGCGCCGGCGCAGGGAGGGAGCTCCAGTTCCAGCTCCTCCGGCGGGAGCTCCGGCGTCTCCGGCGGATCGAGTGGTTCGACCGGCGGAGGGGCGGGCGGGTCGTCGGGTGCTTCGGGCGGCTCGTCGGGCGGCAGCAGCTCGGGCGGCGGTTCAGGGAGTGGCAGCGTCTCGAGCTCGAGCGGAGCACTCGGCGGCTCGAGCGGTTCGAGCGGCTCCAGCGGCTCGAGCAGCTCCAGCGGTTCCAGCGGATCGTCCGGCGGCTCCGGGAGCGGCGGGAGCGGCTTCTCGGGCTCCGGAAGCTCGGGAAGCACGAGCGATTCGTCGGGCGGCTCGTCACAGACCGGCGCTGCGGGTGGGTCGTCGAACGGTGCGCTTTCGGGTGGCGGAACGGTCTCGAACGTGAACAGCGGCGACAGCGGGGTGTCGAACGGGATCGGCGTCAGCCGCGCCACGCCCCAGCCGGTGAACACGGCGGTGGCGGCGGGCGTCGGCTGCAGCACCGGCCCCGGTGGCGACGGCGCGGCGCTCTTCGCCTGGATCTGGGTGGCGCTCGCCTTCGTGCGGCGGCGCCGCTAGCGTCCGACCGGTAGCCCGATTGGGCAGCTCACGCCGGTCCCGCCGAGACCACAGTAGCCGTCCGGATTCTTCGCCAGATACTGCTGGTGGTACTGCTCTGCGAAGTAGAACGCGGGCGCGGGCCGGATCTCGGTCGTGATGGCGCCGAAGCCCGCTTCGCGGAGGCGCCGCTGGTAAGCGTCGCGGGAAGCCTCGGCGGCCGCGAGCTGCGCGGCGCCATGGGCGTAGATGCAGGAGCGGTACTGGGTGCCCTCGTCGTTGCCCTGGCGCATTCCCTGGGTCGGGTCGTGGCTCTCCCAGAAGACCTTCAGCAGCGCCTCGTAGCCGACCTTCGCCGGGTCGAACACCACGAAGACCACCTCGGCGTGGCCGGTCCTGCCGGTGCAGACCTCGCGGTAGGTGGGATTCGGCGTCTGTCCTCCGGCGTAGCCGACGGCCGTCACGACGACCCCGGGCACCTGCCAGAATTTGCGCTCGGCACCCCAGAAGCAGCCGAGGCCGAAGGTCGCGAACTCGGTGCCCGGCGGGTACGGCGGCACGAGCGACGCGCCGCTGACGAAATGGGGCTCCGTCGGCTCCATGGGCTCGGCGCGTCCGGGAAGCGCCTCGCCCGGACCGGGAAGGGCGGTCGGTTTTCCGAAGAGGCTCATGCGCGAACTCTGCCAGCGATTGGCGCCGAGGGAAAGAGCACCGGTCGGCTCACGTGCGGACCATCGGGGTGGCGACCGCCGGCTCGCGTCGAAGCCAGCGGCCGAGGCGGTCGAGGTAGAGGTAGATCACGGGCGTCGTGAACAGCGTCAGGAGCTGCGAGACGAGCAAGCCCCCCGCGATCGTGATGCCGAGCGGCTGCCGCAGCTCCGAACCGGCGCCGTTGCCGACCGCGAGGGGGAGGGCGCCGAAGAAGGCCGCAAGCGTGGTCATGAGGATCGGACGGAAGCGGAGCAGGCACGCCTGGTGAATGGCTTCGAGCGGCGGGAGGTTCTGTTCGCGCTGGACCTCGAGAGCGAAGTCGATCATCAGGATGGCGTTCTTCTTCACGATGCCGATGAGCAGGATGATGCCGATCAGCGCGATGATGCTGAAGTCGGTGTGGAAGAGGCGGAGGGCGAGGAGCGCTCCGACCCCGGCCGACGGGAGCGTCGACAGGATCGTCAGCGGGTGGATCAGGCTCTCGTAGAGAATGCCCAGCACGATGTAGACCGCGAACAGCGCGGCCAGGATGAGCCACGGCTCGGTCCGCAGCGACGCCTGGAACGCTCGCGCCGTTCCCTCGAAGTCGCCGTGGACGCTCGCGGGCAAGCCGAGGGAGTCCTCGACCCGGTGCACCGCGTCGACCGCCTGGCCGAGCGCCACGCCGGGCGCGAGGTTGAACGAGAGCGTGACCGCCGGGAACTGCCCCTGGTGGTTGATCGACAGCGACGTCGGAGCGGGCTGGAGGGTCGCGAGCGCCGAGAGCGGGATCTGCGCGCCGCCGGGGCCGCGCACGTAGACGTGGCCCAGCGCGCTCGGGTCCTTCAGCAGCGGGTGCGCGACCTCCAGGACGACGTGGTACTGGTTCAGCTCGGTGTAGGTCGTCGCGACCTGCCGCTGGCCGAAGGCGTCGTAGAAAGCGTTGTCGACGGCGGAGATCGAGACGCCGAGGCGCGCGGCGGTGTCGCGGTCGACCGCGAGGTCCAGCTCCAGACCGGCGGTCTGCTGGTCGGTGTTGACGTCCCGAAGCTCGGGGAGCTTCTGGAGGGCCCGGAGCATCTTCGGCGCCCAGTGGTTCAGTTCGGCGAGGTCGCCGTCCTCGAGCGTGTACTGGTACTGGGTGCGGGCGAACCGGCCGCCGACGCGGAGATCCTGCATCGACTGGAGGAACAGCCGGATGCCGGGAACCTTCGCGAGCTTCGGCCGCAGCCGGTTGATCATCTCGTCGGCGGTGATCCCGCGCCGGGCCTTCGGCCAGAGCTCCATGAAGACCATGCCGGTGTTGAGGGACGAGCCGCTCCAGGCGCCGATGAACGAGACCATGTGCTTGACGGCCGGATCGGCGAGGACGACGTCGTTGACGGCGGTCTCGCGCGCCTTCATCGCCGCGAACGAGATGTCCTGGGGCGCGTCGGACATGCCCATGACCGCGCCGGTGTCCTGCTGCGGGAAGAGGCCCTTGGGGATCCACCAGAACATGAAGACCGTCAGGCCGAGCGTCGCGAAAGTCAGGCCGAGGGTCAGCGGCTGGTGCCGCAGCACGAAGCGCAAGCCGCGATCGTAGGTCCGGCGAAACCATTCGAAGATCGCCTCCGAGGATCGGTAGAGAGCGCCGTGCCGGGCTTCGTGGCGCAACAGCCGAGCGCACATCATCGGGGTGAGGGAGAGCGAGACGGCCGCCGACATCGCGACCGCGATGCTGAGGGTCACCGCGAACTCGCGGAATAGGCGGCCGACGATGCCGCCCATCAGGAGGATCGGAATGAAGACCGCGAGCAGCGACGCGGTGATCGAGACGATGGTGAAGCCGATCTGCCGGGCGCCCGAAAGCGCCGCCGCCATGGCCCCCTCGCCCGCTTCGACGAACCGCGCGACGTTCTCGGTGACCACGATCGCGTCGTCGACGACGAAGCCCGTCGAGATCGTGAGCGCCATCAGGGAGAGGTTGTCGAGGCTGTAGTGCAGCAGGTACATGAGTCCGAAGGTGCCGAGCAGGGAGAGCGGCACCGCCACGGACGGAATCGCCGTCGCGCGGAGGTCGCGCAGGAAGAGGAAGACGACCAGGATGACCAGGAGGACGGCGATCCCGAGCGCGACCTCGACGTCGCGCACGGAGGCTCGGATCGTCTGGGCCCGGTCCAGGGCGATGCTGACGTCGATCGCCGGGGAGATCGACTGCGCGAGCGAGGGCAGGAGCGCCTTGATGCGGTCGATCACGTCGAGGATGTTCGCGCCCGGCTGACGCCGGATGACCACGACGACGGCGCGGTCGTGATCCTTCCAGCCGGCCACCCGGTCGTTCTCGACGTCGTCGACGACTCGGGCGATGTCGCCGAGCCGGACCACCCCGCCGGCATCGGAGCGGACGATCAGCCGCTCGAACTGGGCCGCGTCGAAGAGCTGGTCGTTGGCCTTCACGATGAGGGTCTGGGCGGGGCCGCCGAGGGCCCCCTCCGGCTGGTCGACGGTCGACTGGCCCAGCACCGCCCTGAGGTCTTCCATCCCCATCCCGAGGCCGGCGAGCCTCTCGGGGTCGACCTCGATGCGGACCGCGGGTTGCTGGCCGCCGCCGACGAAGACCTGGCCGACCCCGGAGATCTGCGAGATCTTCTGGGCGAAGACGGTGTTGGCCTGGTCGAAGACCTGCCCGAGGGGGATCGTCTTCGAGGTCAGCCCGAGGATCAGGATCGGCGAGTCGGCCGGGTTGACCTTCTTGAAGAAGGGCAGCGAAGGCAGGTTCGTGGGGAGGTCGCCCGACGCGGCGTTGATGGCGGCCTGAACGTCGCGGCCGGCGGCGTCGACGTCGCGGTCGAGGTCGAACTGGAGCGTGATCTGGGTCGAGCCGAGCACGCTCGAGGAGGTCATCTCGGAGAGGCCGGCGATGCGTCCGAGCCGGCGCTCGAGCGGCGTCGCCACCGCGGACGCCATGGTCTCGGGGCTCGCGCCGGGCAGCATGGCCTGGACCGAGATCGTCGGAAAGTCGACCCGCGGCAGCGGCGCCACGGGCAGGCGCGTGTAGGCGGCGGCGCCGCCCAGGATCAGGGCGATCGCGAGCAGTGAGGTCGCGACGGGCCGCCGGATGAAGGGCTCGGAGACGTTCACGCCGCCTCACGTCCCCGTGGCCGGCAGCGTCTCGGCCGGCTTCACCTTCGCCTTGCCGCCCTTGATCCAGGCGCCGAGGCGGCCCATGTAGAGGTAGACGACCGGCGTCGTGTAGAGCGTCAGGAGCTGCGAGATCAGCAGGCCGCCGACGATGCTGATGCCGAGCGGCCGGCGGAGCTCCGATCCGGTGCCGGTGCCAAGTGCGAGCGGCAGGCCTCCGAGGAGCGCCGCGACGGTGGTCATCATGATCGGCCGGAAGCGAAGGCGGCAGGCCTCGAAGATGGACTCGCGCGGCGAGAGCCCCTGGTCGCGCTCGGCCTCGAGGGCGAAGTCGATCATCATGATGGCGTTCTTCTTGACGATGCCGATCAGCAGGACGATGCCGATCAAGGCGATCACGGTGAATTCGCTGCCGGCCAGCATCAGGGCGAGGAGCGCCCCGACGCCCGCCGACGGCAGGGTCGAGATGATGGTGATGGGGTGGATGTAGCTCTCGTAGAGGACGCCGAGCACGATGTAGACGGTGATCAGCGCCGCCACGATGAGGATCGGCTCGCTCGCGAGTGACTCGCGGAAGGCCTCCGCCGTGCCCTGGAAGGACGCGTGGACTCCCGGGGGCAGGCCGAGGTCGCGCTCGGCCCCATCGATGGCGTCGACCGCCTCCCCGAGCGAGACCCCGGGTGCGAGGTTGAACGACAGCGTCGCCGCCGGAAACTGCCCCTGGTGGTTGACGACCAGCGGCGCCGCGGCGTCGGTGAACCGGGAGAAGGCCGAGAGCGGCACGAGCGCGCCGGACTGCGAGCGGACGTAGAGGCGGTCGAGGGCCGCGCCGTTCTTCTGGTCCCCGGGGTCGACCTCCAGGATCACCCGATACTGGTTGAGCTGGGTGAAGATCGTCGAGACCTGCCGCTGGCCGAAAGCGTCGTAGAGGGTGTCGTCGATTGCCTGCGGCAGGACGCCGAGGCGCGACGACGTGTCGCGGTCGATGTCGAGGGCGAGCTGGAGCCCCGCCTGCCCCTGATCGCTCGCGACGTCGCGCAGCGCGGGGAGGGCGCGCAGCCGGGCGAGGAGCTTCGGGGCCCACTCCCGCAGCTCGTCGCCGCTCGCGTCCTCCAGGGTGTACTGGAACTGCGTTCGGCTGACGCGGTCGTCGATCTGGAGGTCCTGGACCGCCTGGAGGTAGAGCGAGATCCCCTCGAGCTGCGCGAGGCGCGGCCCGAGCCGGGCGATGATCTGCTGCGCGCTCGCCGTCCGCTCGGATCGCGGCTTCAGGGTGATCGCGAGGCGGCCGCTGTTGACCGTCGCGTTGGTTCCGTCCGCGCCGATGAAGGAGGCGACCGAGGCCACGTCGGGGTCCTGCTCCACCACCTCGGCGAGCGACTCCTGCAAAGCCATCATCCGCGGGAACGAGACGTCCGGCGCGGCCTCGGAGACGCCCATGATCGCGCCGGTGTCCTGCTCGGGGAAGAAGCCCTTCGGGACGATCCACGCGAGGACCAGCGTCAGCGCGAGGGTCCCGAGCGTGACCGCGAGCGTCAGCGGCTGGTGGTCGAGCACGACCCGCAGCGTCCGCTCGTAGAAGCCGAGCACCGCCGCGAAGCCGCGCTCGAAAGCCCGCTGCAGCGCGTTCTCCCGCGTCTCGGCGCGCGAGCGGAGCAGCGCCGCGCACATCATCGCCGTCAGCGTCAGCGAAAGGAGCGCGGAGACGAAGATCGAGATGCTGAGCGTGACCGCGAACTCGCGGAAGAGGCGGCCGATGAGCCCCCCCATGAAGAGGAGCGGGATCAGAACCGCGACCAGCGAGACCGTCAGCGAGATGATCGTGAAGCCGATCTGCTTGCTGCCTCGGAGCGCCGCCTCGAACGGCGGCACCCCCTCCTCGATGAAGCGCGCGATGTTCTCGACCATCACGATCGCGTCGTCGACGACGAACCCGGTGGCGATCGTCAGCGCCATCAGCGAGAGGTTGTTCAGGCTGTAGCCCAGGAAGTACATCACGGCGAAGGTGCCGACGATCGACAGCGGCACCGCGACTCCCGGGATGATCGTCGCGCGCACGCTGCGCAGGAAGAGGTACATGACCGCGACGACGAGCAGGATGGTCAGGACCAGCGTGAACTGGACGTCGTCGACCGAGGCGCGGACGGTCTCGGTGCGGTCCGAGAGGATCGAGAGGTCGATCCCCTGCGGCATCGACGGGCGCAGCTTCGGGAGCAGCGCCTTGACGCGGTCCGCGACCTGGATCACGTTCGCGCCCGGCTGCCGCTGCACGTTGAGGATGATCGCCCGCTTGCGGTTCGCCCAGCCCGCGAGCTGCGCGTTCTCGACCCCGTCGACGGCGCGCGCGACGTCGCGCAGCCGGATCGGCGCGCCGTTGACGTAGGCGAGGACGATCGAGCGGAACGACTTCGCGCGGAAGAGCTGGTCGTTGGTCGCGAGCGTGTAGTCCTGCCGCGGGCCGTCGAGGTTGCCCTTGGGCTGGTTGACGTTGGCGGCGACCAGCACCGACCGCACGTCCTCGAGGGAGAGGCCGACCCCCGCGAGTGCCTCCGGGTCGACCTGGACGCGCACCGCGGGCTTCTGCCCGCCGTTGAGGGTGACGAGGCCGACGCCCGAGACCTGCGAGATCTTCTGCGCGAGCACCGAGTCCGCGAAGTCGTCGACCGCGTCGAGCGGCAGCGTGTCCGACGAGACGGCGAGGGTGAGCACCGGCGTGTCGGCGGGGTTGCTCTTGCTGTAGACCGGCGGGTTCGGCAGCGTCCTGGGGAGCAGGGTCGCCGCCGCGTTGATCGCCGCCTGGACGTCCTGCTCGGCGGAGTCGATGTCGCGGTCGAGCTCGAACTGGAGGGTGATCTGGGAGGTCCCGAAGCTCGAGACCGAGGTCATCTGCGACAGCGACGGCATCTGCCCGAACTGCCGCTCGAGCGGCGTCGTGACCGCGGACGCCATCGTCTCGGCCGACGCCCCCGGCAGCGCGGTGGAGACCACGATGGTCGGGAAGTCGACCTGTGGGAGCGCCGAGACCGGCAGCTCCCGGTAGGCGACCACGCCGCCGAGGGTCAGGCCGACCATCAGGAGCGAGGTCGCGATCGGCCTGCGGATGAACGGCTCGGAGATGTTCACGATCGCCTACCGCGACGCGCCGACTTCGACCGACCCGGGCGACGGAGCGCGGTGGATCGCCACCTTTGCGCCGGGCCGGAGCAGGTTTTGGCCGTCACTGACGACGCGTTCGCCCGCCGAGAGCCCGCGCGCGATGATGGCCTGCTCCCCCGCGAGCGAGTCGACCTCGACCGGCCGGACCGACACCGTGTCACCGTCCCCGATGACGTAGACGAACGTGCCCTGCGGCCCCCGCTGGAGAGCGGTCGCGGGCACGACCAGGACGCCCGGCCGGGTCGTCAGGTGCAGCCGCACCTTCACGAAGGCGTTGGGCCACAGGAGGTGATCCGGGTTCGGGAAGATCGCCTTGAGCCGCATCGTCGCGGTCGCCGGGTTGATCTGGTTGTCGATCAGCGCGAGCTGGCCCATGGCGAGCTTCTGGCCGCCATCGCGGCTGTCCGCCTCCACCTCCAGCGGGCGCTTTCGCAGCTCCCGGGCTACGGAGGCGAGGTCGTCCTCGGGAAGGGTGAAGAGGACCGCGATCGGGTCGAGCTGGGTGATGACCACGAGGCCGCCGGGGTCGGCCTGGTGCACGACGTTTCCCGCGTCGACGAGCCGGATGCCGGTGACCCCGTCGATGGGCGAGGTGATCCGCGCGTAGTCGAGCTGGAGCTTCGCGGCCGCCTCCTGCGCCTGGTCCATTGCGATCGCGCCGTGCGCCTGTTCGAGCACGGCGCGCTCGTCGTCGACCTGCTGCTGCGTCGCGAGCGCCTTCCGGAGCAGCGCCTGGTCGCGCGCCAGCGTCAGCTCGGCGTCGCGCGCGGTGGCCTGGTCGCGCGCGAGCGCGCCCTCCGCCTGGTGGAGCTGGATCTCGAACGGCCGCGGGTCCACCTGCGCGAGCTGTTGGCCGCGCCGGACCTGCTGCCCCTCGGTGAAGAGGACCCGGTCGAGCCGGCCGTCGACCTGGGTGCGCACGGTCACGGTCTGGTACGCGGCGACGTTGCCGAGCCCTTCGAGGTAGATTGGGACGTCGCGCGAGGCGACGTCGGCCGCCACGACCGGCACCGCCCGGGCGGTCGGCCTGGTTCCGGGCGTGGGCTGGCCCGGCCGGCCGCAAGCGGAGGCGGCGGCCAGCAGCAAGGCGCCCCATGTCTTTCGGATGATTCGCATCTGATGTCTCGCCTGGAGCAGTGTCGGGCGTTGATACTACTTCCCGCGCCCGCCGCGCCAGTCTCGGAAAGCAAAGAAATGTAAATGGTTGGACCGGTGGCCGCACCGCGGACTCGCTTCCGGACCGACGGATCCGGGAGCTGCTCCGGTTGGGCATGGCCGGCGCAACGGCGCGGGATCGCTGAAGATCGAAGCGGTGGCCGCCCGAGGTGCCGGTGACATGCACGTGACAATGTCGGACCCTCGGCTATGATGTACCGGACGGCCAGGAGGTCTCACGCGTGTCCGCTTCCGTGCTCGGTCGCTTCGGCAACTCGGGTTTCCTCAAGGGCGGTGTCACCTCGAACATGCTCCTCCGCGCGGCGGTGAAGCTCCGCCCGGGGCGTGGCCTTTCCGCCTCCGGGGCGCAGGCGCTCACCTCGGCGGTCGAGGCGCTGGTGCCGACCGGCATGGCCGAGAAGGAGATGCCCGCCGTCGTCCGCCGCGCCCAGCACCACCTCTACACGCTCGCGCCGCCGGACCGCGGCGACCTCTGCGCCTTCCTCGACCTGCTCGAGCGGTTGGTCCCGCTGCTCGGGGGCCGGCTCGAGCGCTTCAGCCGGCTTCCGCTCGCGGCGCGGCGGCGCTGCCTGTCGGCCTGCGAGCGGTCGTCGCTCGAGGTCCTCGCCCAGGGCCACGCCGCCCTCCGCCACCTCGCGCTCGTCGCCTTCATGGAGGCGCCCGAGGTCTGGCCGGCGCCGCTGCTCGCGGGCTGACGGGGGCCCGTGCCGCCCGCCGCCCTGCCGATCCTCGCCGTCCTGGGCGCCGCGATCGGCGCGGCCGCGGCTGTCGTCTGGCTCTCGCGCCGTGCCGCACCCGACCGGGGCGAACTGGTCGACGCGCTCCGCGAGAAGGAGGCAAGCCTCGGGCGCGCACTCGCAGCCGCCGAGGCCCGGGCCGCGCGCGTCCCGGAGCTGGAAGCCGAGGTCGAGGGGCTGCGCCGCGACCGCGACGCGCTCGCGGTGGAGCGGGCGCGGCTGGAGCAGGCGGTCGCGAACGCGGAGGAGAAGCGGGCGACCCTCGCGCGCGAGTTCGAGCTGCTCTCGGCGAAGGCGCTCGCCGCGCAGGGCGAGGCGGTGGCGAAGGACCAGGCCACCCGCCTCGAGGGGTTGCTCGGGCCGCTGCGGCAGAAGATCGCCGAGTTCCAGAAGGAGCTCCAGGAGGCGGCCAAGGAGAGCGGCAAGGAGCGCGCCGTGCTCGGCGAGCGGATCCGCGACCTCCTCGCGCGCAGCGACCGGATGACCGAGGAGGCGGGCAACCTCACCCGGGCGCTGCGGTCGCGGCCCGAGGCGCGCGGCGCCTGGGGCGAGATGGTGCTCGCCACGGTCCTCGAGCGCTCCGGCCTGCGGGAGGGCGAGGAGTACGTCCTCCAGCAGTCCGCCACCTCCGAGGACGGCGCGCGGTTGCGTCCCGACGTCCTCGTGCGGCTCCCGGGTCGCGGGCAGATCGTCGTCGACTCGAAGGTCTCGCTCGCCGCCTTCGAGGCGTTCGTCAACGCGGCCGACGAGCCCTCGCGCGCATCCGCGCTGCGCCAGCACGTCGACTCGATCCGCGGCCACGTGAAGGACCTCGCGTCGAAGGACTACGCGCGGCTCGACGGCGGCATCGACTACGTCATCATGTTCGTGCCGATCGAGGGCGCGCTCGCCGAGGCGCTGCGCGCCGACCCCGACCTGACCGCCTTCGCCGCGAAGCTGAACGTCGTGGTGGCGACTCCGACGACCCTGCTGCTCGCGCTCAAGACCGTGGCCCACGTCTGGCAGGTCGAGCGGCGCAACCGCAACGCGGAAGAGATCGCGGACCGGGCCGGCCGGCTCCACGACAAGTTCGCCGCCTTCTGCGAGGATCTCGACGGGCTCGGCAACCGGCTGAACCAGGCGCGCGAGGCCTACGACGGCGCGCTCGCGAAGCTCCGGCACGGCAGGGGCAATCTGCTCGCCCAGGTCGCCCAGCTCGAGAAGCTCGGCGCCCGGACGTCCAAGGCGCTGCCGGCCGACGGCGCCGACGACGACGATCAGAAGAACTTGATGTCGCCCCGCGGGACGACGACCTCGTAGCCCGGGCCGTTGCCGCCGCGCTGCATGTCGAGCGTGACTTCGCTGCCGACCGGGCCGCGAATGCGGTTCGAGACGTCGCCCATCGAGAGCGCCGCGGTCGGCTGTCCGTCGATCGCGAGGATCTCGTCCCCGCTGCGGATCCCCGCTTCCCAGGCGGGGCCGCCGGGAAACACCTCCACGACCTGCATGTTGCCCTGCCGGTTGGGGAAGAAGGAGAGGCCGACGCCGGCATACTCCTGCTCGCGGTTGCCCTTCGCCCGGTGGACGCGGACCTCGACCGAGGGGCTGTCCTCGCCCGGCTGCACGGCCACGGAGGGCGGTGGCCAGTTCTGCTCGTAGTCGGGCGAACTGGCGAAGAGGGCGTAGTTGCCCGGGGCCACGTCGCGGATGACGAACCGGCCGTCGACGCCGCTCGTGCCGCCGCCCGCGCCGCCGCTCCCCGTGCGCCCGACCGCCCAGGCGTGGGAGCGGTCGATCGCGACGTTCACGCCGACGACGGGGGCTCCGGACGTGGCGTCGAGGACGAGCCCCTCGACGGTCCCGGAGGGGCGCAGCTCGATGTGCACGCCCGCGGTCTCCTGCCCGGCGGCGACGGAGACGCCGCGCGCCTCGCCGTCCGCGTAGCCGGGCGCGGTCGCCCGAAGCACGTAGGCGCCGGGCGCGAGCGGCAGCGAGAACTCGCCGCGCCCGTCGAGGACGTGCTTCGATCTCGGCCGGCCGTGTCCCGGGACCTCGGGTTCGGCGGAGAGGGTGAAGTCGGAGACGCCACCGCTGTCGGGGGTCGTCACGTAGCCGGAGACCCTGCCGATGGCGAGGGAGAGCTGGACGCCGTGCGTGCCGGCGGCGATGCCGCGCAGCTCGGCCGAGCCCTGGTCCTTGCTGGCGGCGAGATCGAAGCGGTTGCCCGAGAGGCCCGAGAGCTTGAAGCGGCCGTCCGCGCCGGAGAGCGTCTGCCGCTCGCCCGCCGCGCCGAGCCCGACCGGCCGGGCGACGACGAGGGCGCCTCCGACCGGCTGGCCGTCGGCGTCGACGACCGTGCCGTCGACGGTGCCGTCTCCGAGCTGGATCTGGACCTCGACCTGGCCGCCCTCCGAAAGGTCGGCGTCGGCGCTGCCGCGCGCCTGGGCCGCGTCCGCGACGAGGGCCAGGTGCCCGGCGGGCAGCCCCGCGAGCTGGAAGTGGCCCGAGCGGTCGATCGGCGCCTGCCCGACCGGCCAGCGGCCCGCGCCGCCGAGCGCCTGGACCTGGCCGCCGGACGCGGGTGCCCCGCCCGGCAGCAGCACGAGGCCGTCGACCTCGCCGCCGGCGCCGAGCCTCACCTGGACGCCGGTGCGCCGCTGCCCCTCGGCGAGGTCGAGTTGCTCGCTCTGTCCCTCCGCGCGGCCCCGGCTCCGCGCGACGAAGCGGCAGACGCCCGCCTCGACGTCCGCGGCAAACCGGCCGTCCGCGTCGGACGTGACGCCGAGCGGGGCGAGCGCCGGGCCCTCGTCCGTGGCCTGGTAGCGCCAGAGCCAGAGCGATGCGCCCGCGACGGGAGCGCCGTCCGGGCCGACGACGGTCCCTTCGACGTGGGTCGCCGGCCGGAGGTACACGTCCAGTCCCGCGGCGGTCGCGCCGCCGGGGTAGTCGATCGCGACCTTGCGCGGCAGGTAGGCGTCGGCCAAGACCAGCAGCGTCTGCCGGCCGGCGGGGATCGCCGCGAAGCGGTAGCGGCCGTCGGGGCCCGAGAGGGTGGAGAAGGGTGTCGCGAGGATCTGTAGCTGCGCGCCGGGGACGCCGTTGCGACTGCGGAGGTCCAGGACGCGGCCGGAGACCGCGACCCCTGGGACGAGCGAGAGGTCGATGTCGCGGAGGTCGTCGCCGGGCGACACGGGGATCGGGCCGAGGGGCGCGGCGATCGCGGCGCCGGCCTGCGCGGCGAGCGTCCAGCCCCCGGGGGCGAGGCCGTCGAAGCGGTAGCGGCCGCCGTCGCCGCTGCGCGTCTGCTGGAGGCGACCCTGCGAATCCTCCGCGACCACCAGCGCCTCGGCGACGCCGGCGTCGGGGCCCGAAAGCACCCGGCCGCTCAGCGACGCGGCGGTCGCCTCGGGACCCCCGTCCGACCCATCGAGATCCGCCGCGAGGGCGACGCTCGACGCCGCGCCTCCGTCTGCGCGGGCGGAGGCGGACGGGGCCGGCGATCCCGCCGGCCAGAGCCACCAGATCAGGAGCGCCAGCGCGGCGACGGCGAGCGACCAGCGGAACCGCTTGGACATCCCGCCGTCACCCTACGCCCCCTCGTGGAGCCGATGCAATCGGGGTCGTCGCCCCAATCTGTCACGAACCGTCCGGCTGTGCCGGCTTGGGGGGCGAGGGAAGAGAAGGGCGACGTTCGACCGGCCGGGTGAGGCGCCGGAACGACCGCGACCACGACCGCGGATCACGACCGGTTGGGGCCGCCGCGCTCGTGGTACTCTGCCGCGCCGTGGGCATCGTCGTGCAGAAGTACGGCGGGTCGTCGGTCGCCTCGCTCGACCGGATGCGCCAGGTCGCCGCGCGCGTGGCGGAGCGGAAGCGCGCCGGGGTCGACCTCGTGGTCGTGGTCTCCGCGATGGGCGACACGACCGACGAACTGCTCGGGCTCGCGAAAGGCGTGAGCGCCGACCCGCCCCGCCGCGAGCTCGACATGCTGCTCTCCGCCGGCGAGCGGATCTCGATGGCGCTGCTCTCGATGGCGCTGCAGGAGGCCGGCGTCGGCGCGATCTCCTTCACCGGCTCGCAGAGCGGCATCATCACCGACGAGTCGCACGCGCAGGCGCGGATCGTCGAGGTCCGGCCGGCGCGCATCCTCGAGGCGCTCGGCCGCGGCCAGGTCGTCATCGTCGCCGGCTACCAGGGCGTCTCCCGCGCGCGCGAGGTCACGACGCTCGGCCGCGGCGGCAGCGACACGACGGCGGTGGCGCTCGCGGCCGCGCTGTCGGCGGAGGCCTGCGAGATCTACAGCGACGTCGACGGAGTCTGGTCCGCGGACCCGCGCGTGGTCGGGGAGGCGCACAAGCTCGACGCCATCGGGTACGGGGAGATGCAGGAGCTGGCCCGCGCGGGCGCGAAGGTGCTCAACGCCCAGGCCGTCGAGTGGGCGCGCAGGAGCGGCATCACGATCCACGCGCTCCAGACGGGCGGCGCGGGCAGCGGGACGCGGGTCGGGGCCGACGCGCCGCGGGCGGCGGGTCGGGCGGTCGGCGCCGCGCTGCTCTCCGACGTCGCGCGGCTGCGCCTTCGCGGCGACGGGGCCCTGCTGGGCGAGACGCTCGACCTGCTCGCGAAGGGTGGAGCGGCGCCTCACGAGGTCGGAGCGGACGCGGACGGCGCCTTCGTCTGGCTCTCGCTCGAGAACGTCCACGGCTTCCCGGCGCTGCGCGAAGCGATCGAGAAGGGGCTCGGCAACCGCGTCGCGGTCGAGGCGAACCTCTGCGCCGTGTCCGCGGTCGGCCACGGCCTCTGCGACTCCGCCGCGGCGCTGCGCCGCGCGCTCCTCGCCCTCACCGGCGCCGGGGCCGCGGTCCTCGGCGCGACGGCGCAAGGGGCGCGGCTGTCACTGCTCACGAACGCCGCGCGCGGCCCCGCCGCGCTCGGCGCGCTCCACGCCGCGCTCGTCGGCGAGCCCGCGGCGCACTGACGAAAAAGGCCGGGGAAGGAGGTTCGGATCCTCGGATTGAAGCCGGGTGCGCCCGCGGTTTGCACTGCGCGCGCGCCATTCCGCGAATCGCGCGCTGCTCGGCCAACCGAAGCCGTGGCTGTGGCACCGTGACGAGCGTCAGGAACAGCCGCCGCAGCCGCCGCCGCAGGAGCCTCCGCCGCAGCCGCCGCACGCGACGACGACTCCCCCGCAGGCGACGACGACGGCGCCTCCGCAGGCGGGCACCGCGACGACGGGCTGGCAGCCGACGAGGCCGCCGAAGCCGACTCCCGAGACCGTGCAGCCCCCGCCCGCCTCGCACCGGTAGCTCTTGTCCGCCACCCGCGTCGGAGCGGGCCCGAGGATCAGCAGCGCGAAAATGGCTGCGATGCCTGCTACGCGGAAAAAGGATTGGACCGCTCTCATGTCACTTGCCTCCAATGCGTACGCGCCGCACCCTCGTGGTCGTTGATTCTACCACGCCGCGTCTTCGATTTGGCCCCCATCGTGCGGCCGCTCTGGGGTGCCGCGGCGTCTACCCGACCTGCCGCAGGGCGTCGTCGGGGTTCGCCGGCCACGGGAGCCAGTGCACGCCGGGGACGGCGCGAAACCAGGTGAGCTGGCGCTTCGCGTAGCGGCGGCTGTCGCGCGCGGTCGCGGCGATCGCATCCTCGACGCGCAGCCTCCCGTCGAGGACTCCGAGGGCATCGCGGTAGCCGACCGCCCGCGCGGGCGCCCAGTCGCGCAGCCCCTCGCGCCGCAGCCACTCGGCCTCCGCGAGCAGCCCCTCGGCGTAAATCCGCCGCGTCCGGGCGTCGATGCGGCGGTACAGCTCGTCGCGCGGCGGGCAGAGGCCGAGCCACGCGACGCGGGGGCGGGCGCGGGCATGTCGCGCGTGGTGGGTCGACATCGGCGCGCCCGTTCGTTCGAACACCTCGAGTGCGCGGACGACCCGCGTCAAGTCGTTCGGCGCGATCCGGGCGGCGGCCCCGGGATCGGCGCGCGCGAGACGCGCGTGGAGCGCCGCGCGGCCCTCGCGGGCGGCCTCGTCTTCGAGCCGCTGCCGCAGCGCCGCGTCCGCCGCGGGCCCTTCGAAGAGCCCCTCGAGGGCGGCCCGGAGGTAGAGGCCGGTTCCCCCGGCGAGCAGCACCCGCCGGCCGCGGGCCCGCACCTCGGCGGCGGCCTCGCGGGCCAGGGCGCCGTAGCGCGCGGCCGTCGTCCGCTCGGGGGGCTCGACGAAGCCGATCAGGTGGTGGGGAACGCGCGCGAGCAGCGTCGCCTCGGGCTGGGCGGTGCCGATGGGCAGGCCGCGGTAGACCTGCTGGCTGTCCGCGCCGAGGATCTCCGCGCCGAGCCGATCGGCCAGCTCCACCGCGAGGGCGCTCTTGCCCGACGCCGTCGGTCCGCAGAGCACGACCGCGCCGTCGAAGACTTGACCCCCCGGGTCCTCGGAGACCCCCTCCCGAGGCGCGCAAGCGCCCGGATCCACGAAGGTCTCGTCGGGCATGCGCCGTGCTTCGGTAGGCTAGTGCAGCGGCAGCCTCGAGGCTGGATCGCCGACGAGGTTGTAGGTGCGGACGTAGTCCGCGAGCAGCGGATTCTGGGCGGCCGCTTGCTGGGCCAGAAGGAGCGCGTCCCCGACGCGCGGAAAGGAGGAAAGCGGGCCCGCCGTCAGCGCGCCCACGACGAGGAGGTCGAAGACGTGGGCCTGCCGCGGTGAGAGGACGGTCGAGGGCACGAAGGCGGCGAGCGCCCCCCCGGCGGGCGCCGCCAGCGCGGCCCAGCCGACCGAAACCGTGGTCGGGTCGTCGAACATGCCGTCGAGGCAATCGAAGGAGGTGAGAATCGGAAAGCGTGCGTTCGACAGACCTTCGACCTGGGAAGCGGTCAGGAACGTCTGACCGCCCCAGGCCGACGTTCCGGCGTGGCCGACGTAGTGCCAGAGGTCGGTACCGGCCGCGAGCGCCGAGGCGATGGCCGCCTCGGTCCCGGCGGCGGCGCTCGAGATCGGCGTGACCGCGATCCCGGCGGCCTGCAGGCGGCCTCCGACGACGCTGGAGTTCTGGGCGAAGTCGGCGTCGTCCGCGTAGAGCGGGACGTCCGAGACGAGCGCGGCGCGGCCGGTCGGCGACTGCGAATCGCCGGCGAGGATCTTCGCGACGACCGCCGCGAGCTGGGCGGGCGTGTCCGCGGGAAGCCGACCGACCGAGAGCTGCGGCGTCAGCCCGTCGGCGCCGGCGGCGAACCAGGAGTCGCTCGCCGCCCGCATGCCGTCGGCGCCGGCGACGGTGTGGCCCGTCGGGACGAGATCGGGCACGCCCGTGCCGAGCACGTCGCGCGGATCGGCGCTGGCCCCGCCGGCCAGCAGCAGGTAGCGCGGCGCGACCGTCCACGCCGCGAGCGCGTGGCGGACGAGTCCGCGGATGCCGGCGGGCCCGGCGTCGCCGAACGCGAACGCGTCCGCGGCCTCCTCCGGGGTCGCGACCGCGATCCGCAGCCCCTGCGCCCGCCGGGCGGCCAGCAGCGGCTGGAGGGCCGGGAGCAGGCTCGGGTGGACGACGACCAGTTCGTCGGCGACGCGCGGCCGTGCGGCCAGGTCTCCGCCCGCGAAAGGTCGGACGCTCGGCGCCTGCGCCACCGCGAAGTCGAAGAGCTCGTAGCGGTGCGGCCGCCCGTCGATCGGGCTGCACAGCCCCGCCGTGCCGCCCTCGACGGCGAGCCCGGCGAGCGGAACCGCCGCGATCGGGTCGGTGATCTCCCAGGCGCGCGCCGAGGTCGCGAGGCCGGTCACCGCGGCGCAGCTCCCCGGCGGCATCGTGAAGCGGGCCTCGCCCGCGACGGCCTGGGGGAGTCGGTCGTAGTCGAGGTCGATCGACTCGAGCATGACGAACTCGAGCCGCGCGCCCGTGTCGAAGAGGGCGTTCACCGTCAGGCTGTTGCCCGACGGCTGGAGCAGCCCGGGCGGCAGGGTGGCGGTGAAATCGAACGGCGCAAGGCCGGTCCAGCGGGCTTCGCCGAGCACCGCTCCGTCGAGGACGACTTGCACGTGATGGGCCTGCTCCGTTCCACCGAGCAGGTGCGCGGTGATCGTGCCCCCGCCGCCCAGCGTGGCGGCCGCCGCCGGCGCGTCGAACGCCACCGGGTCGGGCGGAAACAGGTTGCTCGCCCAGGCCCAGATGTAGGGGTCGTCGCCGGCCGCGTCCCAGTCGTAGGAGACGTATTGCTTGAGGTGCAGGTGGCTCGTGACGGTCGCGAGGAGCGGGTCCGCGGGGCCCGGGCGCCGCAGCGGCGCGGTCTGGCCCGCGGGCCTCCCCGGCCCGAGCAGGTAGGCGTCGACGCCGTCGTAGCCGTTCTGGATCGGGCCCGCGTAGAAGAGCACGCCCGCCCCGTCGCGGACGCTCGTGACCGGCGCGCCGCCGTAGGTCAGCGCGCCCCCCGCGGGGGGCGTCACGCCCGCCGCCGAGAGCGCGCCGTCCGGCACCCACACCATTCCCTCGGCCGACACGCCGAGCCTCGCCGTGTCGCCGGGACGAGTCCGAAGCCCCGGGCCGTGCGCGCCGGTCCACGTGGATTGCGCGGCGGCGAGCAGCCGGGTTGGCGGCGGCTGTACGGGGAGCCGCGCCGCGGGCGTCGCCCGGACGGGCCCGTGGAAGCGCAGCTTCCCGGAGTGCTGGTCGAGGTCGCCGACCCAGTACAGATCTCCGGCGCGGCCCCCGGGATCCCGGAATCGGTACGCCTGGTCGTCGAAGGCCACGAGGCGTCCGCGCACGAATCCGCCCACCGGACCGGCGTCTTGGCCGCGCTGGCGGAAGATGCGGAAGCCGAGGTTGCCGCGCTCGGTCCGGGTGAGCCAGCCGAGCGTCACGCCGTCCGGTCCCGAGCGCGCGGCCACGTCCGAAACGGTCGCGGCGGTCGGCCCGACGGTCGTCGTCGAGTAGCTCGTCTGCGGAAGGGTGTCCATGCCCAGTACGTTGCCGCTCCCGGAGATCTGTCCGGAGATGGGGCTCACGAGGAAGTTCGTCCCGAGCCCGGGGATCGCCGCGAAGTTCACCCCGAACTCGGCGACGTTGCCGGAGGTCGCAAAGGCGTACTGGCTGCCGGCCGTCAGGGCGACGGCGGTGCCGACGCTGGTGCAGTTGTTGTTGGTGTAGGGCGCGTAGTAGCCCTGCCAGTTGGCGCTGTCCGAGCAGGGCTTCTGGGTGCATATGAAGTAGACGGCGAGGTTCGCGTTGCAGTTGTTGCCGACCGGCGCGCCGGTGGTGTTGAGGGCGAAGCCGACCATTTCGTTGGCCTTGTTCACGGTGCCCGGCCCCGACGCGAACGTCATCATGCCGTACAGGTTTCCATTGCCGGTCGAGGCGGTGTTGTAGTTGTCGGTAAACTCTGCGCCGGAGATGTCGAGGATGACGCTCGTCGCGTCGCTCGTGGCGTCGTTGTTGGGGATGACCAGCGGGTTCTCGGAGGGCGTCCAGTCGCAGGTCTGGCCGTCGACCACGATGTAGGGGGTCGGCGTGCACTGCGCGAACGCACGCGGGGCGAGCGCCAGTCCGGCGGCGAAAGACAGCAGTGCAGCCCCCTTCACCATGGTCCTCCATTCTCGCTCCGCGCGGTGGGTGCGAGCAAGGCCGCCGCGCCCACCCGGGCCGCGAGCCGGCCGTCCGGCTCGGAGCAGAGCGCGAAGACGGGCGTGCTCCGCGCGAGCGAGGCGAGCGCGTCGAGTCCGGCCTCGAGGCCCGGTGCCCACCAGCGCGGCAGGAAAGCCGAGGCCGTGAGCCGTGCCAGCGCCTCCGACGCCCCCAGACGCCGGACGCCGGGCTCGCTCCCGCGCCCGAGCAGGAAGAGCGCTTGCACCGGCGCGCGCG